>NZ_CP016286.1:1893000-2208500 GCF_001679785.1 Rhizobium leguminosarum
CGCATGATATCGGAGACACCGGAACTGCAGCGCAGCCTGCACGATCAGGCGCTGAAGGAGCTGGATGCCGCGCGCGAATGGATGCTGACGCTCGGCCGCCGCACCGCCGAGGAGAAGGTCGCAAGCCTGCTCCACCTCATCGCCACCCACGCCGAACCGCAAACGGCCACAAGCACCGCCTTCGACCTGCCGCTATCCCGCGCCGAGATCGCCGATTTCCTCGGATTGACGATCGAAACCGTCAGCCGCCAGATGACCAGGCTGCGCAAGAGCGGCGTCATTCGCATCGAGAATTTCCGACATATCATCGTCCCCGACATGGATGAACTGGAGCGGATGATCAGCGCATAAGAGGGATCATCGCGGCGCATAACCGTTCGGTTAGCGCGTAATGACCACGCGGGTATTGGCAAGGCCGGCCTGCCGCGTCAGCGAGAAGAATTGGGCGGCATTGTCGGGGTGCAGGCGAACGCAGCCATGCGAAGCCGGCCGGCCCAGGCGCTTCAGGTCGAAAGTCGCGTGAACGGCGTAACCGCCGTTGAAGAATACGGCGAAGGGCATCGGCGCATTGTCGTATTTGCGCGAGCGATGATCGCGTGACAGCCACTTGGCGCTCCACGAACCGGTCGGCGTGACATAGCCGTTGCGCGCGGTCGAAACCTTCCAGCGATACTTGACAAAGCCGTTCTCGGAAACAGTCATCGTCTGCTTGCCGATGCTGATATTGGCGACCAGCGTTGCTGCCTGAGCAGCAACAGGAGAAAACTGCAGCAATAAACTTGCGGCCGCAGCCGCCAAAATCGTCTTCATCATAACCCCTCTTCGAACTCGCGCAGCTTAATTGCGCCCTCACGAAAGAGAGACTACGGCAATCCTTATTAGATTGCTTTAATCTGAATGGTAATCACAATTTTAACGGCGCATGGCAGCAAGCGGGTGGGCCGCAGGCTTACTGAAGCTTGCGCTTCGCCCCAGCCTGATTGAGCCCTTGGTAGGCCTTGTTCATCTTCTCGCGGATCGAGGCCATGGTCCCGAGATTATGGCCGCAGGCGGCACAGGTGATGATGTCGGTCTCCCGGATCTCGGGACGCTCGAACTTCATCTTGGTGCTCTTGCACTTTGGGCACGGTAATTCAACCTGAACTGTCATCGCTCTGTTTCCGGTCTGGTAGGGTTATGAGGCGTTTCGCATAAACGTTTGAGTGGGAGCTGTCTACCGAGGCGTGGTCGTACCGTGCCGCGTCTACAGAAAACACAAGAAAAGCCCGAACGTCACACCGGCGAGCACCATGCAGCTGGCATAGAATACCGATACGCCGTCCTCGATGTCGCCTGAGGTCGCCACGTCGCGGCCGGTGTCGTTGATCATCGGTTCACGCACGATGACGCCGCCGTAGATGCGCGGCCCGGCGAGCTGGACGTTCAGCGCACCTGCCATGGCCGCCTCCGGCCTGCCGGAGTTCGGCGAACGGTGCAGGGCCCCGTCGCGCATCGCCACGCGGATCGCCTCACGGCCGGCGCTTATTCCCCGCCGGATCCAGGCGCCGGCGGCAATCAGCAGGATTGATAGGCGCGCGGCCGGCCAGTTGGCGATATCGTCGAGTCGGGCGGCGGCCCAGCCGAAGTCGATGTATTTTTCCGACTTATGGCCGATCATCGAATCCGCCGTGTTCAGCATCTTGTAGGCGAAGAGCCCCGGCAGGCCGAAGATGGCATACCAGAGCGCCGGCGCCACGACGCCGTCGGAGAAATTCTCGGCAAGGCTTTCGATCGCCGCGCGGCAGACGGCAGGCTCGTCCAGCGTCTCGGGATCGCGTCCGACGATACGGGAAACGGCGGCCCGCCCGCCGGCAAGCCCCTCGTCGCGTAAGGCGACGGCGACGGCCGCGACGTGATCGGCAAGGCTCTTCTGCGCCAGGAAGATCGCCACCAGCCCGGTCTCCAGCAAGATGCCGACGAGGCCGAACAGCGCGAAGAACCGGTTGAACACGAAGCCTGCGGCTATCGCCACCAGAAGCAGCGCCAGGATGGCGGCGATACCGTTCATTCGGCGTTGCGAGCCGGTGAGACTTGCCGGGTTGAGCTGCCGGTCGGCATAGGAGATCGCCGCGCCGAACATGACGACGGGATGCGGCATCCGCGACCACAGCCATTGCGGATCGCCGGCGATCCGGTCGAGCAGCAGGGCCAGAAGCAGTACGAGAAGCTTTTCGTCGATCGTCATCGCTCAAATCTCTGAAGGGCTTCGCCAAGCCGCCTGTCTGCCGCCGGATCAGGCGGCAGCCCGAAACGCAGCCAATCCGGCGCATAGTCGAACTTGCGGACGAGAATATGATGGCGGCAGAGATGCGTGTAAATGTCGCCGGCCCTCGCATCGGCGACAAGGGTGAAGAGCGCCGTCCCTCCGGAGATTTGCAACCCGGCGCCCCTCAGCACCGCATGCAGGCCGGCGTTGCGCTCATCGATGCGGCCGCGGATCGGAGAGACATCCGAGCGCAGCAGCGAACCTGCAATCGAAAGAGCCGGGCCGGAGACTGCCCAGGGACCGAGCCAGTCCTCGAAACGCTCGAGAATATCATCCCGCGCAATGGCAAAACCGAGCCGCAGGCCGGCAAGTCCGAAGAACTTGCCGAAAGAGCGGAAGATGATGAGGTTCGGAAGCTGCGGCGCCCGGAATGCGAGGCTGAGCGCCGGATCGGTATCACCGAAGGCCTCGTCGACGACAAGAAACCCGTTTGCCGATTTCATCTTATCGTGCAGGGCAATCAGCGTTCCGGTCGGCCATATCAACCCATCGGGGTTGTTCGGATTGACGACGACGGTCAGCCGATGCTCGCTCCCGATCGCGGCAAGATCGTCGACCGCATCGACGGCAAAACCGGCAGAGGCGAAGGCACGCGCATATTCCCCATAGGTCGGCGATACCACGGCAACCTTGTTGTCCGTCACGGCGATCCTATCGTCCGTCACGGCAACCTTGTTGTCCGTCACAGCGACCCTGTTGTCCGTGACGCCAACCAGCCTACCCGCCTCGACGAGGCGTGGCAGAAGCTGGATCACCGATTGCGTGCCTGGCACCGGCAGCGGCAGGATCTCACCGCTGCCATAGTGATCGCGCGCCGCACGCCTCGCCTCGTCGACGAGGTGCCGGTCCGGCAGGCGGTGCCAGGCTCGCGCCGGAATGTCAGGCAGGGCGACAGGGCACGGATTGATGCCCGTGGAAAGATCGAGCCAGTCGTCCGGCCTGCCGCCGAAGGTAGCGGCAGCCGCGGTGATGCCGCCGCCATGGACGATCGGTGCGCTCATGCAGCCGTTGCTCCGGCTAGATCGATCAGATGCATGTAGGACCCCGCCACCTGCCCGCACCGGAGCCCGGCTGCACCCAGATCGGTCCCGAGCGCATCCTGCACCTGGAAAAGCCGTTTGCCCTCGCCCTCGGAGACGACGCTGGAATAGTGGAATTCATGGGCCGTCATCATCCGCGCGAAGAAGGCGCCGTCGAGCGGCACGACACGGCGATAGCCAAGATGGCGCTTTCGCTCGGCATAGCTGGTAACGACGGGCAGCAGGCCGAGCATCTGATGGCGCTTGCCCTCCGCATCGATCAGCCCGTCGCCGAGCACCATGTAGCCGCCGCACTCGCCGTAAATCCTGACGCCGCGCGCCGCCGCGTCGAGCATGCCGGCGCGGAAATTCTGCGCCTCCGCGAGCCGTCCGGCATGCAGCTCAGGATAACCGCCAGGCAGATAGATCGCATCGGCATCGGTAGCTGGTGCCTCGTCGGCAAGCGGCGAGAAAAAGGAGAGCGCAGCACCCCGGCGGCGCCAGCCGAGCAGCATATGCTCGTAGCAAAAGGCAAAAGCGACATCGCGTGCCACGGCAATGCGTGTGCCCAGCGGCGGCAGCCGGTCGATATTGGCGGCCGACGGCCGGTTAAGCCCTTGCTTTGCAATGCGTAGCAGAAATTCGAAATTGCATTCCTCGGAAACCGCATCCGCCGCATTGTCGATGAAAGTGTCGAGGGTTGCATGTTCGCCGGCCTGGACGAGGCCGAGATGGCGCTCCGGCAGGGAAAGCGCCTTGTCGTTGCCGATCACGGCGATGACAGGCATGCGGATAGCCTCCAGCGCCTGTCGCAGCATCGCTTCGTGCCGGTCACTGCCGACCTTGTTGAGGATGACACCGGCAACGCGGACATTGGCGCGGAAGCCGGCAAAACCGGCAACCAGCGGCGCCACTGACTGCGACATGCGCGAGGCGTCGACGACGAGCACCACGGAAAGCCCCAGCTGGGCGGCGAGGTCGGCCGCCGTTCCCTTTCCGTCGGCCGCGCCGTCGAAAAGCCCCATCATCGCCTCGATGACGAGGATGCGGTCGCCGGAACGGTGAAGGGCGGCATTGGCCGAGATCAGTTCCGGGCGCATCGCCCAGGGATCGAAATTCAGGCAAAGCGTGCCGCTCGCGGCCGCATGAAAGGCAGGATCGATATAGTCGGGGCCGGCCTTGCCGGGCGCGACCGCGATGCCGCGCCGGCGAAGCGCTCGGAGCAGCCCGAGCGTCACCGTCGTCTTGCCGGCGCCGGAGGAAGGTGCTGCGATCAGGAGGCCGCTCATGCCGTCACCTTGCCGGAACGGCGGAATGGATCGGGTTGCAGCCGCCGTCCGCCGAGGGCGCCGAGCCAATCGAGCGAGGCCCTGAGCCGCACCACCTCGCCAACGACGACCACCGCCGGCGGCTCCAGGCCGGAGGCAGCAACGGCCTCGATCGCCTCTCCAAGCGTCGTCTCCAGCACCTGCTGACGGCCGGTGGCAGCATTGCAGACGAAGGCAACGGGCTCCGACGGCAGCCGCCCGGCAGCGATCAGATTGGCGCTGATCTCGGCGATATGTTTCATCGCCATATACATCACGATGACGGGCGAGCCCCGGCCGATCGCCTCCCAATTGATCCGCTCGGGGACGATGCCCGAGGAATCATGGCCGGTGAGGAAAGTGACAGCATGGTTGATGTCGCGATGCGTCACCGGAATGCCGGCATAGGCGAGCCCGCCGATACCGGCGGTGATGCCGGGCACGATGCGGAAGGGGATATTGTGTTCGACCAACATCAGCGCCTCTTCGCCGCCGCGACCGAAGACGAAGGGATCGCCGCCCTTCAGCCGCAGCACCCGCTTGCCGGCGCGCGCCAGTTCCACCAGCCGCAGCGAGATGTCGCGCTGTTTGGCCGAAGGCTTGCCGCCGCGCTTGCCGGCATATTCCACCAACGTTTCCGGCCGCGCCAGCGCCAGGCATTCTTCGTTGACCAGCGCGTCGTGAACAATGACGTCAGCCTCGGAAAGCCCTTTGGCGGCGAGCAGCGTCAGAAGCCCGGGATCGCCGGGACCGGCGCCGACGAGCCAGACGCTGCCCGGCTCAAGCGCCGGAAGATGGGAGAATGCGGCATCGATCATGTTGCTGATCTAGGCCCCGTAAGGGGTAAGGTCAACGCCGTCAGCACCGCCTCACTCGAAGTTGCTGAGATGACCATGACTCACTTTGCGAGGGAGCGAATTCAAATCCTCGGGAAATCCGAATAACACTATGAATTATGGTCGTATTGTCGCGGAGCCGGCTGCGCCGCAGCCGGCTCCCAAGCGGTCAGGCTGCAAGCAGCGTGTTGCGGATGAGGTCGAGGACCTTTCTCGACTCAATGCCGGTGCAGACCACCTGGCTCGGCAGGCCATCCCAGGCGCCGTCAGGTGGAAAACGCCGTCCGTCCGGCCTGACGATCGTCTGACCGTCGGCGATGCCGCCGCAGACGACACGCACCGCACCCGATATCGACGAGAACAACTCCGGCGCCACGGCATAGACGCAAGCGCAGCTGTCATGCACCATCATGCCGTCTTCGACCGCATGCTTGTAGAAGTCGATGTAGGACTGCGAAAGTGCGTCGAGCTGCTTGACCGCCCTGTCACCCCTAGCTGCCATTTCACCGAGATAGCTGCGGCTCATCGTGGTGATTGCAGTGACATCGAGGCCGATGACGGCCACCTTCCACGGCGCGGTCATGACGATGTCGGCAGCCTCGGGATCACCGTGGATATTGGCCTCGGCGACCGGCGAGACATTGCCCGGCACATAGAAATTGCCGCCCATGATGACGACGTCCTTCGCCAGCGTCGCAATCTCCGGGTCTTCCTTCAGCGCCAGCGCCAGATTGGTCATTCGGCCAACGGCGACGAGTCGCACTTCGCCCGGATGGGCGCGTACCGTGTCGATGATAAAGCGATGCGCCGGGCGCGGATCGAGCGGCAGGTCGATCGTCTCCGGTACGTCGATATCGCCGAGACCGTTGTCGCCATGCACCATGGCCGGCCATGGCCGCTCCGCGCGCGAGGAATCGATGGTGACGCTGGCGCCTTTGGAAACGGGTGCCGGAATATTCCATTCGCGCTTGAGGAAGAGCGCATTGCGCGTCGTCGTCTCGACCGAGGCGTTGCCGAAGACCGTGGTGATGCCGAGAAGCTCGATTTCGGGATGACGATGCAGGAAGAGAAGCGCCATGGCGTCGTCGACGCCAGGGTCAGTGTCATAAATGACCTTGTGCATGAGATATCCTCTAGATGTGAACCGTGAGGCTGCCGGACGGCGCCGTGAATTGGCGCCAACATAACGCCGATCACGCTTTCTGCAACCCGCTGCGGGCAACTGCCGCCGTCGCATGTGCAGATTTGATCTTGGCGACAGCAAGCTCGGCATTCGGCCCCGCAGCGGCCAGCGCAGCTGCCTCGGAGACCCCATGGCAGCCGACGCGGGCAAAGACAATCGCGGAGGGATTCGCGAGCCGCGGCGTCTCCTCCTCCAGCCGCAGCGCGCCGAAGAACACGGCAGGCACGGAAAAATGCGCGGCAACGGCAAGGATCGCCGGCTCCAATCTTCGGCTGTCGATCGAGGCAATAGCTGTGAGTTCCGCCGCGCCGATAGCGGCTGCGTCGAGCGCCTCGATCGCAAGCGCCAGCATCTCGGCAGGCGGCGTGCCGCGCTCGCAGCCGAGGCCGAGCACGTGGCGCCTCGCCGTATCGAAAGAGATATCGCTCATGGAAACCGTCAAATACGCCCTGCCCATGTCTTTGCAGACATTGCAGCTCGGGACGGCAAATGCAACAAGGCCCTCCGAAATCCCTTGCCCGAAAGACCACCTTGCCCGATATCACATTCCATCTGCTTCTGCTGCTCTGCGCGGCGGCTTTCTTTGCCGGGTTCGTCGATTCCATTGCCGGCGGCGGCGGCCTCATCACCGTCCCCGTCATGCTGATCGCAGGTTTTCCGCCGCTCCAGACCCTCGGCACCAACAAGGTGCAGTCCCTCTTCGGCGCGGCCTCGGCCACGATCGCCTATGCCCGCAAGGGCCATGTGCAGCTTGCGGAACAATTGCCGATGGCGCTGATGGCTGTCATGGGCGGTTCGCTCGGCGCGGCACTCGCCACGATCGTTCCAGGCCAGATGCTGCAGGCCATCATGCCGGTGCTCCTGGTGGCGATCGCCATCTTCTTCGCCGTCAAGCCGAACCTCAACGACCTCGACACTTACCGCCGCATGACCCCCTTTACCTTCGGCCTGACCCTGGTGCCCATTATCGGCTTCTATGATGGCGTCTTCGGCCCCGGCACGGGCTCCTTCTTCATGCTGGCCTTCGTCACGCTCGCCGGCTTCGGCATGCTGAAGGCGACGGCCCACACCAAGCTTCTCAATCTTGGCTCGAATTTCGGCGCGCTGATCGTCTTCGCAAGCTTCGGCGCGATACTCTGGAAGATCGGCCTGTTGATGGGTGCTTGCCAGTTCCTCGGCGCGCAGCTGGGCTCGCGGCTAGCCATGCGCATCGGCGCAAAGCTCATCAAGCCGCTGCTCGTGATCGTCTGCGTCGCCCTTGCGGTAAAGCTGCTCGCCGACCCGGAAAATCCGCTGCGTGTCTGGCTCGGCGTCTGACACGACCCCTCGACCCTCTTCCATTACCTCTGGCGTAATTGATAAGGTGCATCGCCTTCCCGCATGATCGGACTGCCTGGAACTGACGGGCGATCAAAAGGAGATGACCCGATGAACGACGCAAACACCAACGCAGAGCGCTATCTCGCCATCTGGAACGAGACGGATGCCGCTCGCCGTCGCGCTCTCATCGCCGAGAGCTGGAGCAAAGCCGCGACCTATATCGACCCACTGATGCGCGGCGAAGGCCATGAGCAGATCAATTCGCTGGTCGAGGCGGTACAAAGCCGCTTCCCCGGCTTCCGCTTCGCCCTGATCGGGGCGGCCGACGGCTACGGCGACAACCTGCGCTTCTCCTGGGGCCTCGGCCCGGAAAACGGCGATGCGCTAATCAAGGGCACGGATTTCGCCGAGCTCGAAGGCGGCAAGCTGAAATCCGTCCGCGGTTTCATAGATTTGCTGCCGGAAGCCGCCTGATGACGCCGACCGCCCGCTCCCTTGGAGACCATCTGCGCGAATGGCGCCAGCGCCGCCGCATGAGCCAGCTCGACCTCGCGCTGGAGGCAGAGATCTCGCAGCGGCATCTGAGCTTCATCGAGAGCGGGCGCTCGACACCGAGCCGCGACATGCTGCTGCATCTTGCCGAACGGCTCGACGTGCCCCTTCGCGATAGGAACCCGCTGCTGCTCGCGGCGGGTTTCGCTCCTGTTTTTGCCGAACGCGCGCTCGACGATCCCGCATTGGAACCGGCCCGTCGCGCCATCGACATGGTGCTGAAAGGGCACGAGCCCTTCCCAGCAATCGCTGTCGACCGCCATTGGACACTCATCGCGGCCAATGCGGCCATCGCTCCGCTGCTCTCAGCCGTTGCCGACCAGTCTCTGCTCACGCCACCCGTCAACGTACTGCGCCTCAGCCTGCATCCACAAGGATTGGCGCCCCATATCAAAAACCTTTCCGAGTGGCGCGCCCACCTTATCGGCAGGCTGCGCCAACAGCTCTCGGCTTCGGGCGATCCAATGTTGGACAAGCTTTTGAAGGAGTTGCTGTCCTATCCAACGCCTAAAACTGCTGGCGAGGTCCATACCGACTATGCCGGCATCGCCGTTCCCCTTCAGCTTTCGACCAAGGCCGGCTTGCTTTCCCTGATCTCGACAACGACTGTGTTCGGCACGCCTGTCGAAATCACTTTGTCGGAACTCGCGGTCGAATCCTTCTTCCCGGCAGATGAGGAAACGGCTGCCATCCTGCGCAGCCTCGCGCTCAACTGACGCCTCAGAACTCCACGCCCGGCTGGCCCTTGATGCCGGAGCGGAAGGGATGTTTGACGAGTTCCATCTCGGTCACCAGATCGGCGATTTCGATCAGTTCTTCCTTGGCGTTGCGCCCCGTCAGCACGACATGTGTCATGGCGGGCTTCTCGTTCTTCAGGAAAGTGACGACGTCGTTGATGTCGAGATAGTCGTAGCGTAGTGCGATGTTGATCTCGTCGAGCAGCACCATGGAATTGCGCTCGTCGCGGATCAGCTCCTTGGCCTTTTCCCAGGCGGCTGAGGCTGCGGCGACATCGCGGGCGCGGTCCTGCGTTTCCCAGGTGAAACCTTCTCCCATCGTGTGGAACTGGCAGAGATCGGAGAAATGCTTCTCGATCAGGTCACGCTCTCCGGTCCACATCGCACCCTTGATGAACTGCACGACGGCCGAAGGCTTGCCGTGGGCGATATGGCGGAAGATCATCCCGAAGGCCGCCGAGGACTTGCCCTTGCCCTTGCCCGTATGAACGATGATCAGGCCCTTGCCATCGGTCTTGGTCGCCATGATCTTGTCGCGCGCGGCCTTCTTCTTCGCCATTTTCTCGGCGTGGCGCGCATCATCCTTGCCGGTTTCGTTTTCCGGGATCTCGTCACTCATAGCTCACCTCATTCTGTTGTTTGCAGCCAGATGGAACCGGGCCGAATTGCTGCGCGGCGTCCAGAGGCTGCGGTCGATCGCCTCGCACAGCCGCTCTCTCATTTCGTCGAATGCCGCAGGGTTCTTCTCGATCATGAAGTCGCGCACGCCGGCATCGGCGACAAAGGCTTGGTAGACGGCCTCGAAATGATGTTCGCCGACTGCGCCCGTCGTCGCCGAAAAGGCGAAGAGATAATCGACCGTAGCAGCGATCTCGGCAGCGCCCTTGTAGCCGTGGCGCATGACACCCGATATCCATTTCGGATTGACGACGCGCCCGCGCACGACCCGGCCGATCTCCTCTTCCAGCGAACGGATCACCGGCTTTTCCGGCCTGGAATGGTCGTTGTGATAGATCTCGGGACGCGCACCAGTGAGCTGTCCGGCCGCCGCCGCCATGCCGCCCTCGAACTGGTAATAATCGTCGCTGTCGAGCAGATCGTGCTCGCGATTGTCCTGGTTCTGAATGACGGCCTGCACCGAGCGCAGCCGCTCCTCGAACAGACCGCGTTCGGCCTTGCCCTCCTCGCCGGCGCCATAGGCATAGCTGCCCCAGACGAGATAGGCCTCGGCAAGATCGGCGCGCCGCTCCCAGCCCTTCTCGTCGATCAGCGCCTGCAGGCCGGCGCCGTAAGCGCCGGGCTTCGAGCCGAAGACGCGGTAGCCCGCCCGCCGCGCTGCCGTCTTCTCGTCGAGACCCGCAGCCGCAAGCCGCGCCGCCTCGCCGCGCATGCGCTCGGCAATGGGATTGTCGGCAACATCCTCCTCCAGCGCGCCGACGGCGCGGATCGCCTTGTCGAACAGTGCGATCTGCTCGGGAAAGGCATCGCGGAAGAAGCCGGAAATGCGGAGCGTCACGTCGACGCGCGGCCGCCCGAGCATCGCCGGCGGAATGATCTCGTAGCCGGTGACCCGGCGCGAGCTCATGTCCCAGAGCGGCTTGACGCCGATCAGCGCCAGGGCCTGGGCGATATCGTCGCCGCCGGTGCGCATGTTCGAAGTGCCCCAGGCCGTCAGCCCGAAGGAGACAGGCCATTCGCCGTGATCCTGCACATAGCGGCGGATAAGCAGTTCCGCCGATTTCTTGCCGAGTTCGTAGGCGGCCGGCGTCGGGACGGCGCGGCTGTCGACCGAATAGAAATTCCGCCCGGTCGGCAGCACATCGGGCCGCCCGCGCGTCGGCGCGCCGGAAGGGCCGGGCGCCACGAAGCGGCCGTCGAGGCCTTTGAGCAGGCCGGCGATTTCGGCCGGGCCGGAGGCGAGGATGGAGGGCTTAAGACGGGTTTCGATCTCGGAGAGTACCGATCTGGCTTGGGACCAGAGGGTTGGACAATCCATCTCGCCGGAAACGAACTTCGCCGAGAGTAGTTCGATGCGCTCGACGGTGTCTCCATTGGTTCGCCATGGAGCATCGAGGATATCGGCGAGAATCTCAGGTCGCGGGCCGGTCCAAACGGCGGCCATGTCACAATCGAGAGGGTCGAAGATGGAGGCCCCCCCTCTGTCCTGCCGGACATCTCCCCCACAAGGGGGGAGATCGAGGATGAGAGGCCCCGCTCAATCTCATGCTTCGAAGGTGCGGCATCTTCAAACGGTTCTTTTTCGGGAAGCCCAAGCGACTTGCCGATCTCCCCCCTTGTGGGGGAGATGTCCGGCAGGACAGAGGGGGGTATCCCCCGCATGCCGCCGCCCAAGCCCGCATCCGCCGCGATCGCCCGCTGCAAGCTCGCATCCCCACCCTCACCCAGCCCGCGCGGCACCCGCGCCAGCGCCACGGTCAGGTCCGTCAGCAGCCGCCCCTCTGGCGACACACCGAACACATGCAGTCCATCGCGGATCTGCATTTCCTTGAGGTCGCAGAGATAGGCGTCGAGCTTCTTCAGAGCCTCGCCCTCGCTTTCGCCCTTCGCAATCCCGGCATCCCGGTCGAGGCCGATATCGGTCACGAGATCGAGGATCTGACGGCTGAGCAGACGAATGCGGCGGGGATCGCCGCCGGAGGCCTCGTAATATTCGTCGACCAGTGCCTCCAGATCCTTCAATGGCCCGTAGCTCTCCGCCCGCGTCAGCGGCGGTGTCAGGTGATCAATAATGACGGCACTGGCCCTGCGCTTGGCCTGCGTGCCCTCGCCCGGATCGTTGACGATGAAAGGATAGAGGTGCGGCAGCGGCCCGAGAATCGCTTCCGGATAACATGTCTCCGACAGCGCCAGCGACTTGCCGGGCAGCCATTCGAGATTGCCGTGTTTGCCCATGTGGATGACGGCATGAGCGCCGAATTTCTCGCGCAGAAAAGCATAGAAGGCGAGATAACCGTGCAGCGGCACGAGATCCGGCGAATGGTAGCTCTCCTTCGGATCGATATTGTAGCCGCGCGCCGGCTGGATGCCGACGAGCACCTCGCCGAAACGGGCGAACGGCAGAGCGAAGACGCCCTCGCGAAAATACGGATCGTCTTGCGGGCTGCCCCAGCGGGCTCTCACCTCATCCTGAATCTTATTGGGAAGAGATTCCAGGAAGCTGTTGTAGCGACTCAGGGAAAGTGTCTCGCGAATGATCTTTCCGTCGGAACCGGAATTGGTCGGCCCTTCCATCAGGTGGCGGATCAGCGCATCGCCATCGGCGGGAATCTCGGCGACCGGATAACCCGCCGCCCGCATAGCCTTCAGCACCTCGATGGTGCCTTCAGGCGTATCCAAGCCGACGCCGTTGCCAAGCCGACCGTCGCGGTTCGGATAATTCGCCATGACGAGCGCGATGCGCCGGTTGTGCGCTGACGTCTTCCGCAGCCGTGCCCAATTGGCGGCAAGCTCCGCCGTATAGTGCACCCGGCCGGCATCGGCCTGGCTGGCGACGATATTGGTCTCGACGGCAGCATCGTAGCGCGCCGCCGTCTTGAACGAGATCGCCCGCGCCAGCACCCGGCCGTCGACCTCGGGCAGCGCCACGTTCATGCCGAGATCGCGCGCCGACAGGCCTTGTGAGGAAGAGAGCCATGCCTCCCTCGACGAGGCCGACAGGATCGCCTGCAGCACGATCGCCTCATTCGCCTCCAGCACCGTCGGCTGCCGGTCTGCACCTGGCGCGGAGACGGCAAAGCCCGTCGTGTTGATGACGACATCGGGTTTCAGCGTCGAAAACACGCTTTCGAGAATGCCTGTGGAAACCGGATCCTTGAGGCTATAGGCAAAGACCGGCAGCGGCCGGAGGCCGAGTGTCGTCAGCGCCCCGACTAGAGCTTCGATCGGCCCGGTCTCGCCGCTTTGGACGAGGGCGCGGTAGAAGCTGATGGCGACTGTCGGGGGTTCAAATCCCTCCTCCGCTACCATTACCCGCACACCCCCCTCTGTCCTGCCGGACATCTCCCCCACAAGGGGGGAGATCAGGGATGAGAGGCCTCGTTCCATCTCCTCGGACGAAAGTGCGGCATCCTCCGACGTTTCGTTTGTGGGAAGCCTCAGCGACTTGCCAATCTCCCCCCTTGTGGGGGAGATGTCCGGCAGGACAGAGGGGGGTATCTCGAGCTCTGCGGATAAGGCGGGCACCACACCCGAAGACACCGCGGCAACAGCAACCCGCCGCCACTCCTCAACCCCGATCAACCCCCGCCCCGGCCACCAAATACCTGCCTTCATCAGCGGCACAGCCGGCGCCGGCTTCTCGGCGCCCGACAGCATCGCCTCGGCATAGTCAAGAAAAGCCTGCGCGTTGGCATCGCCGCCCTCGATCAGATAGGCCCAGAGCGCATTGAGATCGTCGAGATCAACATTGGAGAAAGGCACAAGCCCCGCATCCGGCCTGGCATCGCCCGGCAAGACCGCAATCAGTGCACCGGCGCGGGCCGCAGCCGCATGCAGCGCTTCCAGCGCATAGTGGAAATAGCTGGCACCGCCGAGAGCGCGCACGATAATCAGCTTGGCATGCCGCACCGTGCGCTCGACATAGGTATCAACAGACATCGGGTGCTTGAGGCTCATCAGGCTGGCGAGTCTCAGCGAAGGTGCCGCCCCGCGCTCGCGATGGGCGGTTGCGATCGCGGCAAGCTCGCTGTCGGCCGCCGACAGGAACAGGATATCGCCCGGCGTCTGCCCGAAGTCGATTGCCTCCTCGCCGTCGCTGATCGTTCCCTGTTGAACCAGAAGCAGATGCATCCGTCTATGCCAGCGCTTCGATCGCCGCCCTTACCGCGTCCTGATCCATTTCGCGCAGGCCGATAACGACAAGGCGCGTGGCGCGCTTTTCGCTCGCGCCCCAAGCACGGTCGAAATAATGGTCGATACGGCTGCCGACGGCCTGGAGCTGCAGCCGCATCGGCTTGTCCGAGACATCGACGAAACCCTTGAGGCGCAGCACATCATGGGCTGAAATAACAGTCTTCAGCGACTCAATGAAGCCGGCGGGATCGGCGACCGGGCCGAGCTCGACGACGAAGCTGTCAAATTCGTCATGGTCGTGCGGCGCACCGTCCTCCTGCTCCAGCTCGTGATGCGACTTGCGATTGGCAACATCGTCCTCCGTGCCGATGCCCAGGCCGAGCAGGATGCCGGCCGACACCTCCCCGTTCCGTGCCTCGATCATCACGGGCTTGCGCACCGTACGGGAGGCGACCTCGTCGCGCACCCTGATGAGGCCGGCAGCGTCGATCAGGTCGGTCTTGTTGAGCACGATGAGATCGGCGCAGGTCAGCTGATCCTCGAACAACTCCTCGATCGGGCTCTCGTGATCGAGCGACTCATCCTCGGCGCGGCGCGCGTCGACGGCATTATGGTCATCGGCGAAACGACCGGCGGCAACGGCAGCACTATCGACCACCGTGATGACGCCGTCGACGGTCACCTGGGTGCGAATGTCGGGCCAGTTGAAGGCGGCGACCAGCGGCTGCGGCAGGGCAAGGCCAGAAGTCTCGATGACGATATGGTCGGGCCTCTGCTCGCGCTCGAGCAGCTTCGTCATCGTCGGAATGAAATCGTCCGCAACCGTGCAGCATATGCAGCCATTGGTGAGCTCGATGATGTCGTCCTCGGTGCAATTCTCCGCACCGCAGCCCTTCAGCACGTCGCCGTCGACGCCGAGATCGCCGAATTCGTTGATGATCAACGCAATCTTCTTGCCACCGGCATTGGTGAGCAGGTTGCGGATCATCGTCGTCTTGCCGGCGCCGAGGAAGCCGGTGATGACGGTTGCGGGAATCTTCTGCTGGTTCATGGACTTAACCCTTCATTTTCAGCGGCAGGCCTGCCGCGATGAAATAGACTTCAGCGGCCTTCGCCGCGATCGATTGGTGCAGCCGGCCGGCATGATCGCGAAAATCCCGCGCCATGCGATTGTCCGGCACGATGCCGAGACCCACCTCGTTGGAAACGAAAACGAGCCGCGCTTTCGCGGCGGGAAGGAAATCGGCAAGGGCGGCAAATTCCGTCGCCATATCGCGCTCCTCGATCATCAGATTGGTGACCCAGAGCGTCAGGCAATCGATGAGGACGATGCGCCCCTCGCCGTCGATGGCGGTAAGCTTGCCGACGAGGTCGAGCGGCTCTTCATGCGTCGTCCAGGACGGACCACGATCGGCCTGGTGTTGGGCGATGCGCGCCTGCATCTCCTCGTCCCAGGCGCGGCCGGTCGCGACATAGTGACGGTCGAGGCCGGTCGCGGTGACAAGGGCTTCGGCGAAGCGCGACTTGCCGGAGCGCGCGCCGCCCAGGATGAAGGTGGCGGTCATATTCAAACGCCCCTCAGGGAGGGTGCGTAGCCGTGGCTTGCTCCGAGTGCATCTGTCTCGGTTACTGAGGGTGTGACACCCCCCTCTGTCCTGCCGGACATCTCCCCCACAAGGGGGGAGATTGAATCGCCGAGAGCTTTTCTCCAAACAATTGATGTAGGACGACGGTCGTGCTGCTTGCCGATCTCCCTCCTTGTGGGGGAGATGTCCGGCAGGACAGAGGGGGGTACCCAGCATTCGACATAAGCGGCCGAAAACACTCCTCCTGCAGCGCTGCTTGGAGGCGTGGCGTGCGCCGCACCAGGCCGCGCTGAATTCAATCGTTCAGCCAAGACAACCTCCGTGCTGGCAACGGGCATAGTGCCCAGGTGTGGGCTTCTCGCCCGGCACGCATGGCAGGTCTCCTGGCTCGCGGTTATCGGCCGCGATCGGGGCAGACCGGAAACCGGTCGCCCTGATCGTGCCAGCGGATCATCCTCGCCTTCCCGGCTGCATCAGTGAAAAGGTGGACGATTCGTAGACTTGAGAGGCGTCCGACCCCGGTTGATCACCATGCATATCCAGTGGCTTTTCCGGCATGTCGTCCATCCCGCCCGCTTGCACTATTGCAAGCCGTCAGCCGAAAGGCCTGATGCCGGATGGAAGACCCTGACCGCTCTACAGTCGCGGGGTCGGCTGTGATGAAGGCGCCCGGCTTGGGTCCGCCCCGTCACATTCCCTTTTCATCCGGAGGGGCGCAACACCGATCCGGAACCATCCGTTATGTCAGGATGGTCAGTCGACCATCCGTTATCCGGATGGTTAGGCAAGCGCAGGGATGAAGTCAACCGGCCTTGGCGGCCGCCCAATCGCCAGTTCACAGGCGTGGCTACCAAAACACGACTTACCCCACCTAAAATATCGTCATTTATCAGAGACTTACGTCATCAAAATTTATTCCAACCGCCGGTTTTTCGCCGCAATTGCATCGCAAGCGGACTGTACGACCATCTCCGCCCTTGACCGGGCCTCTCCCCGCCTAGTTGTCTAGCCATGCTTATGAAATTGGATCGGCGCCGTTTCCGCGCGCTGCGTGTTTTCTTCGATCCGGGACGCCTGCGGGCGCTGACCCGGCGCAGCGAGGTCGGCCTGTCGCTGGCGGGCGCCGTCGTCGGCATCATCTCGGGCCTCGCCGTCACCGGCATGAGCTATGTCTCCAATGAGTTGCATCAGCTGGTCTTCGGCATCGCCGACAGCGAACGGTTGAGCTCGTCCGAGATCGAGAGCAAGCTGCTGCTGCTCACCGCCCCCGTCATCGGCGGCGCCCTGCTCGGCCTGCTGCTTTTCGTGCTGGCGAAACGGCGCAAGAAACCGATGGTCGACCCGATCGAGGCCAATGCGTTGCATGGCGGCCGCCTGTCCCTGACCGACAGCATTATCGTTGCCGTCCAAAACCTGATCTCCAACGGTTTCGGCGCCTCCGTCGGCCTGGAGGCTGGGTATACCCAGCTTGCCGCCGGCCTCGCCTCAAAATTCGGCCTGAAGCTGCAGCTTCGCCGCTCGGACCTGCGCACCCTCGTTGGCTGCGGCGCGGCGGGCGCCATCGCCGCCGCCTTCAACGCGCCGTTGACCGGGGCCTTCTATGCTTTCGAGCTGATCATCGGCACCTATACGATCGTCTCGCTGACGCCTGTCGTCGTCTCCGCCCTTGTCTCCACCTTGGTCGCAAGGCTGCTCGCCGGCAGCGATTTCACCATCGATATCGGCAGCTTCGGCTCGGTCGTGCCGGCCGATTATGTCCCGGCGCTGCTGCTCGGTGCGTTCTGCGCCGGCGTCGGCATCCTGATCATGCAGGGCGTCGCCTTTGTCGAGGAACTGGCGCGCAAGAGCTCGATCGCCCCACCCTTCCGCCCGGCACTCGGCGGCATCATCGTCGGCCTCTTGGCGATGATCTCGCCGCAGGTGCTCTCGGCCGGCCACGGCGCGCTGCATCTCAACCTTTCCCATGAGGTGGCGATCCCAACGCTGATCGGCCTCTTCCTTTTGAAATCCTTCGCCTCGGCGATCTCGATCGGCTCCGGCTTCAGGGGCGGGCTGTTCTTCGCCTCGCTGTTCATGGGCGCCCTGCTCGGCAAACTCTTCGCCTATTGCGGCCCCTATTTCGCCGATGCGACGCTGACGCCCGTCATCTATGCCGTTGTCGGCATGAGTTCGCTTGCCGTCGCCGTCATCGGCGGGCCGCTGACCATGACGTTCCTGGCGCTCGAAATCACCGGCGATTTCCCGATCACGGCGCTGGTCCTCGCCGCCGTCATCACCTCCTCGCTCGTCGTGAGTTCGACCTTCGGCTACTCCTTCGCCACATGGCGCTTTCATCTTCGCGGCGAAAGCATCCGCAGCGCCCATGATGTCGGCTGGATCCGCAATCTGACGGTCGACAAGCTGATGCGCGCCGACGTCAAGACGGCAAGGGCGGGCATTTCTCTGGAGGAATTCAAGCAGGCCTTCCCGATCGGCTCGACCCAGCGCGTCATTCTCGTCAAGGAGAGCGACAAATATGCGGGCCTCGTGCTGGTGCCGGAGATCTACGCCAATCCGACCGATGCGCAGGACGAGGGCAAGACGCTTGCCGATTTCATCCACTACCGCATTGATTTCCTGCAGCCGCAGATGAATGCCAGGCAGGCGGCGGCGATCTTCGACAAGAGCGAAAGCGAAGCACTTGCCGTCGTCAACAACCTGATCGAACGCAAGGTGATCGGCCAGCTGAGTGAAAGCTATACGCTGCGCCGCTACAGCGAAGAACTCGACCGCCGCCGCCGTGAAGTGTCAGGCGAGATCTAAGCACCGTCGCGCCGATCGGATCGACGCTTCAGGATACGGCGTCGGCGAGTTTGAACACCTCTGCCCGTTTCGAAACGCCACGCAATTCAAACGAACCCAGGTACTCGCAGGCCACGGCGCAAGTGGCCGCGAAGCTCTCCGACATCAGCAGGTCCTGCTCAAGCGTGCCGCAGAGCTTTTCAAGCCGCGAGGCCTCGTTGACGGCGCTGCCGATGACCGTGAAATCAAGCCTGCCGCGCGCCCCGATATTTCCATAGAAGACCTCGCCGAGATGCAGCACGACATCGACGCCGATGTCAGGACCTCCACCGTTCCTCCGCTGACCGTTCAGCACCTTGTTGGCTTCCAGAATATTCCTTGCAGAAGCCAGTGCAGCCATGCACGCCTTTTGCTGGTCTTCGGCATCGGTCGGAAAGATCGCCAGCACGCTGTCGCCCATGAACTTGAGGATCTCGCCGGAATTCTCCTCGACATGCCGGCCGATCAGCTCGAAATGCTCGTCCAGAAACCCGGCGATTTCGCCTGGCTGATAGACTTCGGTCAACGCCGTGAAATTCCTGAGATCCGCAAGCAGGATCGCAGCATTGATCGAGCCACCCTTTCCTCTCTGGATCTCGCCTGCAAGGATGCGTGCGCTTGTTTTGGCACCCGTGTAGACGGCGAGGATATCCGCAGCGGTTTTCGATGCCGCGATGCGGTAGCAAGCCAGCCCCAGCGCCGGGAAGAGCTTCGCGACGATCGCCAATTGGTCGTCAGAAAATCCGCCCGGCCTGTCGCTTGTGAGAGACAGACTGACCCCGCGCAGCGCAGCCTCCTTTGGGAATTCCAGCAGGCTGACCAGGTGATCCGTGCCGCCGCCATGCGCGAATTCCGCAAGCTGCGGATAGTCATCGACACCCTCACCCTTGGCGATGTTCCATCGACCTGACGTTTCGCCACGGCCCAAAAGAAAATAGATCGGCGTCTTCTCGAAATTCAGGACTGCCGCACTGCCATATTCGGCATTCTCGATCGTGGTTGCACCGCCGCGCAAGAAATTGGCCGAGACGCCGCCATACATGGGATGAATAGACGGCATCGCAATACTTCCCCGCCAGATCGGAAAGCCATCCGCGATCAGCCGATCGCACAATCCGGCTATCAGCTCGCCAATATGCTCAGCTGTGATTCCATGTTCTATAAGCCACTGAATATTATTGTTAATTTCCGAACCTCCAAATGACCGACGCAGTTTATGGTCGGAAATCGGGCAAATGGACGGCGATGACCAACCGGGGCGTTGCCACATCAACCAATAGTCGAGTCAGGCAGATATTTCTAGCCATGGACTCCGGCTACGACGACCACAAGCCAGGCTGAGCAAGTGATACCTGCCGTTACCGTCATTCACCTCCGACGAGAAGCAGTGGAGAGTGCCGCAGAAATGAAAGACGATGCCGCAGCGTCTGCGGATATCTCACATCCGGACCGTCATGCCGCCGTCCACTGTCAGTACGTGGCCGTTGACGAAGGAAGCGGCGTCGCTTGCAAGAAACAGCGCGGCGCCGGCGATCTCGTCCGGGCGTCCCCAGCGCTGGACCGGGATTCGTTGGCGCACGAACGGCATCAAATCCTCGTTCGAGGCCATCGCAGCGTTCGTCTCGGTGGCAAACCAGCCGGGCGCAATCGCATTGCTGGTGATGCCGTGCGGGCCGAATTCGACCGCCATGCCGCGCATCAGTCCGGTCAGTCCCTGCTTGGCTGCCGGATAGACGCAGTCGCCAGGCATGACGACATGGCCGCTGATCGAGGTTACAGCGATCAGGCGGCCGTGGTTGCGTCGCTTCATCAGCACGGCAGCGTCACGCGAAAGCGTCATCGCCGCCGCCAGGTCGGTGCGCAGCAGCTCGATGATCGCATCATCGTCGAATTCGGCCAGCGGCCGCCTGTCGCGGGCGCCGACATTGTTGATCAGAATATCGAGACGGCCATGGATCTTGTCGATATCGGCCATCGCAGCACGTTGAGCCTCGCGGTCGGCGATGTCGAATGCAGCCGCCTCCGCCGTGCCGCCCGCGGCGCGTATGATCCTGACGGCATCTTCCAGCGTTGCCGCCGTGCGTCCGTTGACGATGACATGCGCGCCGGCCTCGGCAAGGGCGCGCGCAATCTCGAAGCCCAGACCACGGCCGCCGCCGGTCACGAGCGCCACCTGACCTGCCAGTGAAAATCTATCCAATATGCTCACAGTTTTCGTCGCTCTCAACCAGGCCCGCCGTCGCGACAATTAATGGACTCAGTCAACTAATTTGGCAATAGCCGAACGACGGCCGATGATGCTACGAGGTGCGGCCTAACCGAGCAGCCCGGCCAGCCAGCGCGGATCGAGATGACGTTCCAATTCTCCGGCGATCTCGTCGAGCGCCTGCTCGACGCTCTCGCGGTAATTCCGCTGCTCGCCTGATAGGCCGAAGCTTTGAAGCAGTCGAGCGCGGTAAGTGTCACTGCCGAAGAGGCCGTGCAGATAGGTGCCCATGATCCGGCCGTCGGCCGACAACGCACCGTCGGGCGCGCCGTCGATGATCGCCGAAGGCCGATCGCAATCCGGGCCGCGGGTGATGCCGAGATGGATCTGGTAGCCGGCAAGCGGCGCGTCATATTCGGTCGAGCGAGCCTTGCTGTTGCGCACGGTCTTTTCCGGCGCCATCTCGGTCTCGATATCGAGCAGCCCAAGCCCCGGTGTCTCCAGCGTCCCGCCCTCGATGCCGAGCGGATCGTGCACCATGCGGCCGAGCATCTGGTAACCGCCGCAGATGCCGATCACCCGGCCGCCGCGCCTGACATGCGCCTGGAGATCGCGGTCCCAGCCCTCAGCCCTGAAGTCGTCGAGATCCGATATTGTCGATTTCGAGCCGGGAAGTACGACGAGGCCCGCATCGGCAGGGATCCGCTCGCCTGATCGCACGAAGACCAGCTCGACATCCGGCTCGGTCCGCAGCGGGTCGAGATCGTCGAAATTGGCGATGCGCGGCAGCACAGGCACGGCGATTTTCAGCGCGCCCGCCCCGCCCCTCGCCAGCCGTTCGAGCACGACCGAATCTTCGGCCGGCAGGCGCGCAGCACCCGGCAGCCACGGCACGATGCCGAAACACGACCAGCCGGTAAAGCCTTCGATGGCGCGGATGCCGTCGTCAAACAGCGAGACGTCGCCGCGGAACTTGTTGATGATATAGCCCGCAATCGTCGCCCGGTCGCCCTCGTCGAGGATTGCATGCGTGCCGACCAGCGAGGCAATGACCCCGCCGCGGTCGATATCGCCGACGAGCACGACCGGCACGCCGGCACGCGTCGCAAAGCCCATATTGGCGATATCGCCGGCCCTGAGATTGATCTCGGCCGGCGATCCGGCGCCCTCGACAATAACGAGGTCGGCCCCCGCAGCCACTTTTTCGAAACTTTCGAGCACGGCGCCGAGAAGCTGCGGCCTCAGCCGCTGGTAGTCTCGCCCCTTCGCCTGCCCGAACACCTTGCCCTGCACGATGATCTGGCTGCCATTTTCCGATTGCGGCTTAAGCAGCACCGGGTTCATGTGCACCGAGGATGGCGTGCGCGCAGCCAGCGACTGCAGCCACTGCGCCCGGCCGATCTCGCCGCCGTCATCGGCGACCGCCGCATTGTTCGACATGTTCTGCGGCTTGAATGGTCGGACCGTCAGGCCACGATTGGCCGCCAGCCGGCAGAGGCCCGCAACCAGCACCGTCTTGCCGACATCGGAGCCGGTTCCCTGCAGCATGATCGCTCTTGCCATGGTGGCCCGCATTCGCCTCTCGTTCAGGCGAGGCCTACAATGGGCGGCAATCCCAGGTCAAGACTTGGCCCGGGGCAAGACTTGGTTTGGGGCAGGTTTCCAAAACGCGAAAACCGCGCATGGCCTTGGCTCTGCGCGGTTTGCCGAAAAACTCAGGCGTCTTCGCCCTTACACGGCGAAGCTCGCTTTCTCCGGTACGCACTACCTGAACCGGAGAAGCGGCGGTCATTGCTGCCACGACCCAACTGATAACGGCACATTCTTACCGGAGAGTTATTGAAGGCTTACGCAAATGTTAATTTTGATCTTTTTTGACATTCTGGCCAAAATTTCTGCCGAAGATCCGCAGCCTGTCGCCGAGAGTGTGCTTTTCGCCCGAGAGCGCCAATTTCGGAATGCTGACATAAATTCTTCGAATTCAATAATTTAGTCACGCAACCATGAGCAGAAGATGGTTGATTTCTGCGAGCGAACGCGTAGGCTCCGTCATAACACGCCATTGTTGAACACGGCTTGCCCATGAACCGGAAAGCCTGTTGCGCTATCGCCCCGGCAGGCATTTTCCATTCGGGTGCCGGAGAGATTTGTCGGTGAATTTCAGAGCCTGCTGCACGTCCGCCTAAGAAGAATTCGGGGAATGACGATGAAGACGTTTCTGATTCCGGCCGTCTTTGCCGCGGCTCTTTCTACCGTCACGCCGGCCGAAGCCGCCGAATGCGGCAGCGTTTCGATCGCCGAAATGAAATGGGCCTCGGCAGGCATTGCGGCGAGTTTCGACAAGATCATCCTGGAAAAGGGCTACGGCTGCTCGGTCACCATCGTCGATGGCGACACCCTGCCGACCTTCGCCTCGATGAATGAGAAAGGCATCCCGGACATCGCCTCGGAATACTGGATCAATTCCGTCAGGTCCCTGCTCGATCAGGCTGTCAATACCGGCCGGCTGGTACAGGGGGCCGAAATCCTGGCCGACGGCGCCGTCGAGGGTTGGTGGATTCCGAAATTTATCGCCGACGCCCACCCCGATATCCGCTCGGTCGAGGACGCGCTGAAACATCCCGAACTCTTCCCCGCCGAGGACGACCCGTCGAAAGGCGCAGTTTACAACTGCCCTGCCGACTGGAGCTGTCAGATATCGACCACCAACCTGTTCAAGGCGCTTGCCGCCGACAAGAAGGGCTTCGAGCTCGTCGAGACCAGCAGTCCCGAACGGCTCGACGCCTCGATTGCCCGCGCCTTCGACAACA
The DNA here is from genome assembly GCF_001679785.1 of Rhizobium leguminosarum. Taxonomy (NCBI): domain Bacteria; kingdom Pseudomonadati; phylum Pseudomonadota; class Alphaproteobacteria; order Hyphomicrobiales; family Rhizobiaceae; genus Rhizobium; species Rhizobium leguminosarum. Next base: position 1,916,494 of record NZ_CP016286.1, read on the forward strand.
AGATCGGATGGCTCGGTTATTACTGGGCGCCGACCGCCATCCTCGGCAAATACGACATGACGCGCCTGAGCTTCGGCGTCGGCCACAACAAGAATGAATGGGACCGCTGCACCGCGGTTGCCGGCTGTGCCCGACCTCAGCTCAATTCCTACCCGGTCTCGCGCGCCTTCACACTGATGACCAGGTCCTTCGCCAGCCGCGCCGAACCTGTCACGGCCTATCTCAAGACCCGCAAATGGGACAATGCGACGATCAACCAGGTGCTCGCCTGGCAGGACGAAAACCGCGAAAGCAACGAGGATGCCGCGATCTATTTCCTTCGCAATTACGAGAGTCTGTGGACGAAATGGGTCCCGGTCGATGTAGCCGAGAAGGTCAAGGCGAGCTTATAACGGCCAAAACACGATCAAGCATGGACGATTCGATGACAGGCAATGTTCCCTTTCCCGACCGCGATACCGTTGCGGAAAAGCTCGCCGCCCTGTCGGAGACCGACAAGTCCTACCTGGCGCTGCTCATGGAAAACGCCGCCCAGGACGACAACCTGCTCGACGGCCTGCGGCGCCATCTCGATCTCGCCGCCGGATCGCGTTTCCTAAACTCGCTGAAGCTCGAAAATCTGGGAGTCTGGCTCGGAAGCCATGCGCCGGACCGGTTGCAGATTCGGCTGACGGAAACCGCCCGCTCCAGCCAGCACCCCGCCTACCAGGCCTTCCGGACCGGTCTCGACCGATCCGGCGGGCTGGAAAAGGTTTATCCCCCGGTCATCCGTTAGGATGATCCGGACCCCGCCAATAGTTGCGCGCCGGGTCAGCACCTGATCCGGCGATTCTAGCAGCGATCTGAACGGTCGCTACTTCTTCGCGGCGCGGTCGACTGAGCGGCCGGCGTCCTGCGTGGCGTTCACGGTGTTTGCCGTATCTTTTCCTATGCCGCGGATCGTGTTGCCGCAGGAAGAAAGGGCAAGAAGAACTATCAAGGCTGCGGCAATTTTGGCCGTTGTCGTCATCTCGGATATCCTTGTTTGAAATCAACCCCGAACGGCGACAATTGCCGTCCGCGCCGATAACGCACGACAAACCAAAAGGTTCACTGGTTGGAAGGATACAAGCTAGCGCAAAGGACGCCCTATCACACCTCAATCGGCGCGTAATCCTTTCCCAAAAATTGAATCAGGTTTTCGGGGACTATGCGGCTAGGCGGCGACCGCCTTCGCTCTCTCGGCAAAGGCGCCTCGAATGCTGTCGGCCACAGTCTCGATCGGCCCCGATACCTGCGAGGCGGTCAGCAAGCGAATATCGAAGGCGCCGAGCTCCGGCAGTCCTTCCTGAGGCCCGAGGATCGCCATGTCCTCGTTGACATAGGACAGCGGCAGCGGCGCAATGGCGAGATCGGACAGCACGGCGGCGCGCTGCGCCATCGTGTGGCCGCTGAGATAGGCGACGCGATAGTGCCGCTTGTTGCGTTCGAGCTGCGAGAGCGCCTCCTGGCGCCAGATGCAGCCGTCTTCCCAGATCGAGATCGGCAGCGGATCGCGGCGATGCGCCGAACCGCACTTGGCGCCGGCCCAGACCAGCCGCTCGCGGAACACCACCTCACCGCCCGTCGGGAACGGCCGTGTCGCACAGTTGATCAAGGCCAGGTCGAGCCGCTGCTCCTCCATGCGTTTCTTCAGCCCGATGCTCATGTCGATCGTCACGTCGACCATGATGCCGGGATAGCTCTCGGCGAAACTCTTCAAGATGCTCGGCAGCAGCCGTTCGCCGATATCCTCCGGCGCGCCGAGCCGCACGACGCCGCTGAGCTCCGGCATGATGAAGCGCGACACCGCCTCGTTGGATAGCGCCAGGATGTTGCGGGCATAGGACAGCAACATCTCGCCGTGGCGCGTCAGCGATACCGAGCGGGCGTCGCGCAGAAAGAGCGTCGCCCCCAGTTGTTCTTCAAGCTTCTTGATCTGCATCGATACCGCCGACGGCGTGCGGAAGACAGCCTCTGCGGCGGTCGAAAAATTGCCTGTTTCGGCGATCGCCACGAAGGTACGCAGCACTTCGTTGTCAAGCAGCGGAATGGGACGGCGAAAGGGAATGCTCATCGTCGCATCTTTCAATTTTTCTGATTTATAACCCCATATCATTTTGTTTGATTGAATGTCAATTGACACCCATATTTCGAGCGTCGGCAGCTAAATGCAGCAAAGGAGGCCCGACATGTCTCAAACAAGCATCTGGAATATCGTACAGGCCTTTTCCGCATTCAAGTCGCAGAGGCGCAGGGATGCGAACCATGAGCATGCGCTCCGGGAACTAAGGCGTTTTCCGCCACATCTGCTGGCAGATTGTCAGCGCGAGATGGAGTTGACCGTCCCGGAGCGCCGCGCATGCGATGGGACGCGGTAGAGACGCTTCATCGCTTTGAATCCGCTCAGGATCTGGACAGATCGATGGCGGTCCACTTGCAACGTCCGCTTGACCTGCGCCGCAGCGGCCGACCGACAGCCGAACGGCGGTCACAACCCGCCCAGCAGCTTGAACGCTATGATCCACATCGTGAAAGCGACGAGCGTTTCCAGCATGCGCCAGGATGAGGGTTTCGAGAAGATCGGCCGCAACCGCTTCGCGCCATATCCGAGCGAAAAGAAGAACAGGAAGGACCCCGTCACCGCCCCTGCCGCAAAAGAAGCCTGCTCTCCCGGATATCGTGTCGATATCGTGCCGAGCAGCACCACGGTGTCGAGATAAACATGCGGATTGAGCCAGGTGAGTGCGAGGCAAGTTGCCAGCGCCTGCCGAAAGCTCGATGGCTTGGCTTCCGCGGCCGTGAGAGCGGCGGACGACCGCAAGGCGGAATAGAGGCTTCTTGCCCCGTACCAGACCAGAAACATAGCTCCCCCGTAGCGCATGACGGGATCGAGCCAGGGCATGAACCTGGCGATTTGATGGAGGCTGGTCACGCCAAGCACGATCAGCGCGGCATCTGATACCGCGCATGCGAGGCAGACGGCGAAGTTATGTTCGTTGCGCAAGCCCTGACGGAGAATGAAGGCGTTCTGCGCGCCGATGGCGACGATCAGGCTGAGGCCCATCATCAGGCCGGTTCCATAGATCGAAAAATTCATCTCTTCGGCCAACGCCCCTCATTTCGGTGAGGTTGCGCTATCGCTATTTCGAGAATTAGGCTAATTAATCCAGCTTACCCAGATTAAGTGAAACTAATCCATGCTCGACTATCCCGCTCTTCGCGCCGTCGCAACTATTGTCCAGACAGGCAGCTTCGAAAGAGCTGCGACCGCCTTGAACGTGACCCCTTCGGCCATTTCGCAGCGCGTGAAGCAGCTCGAGGAGCGTCTCGGCGTCGTCCTCATCGTCAGAGGCACGCCGTGCACGGCGACCGAAAAGGGAGAATGGCTCTGCCGCCATATGGAGAATGTCGGCATGCTCGAAGCAGAACTCTTCGGGCAACTGCCCGCCCTCGTCGATCCCGACGAACCACGCCAAAGGGTCACGCTTCAAATCGCGACGAACGCCGACAGCCTCGGAACATGGTTCGTCGAGGCCATGTCGAATTTTGCCAAAAGCTCTTCCTATCTGCTGAACGTCGCCGTCGACGACCAGGACCATACCGCCGAATGGCTGCAGCGCGGACGGGTGATCGCCGCCGTCACCAGCCTGGAAAAACCGGTCCGCGGATGCCGGCGTTTTGCCCTCGGCGTTCTGCGCTACCATGCAACGGCAACCCCCGACTTCGTCACAAGCCATTTTCCGCAGGGCGTGACATCAGAGGCGATCCGCGACGCTCCGGCGCTGACCTTCAATCAAAAGGACAGGCTGCAGAGCAGTTGGATCAGGCGAACATTCGGACGCGATCTCGATTATCCCACCCACTGGCTGCCGTCGCCGCAGAGCTTCGTCGAGGCGAGCCTTTCAGGCATGGGATGGGGAATGAACCCGACCCAGCTGACCCGCGAGCACCTCGCATCCGGACGGCTGATCGAGCTGGTGCCCGACACGCCACTCGATGTCCCGCTCTACTGGCAGATAAATCGCCTCGCCGCCGACCGCCTGGCGGATCTGACACGCGAAGTCGTCACCGTGGCCAAGCGCCGGCTTTGATGCATCACTCAAAATGCAGCATCATCCCGGTGAACGGGTCGCTTTTATCAGATGTGAGCCGTGCGGCTGCCGAACTCGCTGGTCTCGTCAAAATTCGTCGTGCCGATACGCTCGCTTTCGCCGGAAAGTTCTTTCGGAGCGCCACCGGCAGGCTTCGATGCAGCAGCCGCCTGAGTTTGGCTGCTCTCGCTCGCTTCGATCTTGGCAATCTTCGCTTCCAGCGTCGCGATGGATTTTTCGATCGTAGCCTTCTCTTGCTCGTCCTGCGTTTCCGACAGGGCTGCCTGCTTTTCGGCAAGCTGCGCCTCAAAGAGAGGCAAGCTGATCCGACGAACTGGAAGACGAGGTTGAAGCGGCTGAACTCAAAATGGTGGATGCGAAACTGAAATTGCGCTGACCATGAGCATGACTTTCGATATGGAATGTCATCGTTCTAGCCACGGATGGTAAAGGTTCGATAAATAAAGTACCGGATAGTACCAAAATAATGAGCGGACTACGCGAATAGAGCACTCCTATGCGATGGCGATGATCTCCAGTTCCTGGCCCCCTGTCTCCACCATATCCCCAACAGCCTTGCCCATCAGGAGCCGCGCCACCGGGGAGACATAGGAAATGGACCCGGCCTTCGGATCGGCCTCGTCCTCTCCGACAATGCGATAGGTCTGCACACGGCCATCATCACTACGGAAAGTCACCGTGCTGCCGAAGGCGACGGTATCGATTGACGTGGGGGCAGGCATGAGCTGCGCGGTGCGAAGTCTTGCGGCTAAGTAGCGAAGATCACGCAAGGGATTGGCCGTCTGCCGCCGCCGTTCGTTCACGTCTTCGATGGGGCTCGCAGCATCATAGGCCTCGCGAGCCTGCCGGAACTGTAATTCCAGAGCCTTCAATCCCGCTTCCGTGATCAGGTTCGGATGCGGCGAAATCGGACGATCGGGCAGCAGGGTTTCCGAAGCGGTTTCGAAACTCTCTTCCTTAGTGAAGGCAACGGCCAATTGAAACTCCGTTTTAGACGCCATGCGCTCTTATGGTTGGTGGTGGGGAATAGTCCCCCGTTCGGAAGCATACACCGACCGCCGATAAACCGCCAATATTGCCGTCTGGGCAAACCTCCATGACCCCGAGGCAAAGGGAACGTCCTGGCCGGCATTGCGTTTATCTCATCCGGAGGCACTGTAGCGCAGGAGGAACGAATGCCCCGCCAGCAGCGAAGGAGCGGCAACACCGTCAGGATCAGACGATGCCTTCACTCCTGACCGACGCGATGCCGCTGACACCGAGCTGGTGGGACATCGCTTCACGGATCGTACTGACGGTGGTCGCCGGCGGCCTCATCGGTCTCGACCGCGAGCGCGGCGGTCATGCCGCAGGCTTCAGGACCACGATCCTGGTGGCGCTTGCCGCTTGCCTGGCAATGATCCAAGCCAATCTCCTTCTATCGACCTACGGAAAAACGTTCAACTTTTTCACGCAAATGGACGTGCTGCGCTTTCCCCTCGGCGTGCTCACGGGCGTCGGCTTCATCGGCGGCGGAGTGATCCTGAGGCGCGGCGACACGATGACGGGCGTCACGACGGCCGCGACCATGTGGTTCATGACCGTCGTCGGCCTCTGCTTCGGCGGCGGCCAGATCGTGACGGGGACGGTGGCTACCCTGGTGGCCTTCATCGTGTTGTCGCCGATGAAGCAACTGGACACGTGGCTACGGTCCGAACGCAAGGCAACGCTCGTTATCTACTGTCCGAACTCCGGTATTCCCGATCTGTCGGATGTGCTTAGCCCTCTCGAATGCAGCACGCTGTTCGGATCGCTGAAACGGACCGAGGACGGCCGCATCGGGGCGGCCTTCGAATTGCGCTGGCTCACGAAAGATCCAGACGCATCCGCCCGCGCAATCCTGGCCGCCGTCTCCGAGTCGCACGACGTCGCGGAATTTTCCATACAATCGACGACGACCTGAGCCGGGGGCGCCATGATTTCGCCGTCTATTTCGAGGCGTGTTCCGGTTTGCCCTTTCTCTTGGTCGAGGCAAACTCTTCGAGCTGCTTTTCGCTCATGGACTCGACCATCTGCTTCGAAGCGCCCTTGAGCTCCTTCTTCGGCGTCTCGCCGCGCTTTGCCGAGAGCGCGGCACCCGCAGCCTTTTGCTGGGCTTTCGACTTGGCTGGCATATTCGATCTCCTTGTACCTGAATAAAGTGCCCGCGGTCGTCAGAGCTTCCTGAGTTCGTCGGGCTTGTGCGCGGCTCGCTTTCCCGATTTTTCGCTTTCGACGATATACTGCGGCTCTGCCACCGTGGCCTTCACTGTGTGACCCTTGATCTTCGTCTGGCTGGTCTGCTTCCTAATCACGCTGCCCTTGGTCTTTCCCTGGCTGGTATTCCAGCTGACCTCATCGCCCCTCTTCAATTGCTTCGACATGGCGGGTTCCTTTAAAAGCATGATGCCGAAAAGCGTGAACGTTTTTGGGACGACGTCATGCCCTAATCATCCTGTTCGAAGGAGGCTGCGGCCCGCACGCCGCAGCCGACAGGCTGTCAGTTGATGGTAGCCCATTGGCTTCGGACATCTCTGGCGTTCTTCGACAGATGGACGTGGGCATCCACGTGATCGACCCAATCGAGCGGGATCAAGTGGTGCTTTCCATCCCCCGAGTCGGTCTTCGTCAGTTTGATGCGGGTGGTGCCGTCGAGGTGATCGACCGTCCCGACATGGGTGCCGTCGGCAGCCCGAACTTCCATATGTTCACGAATCTGATCTGCGGAAATCATCGTTTCCTCCTTTGCATCATTGCCAGATACGAAGCGGCAACGAGGTGGAGCGGACTTGGTTCCAGACATCCGCGACCGTGTTCAATCAGCAGTCACGTCCCAATTGTCACCCGGGTTGAAAGTCCTGACACCAGCAGCTATTTTTTCAGTCTCCCGGCCCAGATCGGCCTGGTAGACCGTACCGTTTGCGTTGACTGCGAATGTGTGCACGCCGGTTTCGCCATATCGGATCGGCCAGGCGATCAGTGCAAATCCAGCGATCATATTGCCGTTGATCACATAATCGAACTCTCCACCCGCGATATTCGGCCCTTGGCCGTCGATGATTCTGTAGCGATAGCCGTAGTAGCCCTCGCCGGCCTTGGCCTTATCAAGCGCCGCATTGTCTTCGAGAGCGTTGCCCGCCGGGCTATCTCCCTCGCCGAGATCAGGCGACCAATAGAGACCGTCAGTTTTGCCGTCGCCGCTGATCAGTTTCTGGGCATATTCCAGAACGCCGTCATCATCGTGGTCGGCGGAAGAATATTCCTTTTGGGCATCGACATAGGCCTTCATCGTGTCGATGGTCTGCAATTCGTTCTCGCCGACGCGACGATTGATGATCTCCTCGAACCCGGCATAGGTGTCGAAACCCCATTTGCCATCGTCGCCCTTCACGATCGGAAATGGTAGCGGCCACATTTTGTCGCCGATCTCGATGATCTTGCGGCCATCGACGTCCTTCACCACGACCTTCTTCTGTGTGCCCTCCCGGATTTGTGCATAAGTGTCCATCACCCCTTCGCCTGCCTTTGCTTTTGCTGCATCGATGCCGAGCAGCGCCGCGAACTTGTCGAAATCGTCCGCCGCCAGCGCCGCCTTGAAGGCGTCAACAGCTTGTTCCGGCATCTCGAATACGGGCGGATCGCTCTGCGAGGCAAAGCCCGAGATGACGGTCGCATCGGATGGCTCTGCTGCAGATGCCGGAACCGGATTGGTGGCGAGAGCCGCAAAAGCGAACACCGAACCCAGAAGCATGTTTCTGACTGAGTTGGTCATGACTTTCCTCCTTCTTCCGGTTATCGACGACGGCCGCCGCCACCACCGCCGCGGCGGATTTCTCCACCACCGCCGCGATTGCCGCCGGCCATGGCCTGTCTGCCGCGGTTGGACTGCATCTCAGCGCGCCTGCCGCTGTCGACCTGACCGAGGGCCGACGGCTTTTTCGGCCGGCTGTCGACCCGGGCCGCAGGCTTCGGCTTTGCGACCGGGCGTTTGGCGTTGACCCCGGGCCTTGCGTTTTCGGCAGCCCTGTTCGGCGTCCTTGCCTCGGGCCTGCGGTTCTGCGCAGCCTGCGCGCCCTTCCCGCTCCCGGGAGCCACTCCCGTATTGCCTGCCTTGTTGCGCGTAGCATTGACCCTGTCCGCATCGATCTTGCTCTTGCGGACATCGTTGACACTGACTTTGCCTGGCTGGTCGCGGACCGTGTTCGCACGGTCTTTGCCTCTTGCTCCGACCCTGTTGTTGCCGTTCGCCTCGATACTGGTCCGGAAGGAGCTGCGGTCGATCTTGTTGAACTGCGCGCTGTCGAAACCGATCTTGCTGCGGTCGACCTTCTTCCAGTCGACGTCGTTGATATTCACTTTGCCGTTGATGTTGTTGAAGCAGTTGTTGCAGTCGATATCGACGTTGCCGTTCCAGCGCCCGCCCCATACACCCCAGCGGTTCCAGTCGACGGCAGCCGCCCACACTGCTCCCGTCACCACGCCGGCAAAAAAGGTGGCGGTCGGATAGTAGTAGTTCGGATAGGGCTCTGAATAGTAGCCGATAGGCGCGGCCACATAGTTTGGTTCATACAGCATCTCCGGCGCGTATTGCGGAACGTAGATCTTGTCGGGACTGGCGGAGACGATCACCACATTGTCGTTCTCCTGGCTGACCTTGATCTTGTCGTCGGTCTTGATGATGCCGTCGGCGACCGCTTTGTCGCGCAGTTGCTGTATCGCGATTAGAACGTCCTTCTGCTGGTAGGAGAGCGCCTCTCCGAGCGACTGCGTCCAGTCCAGATCGTCGCTCATCATCGTGACGATCTGGGGATAGTTCAGCAGCGATACGATGCTGCCGTCCCACGTCGTCTTCGGCTTGAGCTCGGGCTGCTTCTTCAAGGTTTCGAGAAACCGGGCTGCTTCCACGACCTGCAGCGGATAGAGCGACGCCGATGTGACGAGCGCGACCAGTTCGTCCGGATAAAGTGCAATCCGCGCCACCAGGATTTCGAGTTCGTCCTCACTCAGCGGCGCCGGCGCGTTGTCTTCCGTCGCGACGGGACTGGAAGCGGCAGGCTCCTGGGCGGCGGCGGTCGGCATCAGATGTGGCGAAAATGGAAACTCTGCAAAAGGCAGGAACAGGCCCGTGGCGAGTAACAATGCATGAGGTCTAGCCATCTCAAATCCTCCTTGCGGTCAGACATGGTGTGTAGGCTGTCGGCTGCCATATATTCGATTGCTCTTATATTCTATCCTATGGCGAGGAATTAACAGCAAAAACGTCACGCGCGTCGTTCTTACATCAGCCTCTCCGTCAAGAACGGCCGATCCGGAGCGCCATTCCCACACTACCGCGGCTGCTCGATGCACGCAGGGAGGCGAGATTGCCAACCGGTCGATCTGTTGCGGCGAACGGATGGTCATGCCGATATCCTCTTCGTTTCCCTCGTTCGCGGCCACAGGATGACGGCAAACAGCAGCGCGTAGATCAAGGCCACTGCGACATAGACAATGCGGGTGGCGAAAGATTCTGCAGCACTCCCCGGCAGAGGCGACACCCCGAGGCCGAAGAGGATCAGGAAGGTTGTCAGGGCGCCGGCAAATACCGGTGCGTCCTTCGACCGGGCGGCCGCGCGCCCTCCGATGAAGAGGACCACGACGAGAACGATGAGGAAGATCGAGAGAAGATTGGGGCGCAGCGATAGCGCGGCATAGGCAATGGAGGCAAGCATACCGCCGAAGAGGTTGACGAGCACGAGCCCGATCGCCACTCGTGCGCTCGCGGCAACGTCGAGCTGCCCGAGCAGCGACGCCACGGTGATCGGAATGACCACCGCAACGGTCAGGTTGTCGCTCGTCAGGCAGATCACGACGGAGCCCAGAAGGATGACCGTGTTTGCCAGCGCCCGCCCCAGGGCCGGCGGCCGCTCGTCGATCCGCGCCTCGACCTCACGGGAGAACGGCTCGGGAAAGACCGCATAAGCGAGCCACATCAGAACCGTGCCCGACAACACCCCGGCGACCAGGATGGATAGGATGGAATTGGCGAGTTCCTTGTTCAGGATGCCGAGCAGAGGCACGATGATCGAAACGACGAGCACGAGAAAGACAGCCGCTCCTCCCTTTCCCGTCGACTGCGCGGCAAAGCACGCGAAATAGGTCAGTCCCAGGATCAGCAGAAAGGGCGCCGGACGGTCGCCGAGCACGTTGGTCAGAACCATCATTCCGATCCCGGCGATCAGGATGACCATCGCCGCGCCGACGGTCTTGCCGAGCGGCATGGGCCGCGAACTTCCGAGCAGAAACTGGGCGGCAAAGAGCGGGCCGAGGAAAGGTACGATGGCCCCGACATAGACTGCGAACGTGAAGCCGATGGAGACTGCGAACGCAACTCGAAGCCCCTTGCGTTTCTGCTCCTCGACCGCGGGGCTCCTCTCAGCTGACATAGGTCAGCACCGACATGATGCGGATCCAGAGCGAGCCCCAGGCATTGGTGACGGGGTTGTCGCCGGTGTAGATGACGACGGTCGCCTGTGAGCCGTAGCGCACGCCGCCCTTCGGCCTCTGCGCCTCGTCGATGATGAGCCGGACCGGAAAGCGCTGTGCCTCCTGGACCCAGCCGCTGTCGTTTCGGATCGTCGGCAATCCGGTGCTCGGGTCCGTGCTGCCTTGCGATACGCCAAACCCGACGCTCTCGACCGTTGCCGGAAACAGCCGGCCGGGAAGCGCGTCGAAGAGAATGTCCGCTCTGTTGCCGACAGCGACCTTCTCCAGGCTGTTCTCCTTGAAGGCCGCGTTGATCCAGATGGTGCCGGCGTCGATGAAGGTCATGGCCGACTGGCCGGCCGAGACCACCTTGCCGATGGTGAGCTGAAGGTTGGTGACCACACCGGCTGACGGTGCCCGCACCGTCGTCCGCACCAGATCGAGCTGTGCCTTCTCCAGTCCGGCAAGGGCTGCCCGCAACTGCGGATTGTTGTTGCCGGCCGGGCCGAGCTGCTCTTTTGCCTTGGCAAGGTCGGCCTGCGCCCCCGAGACGGAGGCTTCCGCCTGGTCATAGGCCGACTTGGCCGCATCGAACCTGGCCCTGGAAAAGACGCCGCGTTTCACGAGCTCGGTTGCCCGGGCAAACTGGTCGCGCAGATTGTCTCTGTCGGCCTGCACCTGAACGAGCTTGGCCTGTGCGGCATCGACGGTCGCAGTCGATGCCCCGATCGACTGGCCGACGCTCGCGAGCGCTGCTTCGGCTTCGTTGACGGCGAGTTCATAACGCTCGGGATCGATACGAAAGAGAACCTGATCGGCCTCGACCCGCGAATTGTCGGTGACGCCGACTTCGATGACCCGACCGGTGACTTCGGGGGCGATGCCGACGATATAGGCCTGGACCTGAGCCTGTGAGGTCGACGGCGTGCGCCGCTCCATGAAGATGGAGAGGACGAACAGGGCGAGCGCCAGCAGGACGACGATGAGCGCTATCCTGCGGAGTGGATTCCGAGGCGTTGGGGAAATGGCTGGCTCGTCCAAGTTTTCGGAAACCACGGCAATATCCTTCGAAGGCGTTTCGTTTCGTGGAAGCGCAAAGTTTCAACGCCGGACGTTTGTCGCGATGGTCGTTACCGGGCGATGGAACGCAAGTAGGTAACCGTAACATACGCCTCGCGATGGCTTGCCGCGGGCTTAGTCTGGCCTCGTCAGCGAGCGGTTCGCGATACCGAGGCGTCAAGCGCGCCTTCTATCTCCTTGGAGAGTTCTGCGATCAGTTCCTGGTATTCGACGACGCGCTCGTCGCGTTTCGGATCGGTTGAGACGTTCCATTTCTGCAGCGCCGATTGGGCGTCGGCAAAGTCCCTGCATATTTCCCGAAAATCCTCACTGCGGGCAGAGAGATCGTCGATCGCCTTGATCCTGGCTGGAAACTGCCGACGGACTGCGGTCACGCCTTCGTCCATGGTCCACTCCTTACCGGCATTCGAGACGTCGCCACTGCAACGTGTGCCAGATCCCGATCTTCATGGACGATGATCGGTTCGTGGAGTATGTTACCGTAACATACGGTCTGGCAGTGATGTGGCTCCACGGGGGATTGGGGACAGACATGCAGACATCGATACCGGCAGAGGGGTCTGCTGCACCCATTTCTTCAAGGCCGGCGCCTCAAGCCGATGATATCAGCGAGCAACTGGAACGTGTCGTCTCCAGCCCTGAATTTCCAGGCGTCGGTCGCGCGGCTGCGTTTCTCCGCTATGTCGTCTCGGAAACCCTCGATGGTCGGGGCAACCGGATCAAAGCCTATTCGATCGCGATCGAGGTGTTCGGCCGGGATCCAGGCTTCACCCAGGACGATCCAGTGGTCAGGATCGAGGCCGGACGGCTGCGGCGGTCGCTCGAGCGCTATTATCTCGTCGCCGGGCAGCATGACCCGGTCAGGATCGACATTCCCAAAGGCGGGTATGTTCCAACCTTCGCCTGGTCCTGTCCGGCATCAGTCGACATTGGAGACGAAGACGCTGGCGAAACCTCACCCTCTGAGGTCCGTCCCGGACGCTGGTGGCCTGCAAGGCGGGTCTTGTTGCCGGGTGCTGCTGCGTTCGCTGCAGCGGCTATTTCGCTCTATTGGATCGGGACGCGATCTGCTCCGTCGCCCGAACGCGTTGCAAGCCTGTCGCCCGATCGGCCTGCCCTCGTGGTGGCTCCCTTTGCCAATCTCGGCGAAGGGCCGGAGGCGCAGCTCTACACGGCCGGCCTGACCGAGGAGCTGATGACCATCCTGCCACGGTTCAAGGAGATCAAGGTCTTCGGCCGCGAGACGTCCAAGTCCCTCCCCGCGGATGTGGGCGCATCGGAGGTCCGGGCCGAATTCGGCGCACGTTATCTCCTTGCCGGCGGGGTACGCACGTCGGGCAAGCGCCTTCGCGTGACGGCGAGGCTGCTCGATACGTCGGACGGCGAAATCCTCTGGTCGGAGAACTATGACAATGATCTCGCATCGGGAGACCTGTTTGCGATCCAGACGGATGTCGCCAGAAAGGTCGCGACCGCCATCGCCCAGCCCTACGGGGTCATGGCACAGATCGACTCCGCCGGTCCGCCGCCTGATGATCTCGGAGCGTATGAGTGTACGTTGCGCTTCTATGCCTATCGTTCGGAACTGAGCGCGGAAGCGCATGCGCGCGTCCGGGATTGCCTCGAGGCCGCGCTCGCGCTGTTTCCGAGCTATGCGACCGCCTGGGCGATGCTGTCGATCGTCTATCTCGATGAGGACCGCTACAAGTTCAACCCGACACTAGGCCAGGACACAGCCATACAGCGTGCACTCCATGCCGCCAGGCGCGCAACCCAGATTGATCCAACCAATACGCGTGGGCTCCAGGCGCTGATGACGGCGCTGTTCTTCGACCGGCAGCTCGCTGAGTCGCTTCGTGTGGGCGAGCAAGCGCTCGCCACCAACCCCAACGACACCGAACTGATGGGCGAGTTCGGAACCCGGCTTGCGATCGCTGGCCAGTGGCAACGTGGAGCAAGCCTGCTGGACGAGGCCATCGCGCTCAATCCAGGCAGCGGCGGCTTCTACCACGGAACGCGAGCCCTGGCCGCCTATATGCTCCGCGACAACCAGACCGCCGTGCTGGAGATCAGACAGGCGAACATGCAGAAGTTCCCTCTCTTCCATGTTGTCGCCGCCATCATCTACGCAGAGGCTGGCATGATGGACGACGCCCGCCGGGAAGGACAGGTGTTCGTCAGCATGCGACCTGACTTCCTGCCGAACATTGTAACGGAACTCGCAATGCGCAACATGCAGCCCGAAGATCGCGATCGTCTGATCGAAGGACTTCGCAAGGCGGGGATGACGGTGCCTGATCCCGATGCAATCGCGTCGACCGCCGCCACCTCGGACCTGCAACCCCGCTGATACTGTCTTCCCGACCGTAACATACCCGATCATACGGGCACGCCATCTCGTCTTCGCATAGTCTGACCTCAGTGCGGACTTCGACCGCCGCGGCGTGCGGCGTCGAGGCCTGTACGAACTTGACAGGGCTATGAGGAACGCCAGTGAGCACAGCAAAATGTCTTGACGGCCGAATTCAACCAAGCCTTTCCCTAGCGCAATTCCAGCAAAAGTGCGCAGCGGTTTTGCGTCCGGAATTGCGTGAAAACAAAAAGACAGAGCATTTCCGTGGCTCGGAGAAACCAGGAAATGCTCTGGGTTTGAAATGGATCTCGGCTCTGCTGCTGCTCTGCGCATTGGCCGGATGCGGAGGCCACCCCAAGAACGTCCTCATCCCGGTTGCCGATAGCGCGCCGAACGCCACCAAAGTGCACATGTTGGTGACCACGACGCGCAGCCGCTCCACCATCCAAGGCGAAATGTTCACAGGCGAGCGCGCACTCGCCCCAGCCTTTGCCGACATCACAGTATCCATCCCGCCTGCGAACGTCCGCAAGATCGGCGAAGTCGCCTGGCCGAGAAGACTTCCATCCAATCCGGCCACCGACTTCGCAACCTTGAAAGCCGAGGAGATCACGCGCGACGACGCCAAGAAATGGCTGAGCGCCTCTGTCAGGAAGAGCCGCGACCGCAGCGTGCTGGTGTTCATCCACGGCTTCAACAACCGTTTCGAAGATTCCGTCTATCGCTTCGCTCAGATCGTCAAGGATTCCGGCGTGCGTAGCGCGCCCGTGCTGGTGACATGGCCGTCGCGCGGCAGTCTGCTCGCCTATGGCTATGACAGGGAGAGCACCAACTATACGCGCAACGCATTGGAAACGCTCTTCCAGTATCTCGCGAGGGATCCAGAGGTGAAGGAAGTCTCGATCCTGGCGCATTCCATGGGCAACTGGCTGGCGTTGGAAGCGCTTCGTCAGATGGCGATCCGCAACGGCCGCCTCCCTGGCAAGTTCAAGAATGTCATGCTGGCCTCGCCCGACGTGGATGTCGATGTCTTCCGCCAGCAGATCGTCGACATGGGCAAGCAGCATCCGAATTTCACCTTGTTCGTTTCGCGAGACGACCGCGCGCTCGCGGTATCCCGCAGGGTATGGGGCGACGTCGCCAGACTCGGCGCCATCGATCCCGAGCAGGCCCCCTACGAGAAGGAACTGGCCGACAGCCAGATCACGGTCATCGACCTCACCAAGGTCAAGGCCGGAGACAGGCTGAACCATGGGAAATTTGCGGAATCGCCCGAGGTCGTTCAGCTCATCGGCGCGCGCATTTCCGAGGGCCAGACGCTGACCGACAGCAAGGTCGGGCTCGGGGACAAGATCCTCGCCGCGACGACGAGCACGGCGGCCGCCGCGGGCAGCGCAGCCGGCCTGATCCTTGCCGCCCCGGTCGCCGTGGTCGATGCGGATACCAGAGATAATTACGCCGGCCAGGTCAGCGGCCTCACGGGTCCCGTGGGTACGCGACCGAAGACGGCCGAGTGCACTGCCGCGGGCCGATCGAAGGAGACATGCAGGCAATAACGCTTCAGCAACCGGCAGACGCAACAGCTTCATCGAGATCAGGATAGACGATGCCTTTACTTTCCAAGATCCGCCTGGTCGGGCCGCTTCTCATCGGGGCCACCCTGGTATCCATTCTCTTTTGTGCCTCCATTGCCGCGGCGCAGAGCACGACGCCTGCGAGCCCGCAGCCTGAAAGTGTCCAGCGCTTTATCGGCATGTTCTCGGATCCGGATGTCCAGCGCTTCCTGCAGCAGCAATCGGAAGCAGCCAAGACCGTGACGGAACCGCCTGTCGCAACGCCGAACGGCGACCCTTCATTCTCGGAATTTGCGATGCGGTTCCGTGTCCACGCCTCCAACCTTCTCGGGGCTATCCAGTCCTTTCCTTCGGAGACGATGCGTGGTGCGGCCATACTCGACCAAGACATCCAGGCGAACGGCGGGACGCGGCCGATCTTTCTGGTCGCTGCCTTCGTCGCCGTCGGGCTGGCTGCGCAATGGCTGTTCTGGTGGATCAGCGCCGGCTGGCGCTCCTGGATGACACGCGCGCCCTTCGCCACGGTTCGCCAGAGGGTGATCGCACTGGCCGCGAGGCTTCTGTGGGCGGCATGTTTCGTTCTGTCGTTCGGCCTCGGCAGCATCGGCTTCTTCCTCTTGTTCCAATGGCCGCCGGTCGTTCGGGAAATCGTCGTCGGTTACCTCTTTGCGATCGTGATCTTCCGTCTGGCGAGCGCGCTTTTCGACGTGCTTCTGGCGCCGCGAGCAGAGGAAGAAGGCCGGTTTCGTGTCGTACCGATTACGAGGGATGCCGCCGGCCACTGGGCGAAACGCCTCGGCTATCTCGTCGGCTGGTATGCCTTTGGCTGGGTGACCATCCGCTTGCTCGGTACACTCGGTTTTTCCGTCCCGGCCCGGCAACTCGTGGCCTATGCCCTCGGCCTCGTGCTGCTCGTCATCGGCATCGAAGCCGTCTGGAGACGTCCGTCCGGATTGACGGCCGACCAGGCCAGCCGCATCGGCCCGCGAGCGCGGAACTGGCTCTGGACGGTCTACTTCGTTGCCGTCTGGCTGCTGTGGGTGGTGGGAGCGATGAGGCTGTTCTGGATCGCGGTGGTCTGTGCCGCACTGCCCGGCGCCATCGCCCTTACCAAGGCGTCGGTCGACAATATCCTGCGCTCTTCCCATGACGATGAGGACGGCCATAAGAGAGGCACCGTCGTCTCGGTGATCGTCGAGCGCGGCATCAGGGCGGCACTGATCGTCGGCGCCATCATTCTGCTGGCGAGCGCCCTGGATATCAGGCTGACGCAGATGACGATGCAGGATTCTCCGCTTCTGCGCCTCGTGCGCGGCCTCCTCAGCGCCGGCATCATTCTGCTCGTCGTCGATCTCGCCTGGAGCGTCGTGAAAGTGCTGATCGATCGCAAGCTCGGCGACACCGAAACCGTCCTCGAAGTCGGCAGCGAACCGGAGCGGCGGCGCACACGTCTCAGAACCCTGCTGCCGATCCTTCGCAATTTCCTGATGATCCTCTTCGTCGCCGTCGCGATCATGATGGCACTGTCGTCGCTCGGCGTAGAGATCGGCCCGTTGATCGCCGGCGCCGGCGTGGTCGGCGTCGCGATCGGTTTCGGCGCGCAGACGGTGGTCAAGGACGTGATCAGCGGGATGTTCTACCTGCTCGACGACGCTTTCCGGGTGGGCGAATATATCCAGAGCGGCAGCTACAAGGGCACCGTCGAATCCTTCAGCCTGCGATCAATCAAGCTCAGGCACCATCGCGGCGCGGTCTATATCGTCCCCTTCAGCGAGCTCGGTGCCGTGCAGAACATGAGCCGCGACTGGGTGATCGAGAAGATGACGATCACCATCACCTACGATTCCGACATCGAGAAGGCCCGCAAGATCATCAAGAAGATCGGCCTGCAGCTGTTCGAGGATCCAGAGTTCAAACCGACGACGATCGAGCCGCTGAAGATGCAGGGGATCGACAGCCTGGGCGACTCCGGCTTGCTCCTGCGCATGAAGGTCATGACGCTTCCCGGCCAGCAGTTCACGCTGAAGCGGCGGGCTCTGCGGATGATCCATGAGGCGTTCAACGAAAACGGCATCAAGCTCGCTGTGCCCACCGTTCAGGTCTCGGGCGGCAAGGACGACGCTGTCGCAGCCGCTGCCCAGCAGACGCTCGCGGCACAGAACGCAGCCGCGGCCGCAAACCCGGCCTGAGGGCGGCATCTTCGAGGCAATGAAAAACACGGACGAGAGCAATGGGAGGAAATGAAATGAAGATCCTGGTCATCCTGTCGCACATGCTTGCGACACTTGCCGTCATGATGACGGTCAGCGCGCCCGCCCTCATTCCGGTAAAGGCTGAAGCCGCCCGTCGTGGCGTCGCGGCATGCGGTCCGAGAGGCTGCGGCGCTGCTGCCTGCGGACCACGCGGATGCGCTGCGGTCGGACGCCGAACCGCTCCCGTCGTTCGCCCGCCCGTCCGGCGCGGCGTCGTGGTCGTCACCCCTCGCCGCTATTGGCGTCCGGGCACCGCCATTGCCGCGGGTGCTGCCATCGGCTTCGTCGCCGGAGCTGCCGCCGTCTCGCTGGCAGGTACGCCGCCGCAATCCGGCCAATGCTGGTACTACACCTCGCCCGCCAAGACGACGGGCTTCTGGGACGTATGCCCGCGCTGAGTGCTCGCAGAAAAACTGGCGAGTTCGTTTGGTTTCTCTTCGTCACGATCCTCCCCCGGGCCGGGAGGGTCTCGATTTCCGCGTCACAAATTTAGAGGGCACGTTCCATGGATTTCACAGTCATCGATGCCGCACTCGTCGGAAAACTTCTCCTGCTGCTTCTGATCGGCATGGGGCCGAAGATCGCCCTGGTGCCGTTTCTGGAAAAGACCCACGCCTTCGATACCGAAACCAAGGTGCGCATCGGCCGCCAGATGGTCCTGATCGCCGTCGTCACGGCTTTGATCCTTTTTGCCACCGGCGCTTTGCTGATGCGGCTTCTCCACATCACCGGCGGCGCGGTCGCCGTCGCCGGCGGCATCATCCTCGCGCTGATCGCGATCAAGATGGCATCAGGACCGACAGAAAAGCCGCATGACGACATTGCGGCGCCCGTCGATCCAGACAAGCTGGCCGTATTTCCGCTTGCGGTCCCTTACCTGCTCAATCCTGTCGGCATTACGATCATCATCATCGCCTCCGGTGAAGTCGTCTCGATCGCCAGCGCGATACTCGTCATTGCCCTTATCCTGATCGTCGGCGCGTTGGACTATCTGGTGTTCACCAACATCGACAAGCTCGCCAAACGTATGAAGCCAGTCACCATGATCGTCTCGGAGGTCGTCTTCGGCATTCTGCTGACAGCAGTCGCAGTCCAGCTGATCGTCGTCGGGCTTGGCAATCTCGGGATCATCACCCCGACCGCTGCACACTAGGTGTTTAGTCCCGGCATTTGATGGATAGGATCGATGATGAATCGATCTGGCTCGGAAGTCCACCTTTTGCAGATGAACTCGTAGGGGGTGAGGCCCTTTAGTGTCTTGAGCCTGCGCCCAAAATTGTAGGCGTCGATGAAGTCGGCGAGATGCTTTTTCAGTTGTGCGTGATCGTCGTAGTGGAAGCGCTTGACAGTCGCTTCCTTGATCGTCCGGTTCATCCGCTCGACCTGCCCATTGGTCCATGGGTGCTTAACCTTTGTCAGGCGATGCTCGATCTCGTATTCCTCACAGACTCGGTCGAAGATGTGCTGGAAGGCATTTTGGTCACAGGCCCGGTTGGTGAACTGGATGCCATTATCGGTCAGGATAGTATGGATGGTGTAGGGCACCGCCGCGATCAGGTTGCGCAGGAACTGGGCGGCATTCATCTTGCCAGCTTTGGCATAGAGCTCAGCGAAGGCGAACTTGGACGTGCGATCAATCGCCACGAAGAGATAGAGCTTGCCCTCAGCCGTCTGCACCTCGGCAATATCGACGTGGAAGTAGCCGATCGGGTAGCTTTTGAACTTTTTCTTCGGTTCTTTGTCGCCTTTCACTTCCGGCAGGCGTGAAATGCCGTGGCGCTGCAGACACCTGTGCAGGGACGAACGTGTCAGATGCGGGATCGTCGGTTGAAGGGCATAGAGGCAGTCATCAAGAGGCAGCAATGTATGCCTGCGAAAGGCGACGATGACGGCTTCTTCTTCAAGGGAGAGGATTGTCGAATGCGGGTCCTTCGGGCCTGTCGGAAGATCGGCCAATGATGTCCGTCTCTTCCATTTGGCTATTGTCTTCTGATTGACCCCATACCGCTTTGAAAGCGCTCTCAGGCTCTCTTCACTATTTTGTATTGCTCGACGGATTGCCTCTGTCGTTGTGGCGCTCCCGTGTAGAACCTGGCCCATAGTGCCTCCCTCCATTCTAAGGAAAATAATGCACCATCAAATGCCGGGACTAAACACCTAGGGCGGGGTGATTTCAGGTCCGTTGATACAATGATGCCCTGCGTCGATCTGGCCTTCGCGGCCTCGACCGGCATTCGCTTAGCACCGCAACGACAATGATCGCCCCAATCATTCAAAAAGGGATTTCACCCTCCAAGCTGGCTTCTCCCCAGGGTGCAGATTTGTGATTCCCTTGCGCCAAAAGTCTGGGGATCAAGACCGTCGCAGCCCCGCACGTGTTGGAACCAATCTAAAGCGATTCCCACAAGTCTCGATACAATAAAGCAGTGATACCAAGATTGCGATTCTCAGAGCCTATTTCAGGCCAAACGGCTACCGTAGTATTGCTCGACGTCGATACGTGATCGAACGAAGGAGCCAAGGCGGATAGCGGTAATCCCTGCTTTATTTAACTCGCCTCCAACAACGTTTGCCAGCGTAATTTCCCCGTTCACCTGGAGCCTAGCCGCAACCTCTTTTGGCGATATGAACTTTCTACGAAAATCCCATATTTCGGCCATCGATATCCTACCGCTTGATAGAAATCCGTACGCGACAAGGTTCGAAATTTGGGGGCCGCTCATGCCTAGGTAAAACCCTGCTTCACCACCGGTTATCTCCGCAGAGGAGCCGTCGGGTCCTGGTGCCAGATCAGCAAAAAAAGCTTTCCAAACTTCAAAGTCACCGATGACAAGACCACGGATGTAGGGCGAATTCACTGATTTTCTCAATGTCGGAAGGGTCTGGCCCAGTATTCCCTGCAGCATCTGCGGCCAGGGGCTGCCGGGAAGGTGATAAAGCGCCAAAACAATATCGCTAATGGAGAGCGTCCGCTTCTTGCCCCTCGTGCGTGGAACCTCGATTGAAGTGAGTTCGCAGACAGATCGTGTGGTCGCGTGCCAGTTTCTGGCGAGCAATTGGTCTGGGCACCTGAAACCTGAAGCGTAGCATGCGAGCAAGGCGCTCACAGGGAGGCCCGATTTCGCGCTCTCTTCGCGAACCAGTTTCGATGCGTGAGCATAACGGGAGAGGTCATGCCACGATACGGGCGGTGACGTACTAGTACCACGCCACAGAGATTATGACTCTTTGACGGGGTAAGCTTTACGGAGCTTTTTGCGGGCATTTTCGGTTGTGAACATCCATTGGATCTTTGCGCCGTGGGCGTTGCGTTGCTGCTCCCAGGCTGCGACTTCGGCGATTATGGTGTCTTTGTTGTCGATACGACGGTCGAGGCATTGGCTACGCAGGACACCGATCTCGATCTCGACCATGTTGAGCCAACTGGCGTGCTTGGGCGTGTGGTGGAACTCCAGTCGCTTCAGCACCCTTCGAGCTTGCGGGGCGGGAAATGCGTCGTAAAGCGCCCCGGCGGAATGAGTGGAGAGGTTGTCCATCACCACGCGGATGATCGGCGCGTCGGGATAATCGACGTCGACCAGTTCGCGCATGCACTCGGCGAAGTCTTGGTTGGTTCGCCGATCGGTGACCTTCACCCTGCGCCAGGGCCGGTGGGCGTCCATGAAGACAAACAGATTGACCGTGCCGTTTCGGCGATACTCGCAATCGTAGCGTTCAAGCTGGCCAGGCTTGGCCGCAATGGGCTCGCGCACTTCGCCGATGAGTTGGGTCGGGCTCTCGTCGAAGCAGACCACGGGCCTTTGTGGATCAGGCGTTTCTGCGTAGAGGTCGAGAACATCCTCCATGCGCGCGACGTATTCCCCATCGATCTTTGGGATGCACCACATGTCTTTGCGCCAAGGCTTGAGATGGTTCTCAGCCAGCCGGCGACGCACGGTCTCCGAGGACAACTGGTCATGATCGGTGAGCCGGACCATCTCATCTGCCAGAAGCTCCAGGGTCCAGCGGGCTCGCCCGGGCGGCGGCTTTGAGCAGGCGGTCGCTACCAACAGCGCCTCCTCCTTGCTCGATAGCTTGCGCTCAACACCCGGGCGCGGTTCTTCGCTGAGCGCCCCTTCCAGATTGGCTTCCACAAACCGGCGTTTGGTCCGGTAAATCGTCGATCCGCTGACGTTCAAGGTTGCCGCGATCACCTCGTCGCTGAAGCCTTCGTTCGCTGCGACCAGGATCTGGGCGCGCTTGATCTTGCGCGACCTGTGGCACCCCCCGCTCAACAAAGCGGCCAGTTGGTCACGTTCCGATTGGCTAAGCTCTATGTGAAACTTTATATTCATCGACACCTCCTTCAGCGTGGAGACGCAGATGAATCCCAAAATGAGTCCCTCACTTGACCCGCAAGCCGCAACGGCAAGACGGGGCCTTACGCAGATCCAAGGCCAGTACCTGGCCTTCATCTACGCCTACAGCCGCATCTTCAAACAGCCTCCGGCCGAAGCCGACATGCGTCGCCACTTCGGCGTTACGGCTCCGTCTGTTCACCAGATGGTGCTGACCCTCGAGAAGGCGGGTTTTATATCTCGCGTGCCAGGCGCCGCACGCAGCATCCAACTTCTCATCCCACCAGAAGCCCTGCCAATTCTACGATAAGACAAACCGTCATAATCTCTGTGGCGTGGTACTAGGCGTCGTTTTAGTCGTCCCATCGACCGCAATTAGCACGCTCGCCCTCAACGATGACTTGATCCCGGACGTCATCAACTTTCGGAAGCGGGGATCGTAAAATGGCGACATCAATCGGACCCTTAGAGGGTGCGCATAGAAATCCTTGGTCTGTGGGAAAAACCACACATTCTTTAAACTCTCAGCCATCTCGATGAAGCCGTGAGGCCAGTTGATCATTGCACGACCCGCTACAGAAAGATTTTTCGCGCTGACCTCTCCGACAGCCGAAAAGTTCGACTGAAGCGCTCGACACACCCCAGTTTTGAAATCAAGCGCCTTCGCGGCCTGCACTATGAATTCGAAAAGATGCCCAGGGTTAAATTCGCGTAACTCGGGATGGAGAGCCGCACGTCCACGATCTACTCTTTCGGGATCGATGAGGTCGGTTACGAACCGGACGGCCTCCTCGTCGTCGAATTCTACAATGGGTTGGGGGTAGTCACGTAAATCGACCGAGGCCTTTCGACGGTCGTTCGGATCAAAACATTTGTGGCAAGAGCAAATGCCCTTTGTAGAGACGAAGGTTAGTCGGGCGCGGCAAACCGGGCATTTATCGAGCAACGTTTCGAAAGTTGAAGGATCGAACGTAAGTGACTTGATGTGCCAAATGGCCTTTTGATAGCCACCATACTTCAAAAAAGTTGGCGCGACCCGTCGATGACCGATAAGCTGATGGTACGGCAGATTGCTAGAAAAGAAGTCAAAGCTATCCCGGCCAGTTGACGGGTAAAGAAGCGGAGCAATATCGGACTGTCCCTTCCTAGTGCCCAGAAGGTCTCCGAGGCCATCTAAGGTGAGCCCCCACTTGGCTACCCCGTAATGTGAAAATCTTTGTTCGCGTTTCCCGCCAATAATCTTCATAATTTCGAAGGGGTAGTGGTAGGCATTGAGAGCGCTCGCTCTCAAAATCAGGTCTGCGGCTCCCTCGCCCGGCATAGGCTGCACAGATACTGCGAGTTTGCGACCGGCCAGGGCGTGGTGGCGACGAGCCGCCTCGCCATCTATAAGTCCGTACTGCTTAGCCATAAGCGGCCCCGCACTCCTCTCACCAATCGCGTGCAACATGACGGCCATTGGCCGCGCCGCGAATTGGCAACAGTACCCATTTGCACTTCGAGGGCGCGCAACGAAGTATGACCGTTACCCCTTTTTTGGGACGTCGTCCTCGGCTGGGTCCTCACCAGTCCGACCGGAAGGGGTACGCCAGCGCACGCCCACTCCATAGGCCGTGGTCGCACCGGTGAATTCCACCCCCTGATCCTCCAAGGCTCTCACAACGCTTGTAAGCGTTTCCAACATGACGTTCTGGCCCTCTTCGACACGGAGGAGTGTATGGCGCGATACCCCTGCTGCCTGAGCCAACTGGCTTTGTTTCCAGCCAACTAATGCCCGGCCCGCACGCAATATCTCTGGTGGATAATTAATCGCCATACAGCGAAAAACGCACCTTATCGAAAAATGTCAACATTAGCGACTTAATGTAGCACAATGTTGACATTTAGTTGCGTTTATTTAACAAGAAGTAGCAACGATTCTTTTCGCAGCGATTCAAATCAGAATCACCACGAGGTATTTCATGGCTAACTCGGCTTCCCCTCCAATTCCGTCCCCGCAGGAAATGATTGACGCCTACCGTCGGCTTGCTGACGACCTTGAAAGGTTTGCGGTGCTGGGTCCGAAATCCATCGTATCCAGCGCCACCATTTCGGACTGGGTCATCGCCAAGAGAGCCGTGCCTGTTCTTGTGGGGACCATCACCGGCCATCCGAACATTAAGAGCGGGAACGCCGGGTTTACTACCGAGATCGTCTTCTGGGATGAAAGGCAGAACCTCGCCAGGACTTTCAACCGCTGGTATCGCCTAGGACGTCCTCTTGAAGGAGGGCCCAACCAATGAAACCCCACACCCAGGACATGCTCGATGCCGCGATAGAGAACCTTCTAACAGCCACTACCGAAGTCCGTGTAGCGATCTCCAAATTTCCTGCCGAACTTAGCCGACGAGCCGCCCCAACTGCCCTGGCCAGCAGCCCGCGACGGTTTCTGGCTTTTTGCGCGTTCGTACGCCTGATGAAAAATCAGCAGCATTTCTTCACTTCCGAGACTTCAGTAATGGTGATCCAAGTTCCACGGGCTTGGCCGGTGGACGACTTCGACTATGTCGCAGAACTCGGCCTCAAGTCTGGAGGTCGCAGCTCCCTGCGGATTAAGGCTTTCTGCCATCCCCCAAGGACTAAAAAAGGGAATTGGGATTTCAGCCCTGGCGCATATCTGGACGCTCAGAAGGTAGTGGTCTTTCTCCCAAAGGGAGCGGAGCTGCACGCCGAGTTCAGGATAAGTGCAGACACGAACGTCGATTTGGAAATCCTTGATGATCGACATCTGGATAGCCTCGCTCGCCAACTGGACGTCGGCCCATTGTCCGAAGAATGCAAAGCACTTCTTCGCCAACAGGACCCGAGGTACTTAGATTCGATCTTCCGCAAAGGCCGCTCGGCACGGTCTGCGCTGGCAAGGGTCAAGGAATTATCATCAAAAGCCAGCAGTTCCCGGCGGGTCCTTCCGCTTACAACGTATGGCGCAGCAGGGACGTGGGGCCTCGATCTAAAACGCGATCTGGAACTCTGGCGGGCCGGTGCGCTTCACTGGGCCGATGTTGATAAAGGAGTTCTGCTGTACGGCCCGCCGGGTACCGGAAAATCCAGCTTTGCCGTATCCCTCGCGTCCGCGTGCGGCGCTCACTTGGTATCGGCCTCGCTTGCCAAATGGCAATCTCACGGTCATCTCGGCGACTTGTTGAAAGCGATGAGGATCGATTTCAATGAGGCGCGAGAATCCGCCCCGTCAATTCTATTCCTCGATGAATTCGATGCTTTTGGAGACCGCCGAAAATTCTCAGGAGATAATCAGCAGTATTGCAACGAGGTTGTAAACGCTTTGCTTGAAGCGCTCGATGGTACTGAAGGACGCGAAGGTGTTGTGGTGGTGGCAGCAACAAATCTGCCTGGACGTCTTGATCCTGCCCTCATCCGTTCGGGTAGGATAGAGCAGCATATTGAACTCTCGCCACCGAATGCGGAAGAGCGAGCCTCAATCCTTCGTTTCTACCTTCCTGAGTTGGCAAATTGCCTTGAGATAAGCCAAGCAGCAAGAGCGCTTTCAGGAAAGACGGGTTCGGACTTGGAACTTGTTGCGCGGAAAGCGCGACAGCGTGCGCGCATTGCGAATAGGGATTTAAAAATTGAGGACCTTACTGAGCACATCTCCGAGCGCATAAAGTTGGTCGGAGCCGATCTCTGGCGAATATGCATTCATGAGGCAGCGCACGCGTTGGTAGCGAAGGTACTGGAAGTGGGGACCGTCTCACGAATAGAGATTTTCGATCATACATCAGAAAACGAACGGTCACATGAAACTCACGGAGCGACTTGGATCGATGAGCCGGTGACACCGTTTAAAACTGAGAGGTACTTCCGAGGTGACATCGCTGTGGGTCTCGCCGGTATGGCCGCCGAGGAGCTGATATTCGGCTACCGCTCGACTACTGCTGGAGGATCACCAAGGAGCGACGTTGCGAAGGCAACTGAACTAGCTTCGCAAATGGTCACGAGGTTCGGGTTGGGCAGACGCCTCTCGACGTTTCCCGAAGGAATTGACCAGTCGGAAGGGGCCTTGTTTTCAATAATTCCTGACCTTCGCGCTGATATCGATCTCATTCTTGACGCGGAGTACAAGAGATCGAAGGAAATACTGGAGTCGCACCAGGAGGCGCTGATAAAAATCGCGGGCGCACTGAGGGACGAGAAATTCCTAGCGGGTGAGCGCCTTGCACAGCTGCTCAATCACCTATCCAGCGACGAAATTTCCGGATTTCAACAACTCTACCAAGGCAAACCAGGCCACCTAGTCCAACCGGGAACGTCGCCATGATCTAAGGCTCAGCTGGAACCGGATTGAAAACGGCCTCGGATGACGCGCGCAATTTCACGGGCATCATCCAAAGTCATGTGCGGAAAGCCAGTGTCCCGCTGCCCTACCATCTGAAGGAGACAAGCACTTGCCGCCTCCAGTTGAGCATCCTCATGAGGAATCGCCGCTCTTAACGCAGCTAGGTTAGTTTCCGTCCATAAACGCTGGTTTTCTTGAGCTTGCAGCGCACTTGGGTTCCGCTTGGTGGCCGCTTTGAAGCCATGCGGTGTGGCTCATGGGTGCTAATTGCGGCGGCCAGGATTTCTGGTGGACATGCGCGCATTGGCAACTGCCGGCGTCACGCCGGTCCGGTTTTGGCTGGCGACATGGGATGTCAGGTCGGCCTGAGGCGGGCGAAGAGGGCGAGATTGTATGCGACCACCGAGGACCAGACATAAGCCTTGAAGTGGTCGAGCCCACGCCAGGTGCAGCGCCCCAAGCCGTAGGCGCGTTTGAGGCAGGAGATGCCGGCCTCGATGCCGGCGCGGAAGTTGCGCAGCTTGCGATAGACCCAGCGGCTCTTGACCATGTCTTCGATCCTGAGGCCGCACTTCTTGTGGAAGGCCATGTCGCAGATGCCCCAGGCTTTGGCTCGGCTCAAATTATCGCGGCTGGCATAGCCGCCGTCGGCCGCCGCCTGACGCGGCGCCTCGCCCCAGATGCCGATGTGGCGTTCCAGCATCGGCAGCAAGCGCTCGCTGTCGGCCGGGTTGCCGGTTTCGACGACGAGGTCGAGGATCAGCCCGCTTGTGCCGGTGGTCAAATTGATCTTATGGCCATACTCGACGTCGCGGCTGCCTTTGACGATGATGTCGGCATGCGGCTCGAACAAACTGACCAGCTTGTCGCCAGCCGGCACCGCCTCGCCGGCCAGGACCCGCCGCTCGGTCTGGGCGATGATCCGTTCGATCAGCGGCTTATAGTGGCGGAGTTGGGCCTGCCAGAGTTCGACCGCCGGGCCCGCCGCCAAGGGCAGTTGCGCCGCCGCCTGTTCGAGATAGCTCAAGGTGGTGCGCGTGATCCTGAGCAGCGCGCGATAGTGCTGAACTCGTTTCGGACGACCGCGGGTAAATTGGATCGCCCGGGATCGCTTCTTCGCCGCGCGGCAGTGATCGTGCCATGAGATGGCGCTGCCCAAGGAAGCCGCCTGCTGCAACAGCCGCACCATCACCCGCACGCAGTCCCACAAAAGACTACTGTCGCTCGGTTCGTGCATCAGCGCCGAAGTGACGGTGCTGTCGATGCGCACGACCTTGCCGCGTTCCACCTTGTCCTGCCGGGCGCTCGTCAACAGCACGCGATTGATCGCTTCAAAGGTCCCGGCCCGGATCGCGCTGATCGTCTTGTGCAAGACCGACTTCTTCGGGTTCCACCCCCACGGCAGCCGGGCAAAGGCCCGGAACGAGGCGGAATCTTCCAGATGAAAGGCCAACTCCTCATAACTCAACTGACGGTGTTGTTTGAGCAGGGCGCAACGCAGCACGGCCTCCGCCGGCAGGCCCTCGCGGCCGGTCTCCTTGACGCCGTGGCGGCGCAGGTCCTGCGCTACCAGCCCGAGCAGATCACGATGCTCATCCAGCCATTGCGACATGGCTTTCAGCTCGCGGCCGATCTCGTGTTCGGCGAAAAGATCGAATATATTGGCTTGGACGGTGCGTTCTTGGCGCATTGTCGGCTCCGGCGGTTGCGGGTTTGTCTTTAGAATCAATGGCTTGATCTAAAGTATACCTGAAACCGCCGGGCTTTGCCCGTCGCAATATCGCTATTCCTCCAATAATTTCAGTGGTTTACCGTTTGTGGACGGGCACTAGGTTAGTTTCCGTCCATAAACGCTGGTTTTCTTGAGCTTGCAGCGCACTTGGGTTCCGCTTGGTGGCCGCTTTGAAGCCATGCGGTGTGGCTCATGGGTGCTAATTGCGGCGGCCAGGATTTCTGGTGGACATGCGCGCATTGGCAACTGCCGGCGTCACGCCGGTCCGGTTTTGGCTGGCGACATGGGATGTCAGGTCGGCCTGAGGCGGGCGAAGAGGGCGAGATTGTATGCGACCACCGAGGACCAGACATAAGCCTTGAAGTGGTCGAGCCCACGCCAGGTGCAGCGCCCCAAGCCGTAGGCGCGTTTGAGGCAGGAGATGCCGGCCTCGATGCCGGCGCGGAAGTTGCGCAGCTTGCGATAGACCCAGCGGCTCTTGACCATGTCTTCGATCCTGAGGCCGCACTTCTTGTGGAAGGCCATGTCGCAGATGCCCCAGGCTTTGGCTCGGCTCAAATTATCGCGGCTGGCATAGCCGCCGTCGGCCGCCGCCTGACGCGGCGCCTCGCCCCAGATGCCGATGTGGCGTTCCAGCATCGGCAGCAAGCGCTCGCTGTCGGCCGGGTTGCCGGTTTCGACGACGAGGTCGAGGATCAGCCCGCTTGTGCCGGTGGTCAAATTGATCTTATGGCCATACTCGACGTCGCGGCTGCCTTTGACGATGATGTCGGCATGCGGCTCGAACAAACTGACCAGCTTGTCGCCAGCCGGCACCGCCTCGCCGGCCAGGACCCGCCGCTCGGTCTGGGCGATGATCCGTTCGATCAGCGGCTTATAGTGGCGGAGTTGGGCCTGCCAGAGTTCGACCGCCGGGCCCGCCGCCAAGGGCAGTTGCGCCGCCGCCTGTTCGAGATAGCTCAAGGTGGTGCGCGTGATCCTGACCAGCGCGCGATAGTGCTGAACTCGTTTCGGACGACCGCGGGTAAATTGGATCGCCCGGGATCGCTTCTTCGCCGCGCGGCAGTGATCGTGCCATGAGATGGCGCTGCCCAAGGAAGCCGCCTGCTGCAACAGCCGCACCATCACCCGCACGCAGTCCCACAAAAGACTACTGTCGCTCGGTTCGTGCATCAGCGCCGAAGTGACGGTGCTGTCGATGCGCACGACCTTGCCGCGTTCCACCTTGTCCTGCCGGGCGCTCGTCAACAGCACGCGATTGATCGCTTCAAAGGTCCCGGCCCGGATCGCGCTGATCGTCTTGTGCAAGACCGACTTCTTCGGGTTCCACCCCCACGGCAGCCGGGCAAAGGCCCGGAACGAGGCGGAATCTTCCAGATGAAAGGCCAACTCCTCATAACTCAACTGACGGTGTTGTTTGAGCAGGGCGCAACGCAGCACGGCCTCCGCCGGCAGGCCCTCGCGGCCGGTCTCCTTGACGCCGTGGCGGCGCAGGTCCTGCGCTACCAGCCCGAGCAGATCACGATGCTCATCCAGCCATTGCGACATGGCTTTCAGCTCGCGGCCGATCTCGTGTTCGGCGAAAAGATCGAATATATTGGCTTGGACGGTGCGTTCTTGGCGCATTGTCGGCTCCGGCGGTTGCGGGTTTGTCTTTAGAATCAATGGCTTGATCTAAAGTATACCTGAAACCGCCGGGCTTTGCCCGTCGCAATATCGCTATTCCTCCAATAATTTCAGTGGTTTACCGTTTGTGGACGGGCACTAGGTTAGGATTTTGGGGCATCATCTGAAATTTCGCACAGTCTCGGACCATTAAAGGATCGGGCGGAATTTCGTCGACGTCAACCAGCCACGATACGCCGCTTGTCGTTTAACAGACCCGGCCAAGCGATTTCTCGTCGGGCCGCTAACCTCGGCTCTTGGTTATTTGGTCTCCGCGCCAAAGGCCAATTCTCAACGTTTATCACTTCGAGAGGAATGCGCCTTATGTGGCACGCTGCGATTTCAAAGTCGGGGTTCACTTCGCAAATCGGCGGTGACGACGACAAATTGGCGTCTGGTAAGTGGTTGGTTCCCATAGCCCTTGGCGATCCTGAAGGCATATGGCGGAAATTGGCGGAAGCTGCGGCTCATGGCGATCTGGCGGCTGTGAAGATTTCGTCAGCTAGGCTTGATGTGAAGCTCGGCCACCACCTCGTCTGTGCATACTGCAAAACTTCGCAGGAGAATGACGTAAGTGAGACACTGACGAAGCTTCGTAACCTCGGAGCTACAGGCGACCTACGCTACAAGTCTGACCGAGCGACCCTGCAATGCCGCGACGAATATCTATGGCATTCGACCGAATTGGAATCCATCTAGCTGCCAAATCACGGTATGGCGCGCGCGCGTTATCTCGCGCCAGGTATTTGGTTCTTCCGAAAATCGATCCTACGCCTATATTTCAATATTGATGTTTTCTCTTTGGTGGCATTCAGTTCTGATTCTCTAGATGTATCGCCTGCATTGGCTGAATGATGCGCAAGTTACTCTCTCCTTGCTTGTCAAAACCGATAGTATATTGACCACAATCTTTCAGTTGAGCCACGCTGTCGATGACTGCCGCCATCTGCGTCGGGTCCATGGCCTGCGCAACTATCTCGTTGTCGCTGGTGGTAAAGAATGTGGTGCCGACCGGCTCGTTGCCTTTGATTGCCTGTGCGACCTTCGTTTTGTCCCAACCATCCCACGCATTGCCACAGTTTGCCACCAAAGGGTTCTCGTCAGGAGATGGCGCATTTTTGCATTTGTTTTTTGTGGGAAGCAGTTTGTTGCGGTCGAGCGAAAACGATTCCCCGGAACAGGGCTTGAAGGTGACGAAATTTCCGGCGGTGGCTACAACAAAACCGATGACGCCTGACTCGTCCTTTATCTCATACGGTCCGTCGCCAACGACAATTTTTCTTCTCCCGGCGAGTTCAATATCGTCGCCAAATGACGGATGGGGCACCGCGAGAAGCACGATCAGACTAAGGCTGACAAATCTTCCGAACATTGATTTCCTCCCTGACCTTGTCTGCCGAATAAAGAATCTTTCCCTCATGGCTGACAGCAAAAAGCGTTCCCCTGTTACATTCATCGACATCACTGCGACACATCAAAAATAGTTGGCTCGGCAAACCTATTATCTGGCGAAGACGTCGGCCGTCTCTGCAAGCGTTATATAATTTTGCTGCCGGATCGTCCTTTCGCGCGTCGAGTAGAGGCACTACCGACTGGGATTTGTCACCTTTCCAGACATTGTCGCTCATATCACGAGCGGCTGTCGTTGCCGCTGCCTTTACAACGAAAAGAAGGACGACAACCAGAACCAGAGCGACAAGACCAAGTGACGCAGCCAGGCTGCGCAATATCTTCGCATCTTCCTTCACGTTGAATTCGAGCAAAAAACCCGTAAAGCCAAGGAGGACGATGGCGGCTATCGCGAAAATAACAGAACAAGACTGAAGTGGCACAAACGCATAGACGAGTACAGTTGTGAAGCTGACGTCGAACTGGGTCGCGTCAATCCCAAACTGGCCGAGATAAGATGTCAGATAGGCCCAACCACTGAAATAGATCAAGGCCACCGGCAGGGCGGCAATGAAGGCGTCCACCAACGCTGCTCTAACCGCCCCCACTTGTGGCCCCCACACCTGATAGTTCAGCCGAACCTTCTAGAAGCGTAGGTCGGCACGGTCCCTCGCCTACGTGTACTTCCCCCCGAAGTTCATGTCCAGATTGCTTCTGGCATGGCGCAGGCCCAGTTATCACGCCTGTGCGCGTTAAACCGATGCAGCGAGGAGTCCGGTCATTCGATAAACCGCATCATATAAACGGATGCCGTCATATTGCCCCACGGATCAACAAAATGACGAGGCACTGTCCCAACCTCTTGCCATCCAAGGCGTCGATAAAGGCGTTCCCCCGCCCCTCCCTGCGCCGTATCGAGCAAAAGAAGTGAACGCTTGTATTTGGTGGCCTGTCGTTCGACTTCGTGCATCAAAGCTTCGCCGATCCCTTGATTTCGGCGAGTGCTGTTGACGATGAGTTTATAGACTTCACCCCGATGCGGAGCGTTTGGCTCCGGCGACAAATATAGCTGGACCGTACCGACAAGTTTGTTCTCGACCGACGCGCAGATCAATAAGCGTTCTCCAGCGACGACCGAGATTGCCACATCGTGCCAGTAGTGCTCGACCGCGTTCATGTCTAATGGCAGGATATGGCCGACCAACGCGCCCTGATTGACCGCGTCGACCAACAGGCCCGACAATTGCTTAAGGTGCAGCGAGATGTCGGCCCGGTCAAAAACCTCGATTTTCATGCGCCACTCACATCTAAAAAGCGCATGCAACAACCCTCGCGACAACTTTGGAATACGTCAACCGTGGGCGATTTCTGGTCCTGTCTAGCAATGCCATCAATGACGCCTTTCGGCCCAACGCAAGCTTTTGACATAGTCCGACCGAAACTTCCTTGCCGCCCTTATGCGCGGAAGCTAGGTTACCGCCTTTAGTGACATCTGGAGGCCATATGTTTCAACAGCTCTTTATTGCATCAGCTCTGACACTGGGATTTACGTCACTCGCGGTGGCGCAATCGCCGACCTCCGAGGAGGTCCGTTCAATTGCTCAAGAGGCATATATCTACTCCTATGCTCCCATTGCGAGCTATCAGACTTGGTCAAAGCAGGCCACCGATCCGAAGTCGTCGGAATATGTTGGCGGTTTCAATACTTTCCGAAATTATTCGCAGGCCTTCACGCCCGACAACAAAGACATAGTCACCCCGAACAACGACACGCCCTACTCATGGGCGTGGCTTGATCTTCGTGCAGAACCCATCGTCCTTAGTGTCCCGGCCGTTCCCGAGGACCGATACTACGTCATGCAACTGATCGATCTCTTTACCTATAATTTCGGTTACGTCGGCGTTCGGGCAACGGGCTACAATGCGGGCAACTATCTGATCGCAGGGCCCAGATGGAAAGAAACCAAGGTTGAGGGGATTACCAAGGTCATCCGATCCGAGACCGACATCGTCGGCATTTTGGGAAGGACCTCTCTGACCGGGCCTGAGGACGTCGAGAACCTCAAGAAGATTCAGGCGCAATACAAGCTCACGTCGCTCAGCAAGTTCCTGAATGCGCCGTCACCGAAACCCGCACCTGAGATTTCGTTCCCTACTTACGATGCGGCCAAAGCGACTAATCACGACTTCATTGAATACATAAATTTTCTCCTGCAATTTACGCAGCCGACAGTGGGTGACGAGAAAGATATGATGGAGCGGTTCGCCAAGATTGGCATCGGTCCTGGCAAATCATTTGATTCCACAAAAGTCGATCCCGAAACTTTGAAGGCCATCGATGCTGGGGTCGAAGACGCCAAGGCTTCGATGAAGGAGACCGCCGCAAAGACATTGAGTTCAAACGGCCTCTTCGGAAACCGTGAGTTCATGCGTGGCAACTATATGACCCGAGCGATGGGTGCCCAGAAGGGGCTTTACGGGAACTCGATTGAAGAGGCCTGGTATGGCGGCTTCGTCGGTGACGGTGCAAAGCCGACCAAGCTTTACTTTGCGCCCGGTCAATTGCCGCCTGCCAAGTTCTTTTGGTCCCTGACTCTCTACACGTTGCCAGACCGGCTTCTTTACGCCAATGCATTGAAGCGTTACTCCATCGGCGACCGGACGCCGGGGCTTGTCTACGGCAAGGACAAGTCGCTGACGATCTACCTCGGTCATTCGTCTCCTGGCGCAGACAAGGACTCCAATTGGCTGCCGACGCCGGAGGGGAAGTACAGCCTGGTTGCCCGCGTCTATGGCCCCTCGCCCGAGGCTATCAGCGGGAACTGGACACTCCCTCAGCCCCAGCCAATCAACTGAGCGGCGCAATCCTATACAGATACAGGGGAGTTAGAGATGCCATCAATTCTAACGACGGTTTCTGCCGTCGCAGTCTTTGCCCTCTTAGCTGGAACGGCAGCGTCTAAGGACGCTTCGACAGTCAAGACGCCAATCGGCGACATACCGTTATCACTCGGACTACCTGCAGACAAAGCTACCGTCGATAAGCTCTTCGATGAAATGGATTTCCAGCGAGCGACACAGGCCTACATCTGGGCCCTGCCAATCATCGGTTTTGCCGAGTGGCAGGCCTCAACGAAGGAGGCACTTGGCGCTGGCGATACCGATCTGGTTATCTATCAAAGCGTCAAGGACAAACTGGGTATCCTGACGGCTAATGCTACGACACCCTATATCGGCGGCTTTCCCGACCTTTCGAAGACCGGTCCCTTGGTGATCGACTACCCAAAAGGCTCGACGGCCGGGGGCGTTGGCGATTTCTGGCAACGGCCGATCACAGACATGGGCGAGACCGGTCCGGACAAAGGCAAAGGCGCGAAATACCTGATTGTCGGACCAGGCCAAAAAGCCCCGGACCTCAAGGGCGCTATTGTCATTCATTCCCCGACCAACAATGTCTTCTTCGCCTTCCGCGTGCTCGAT
This sequence comes from Rhizobium leguminosarum, assembly GCF_001679785.1. Taxonomy (NCBI): domain Bacteria; kingdom Pseudomonadati; phylum Pseudomonadota; class Alphaproteobacteria; order Hyphomicrobiales; family Rhizobiaceae; genus Rhizobium; species Rhizobium leguminosarum. The sequence goes on from NZ_CP016286.1 coordinate 1,951,305, forward strand.
CCTGACCCCGCAAAGGCCAAGGCATTGATCGCGAGTGTTCGCATCTACCCGTTTGCCGACCGCAAAAACCCAAAGCCGACTGAATTGATCACGCCCGATGGTCGTGCCTGGAGCCAGGTTCCGCCGCGCGGATTTGCCTACTGGGAAAGGTTGAACGATATCGTCCAGCGGGAGCCGGTGTTGGAACGCGACCGGATCATGATGGCTATGCTTCGGCCACTTGGGATCGAGAAGGGAAAACCGTTTCAACCCGACGAGCGGCAGAAGAAGATACTGACTCACGGCGCGGTGATGGGTGAGCTTATGGCTCAGGCCAATTCGTTCAACACCCGTGAGGAAGGAGCACGCTACCGTCCAGACTCGAACTGGGACTATGTGATTATGTTCGACCCCTTCCAGGAAGCGGCGACCTACACCCAGCTCGACCAGCGAGCGAAATACTTCTATGAGGCGGTGACAACCACCAAGGGGATGGTCACCAAGACGCCCGGCGTCGGTCAAGCCTATCTCTCCGCGCACTCCGACGCCGCCGGAAACTGGCTCGACGGAGCCAAGAACTATTCATTGCATGTGCCCGCCGATGTTCCGGCAAAATTGTTCTGGTCTGTAACGGTCTATGATTCCCTGAATCGCGTCCTGATCGACAACCCGCAGCACATCGCCGACAAATCATCAAGGACGGACATCGTCAAAAACAGCGATGGATCAGTCGATCTCTACTTTGGCCCAAATGCTCCGTCCGGGCATGAGAAGAATTGGATACCGACGATTCCCGACAAGGCCTGGTTCGCTTACTTCCGCTTTTATGGTCCGCTACAGCCGTATTTCGACAAGAGCTGGAAGCTCAACGACATCGAAGAGTTGAAGGGGTGACGTGGATCGTGGACGGCACGCCTTCGCAATCAGGCAGAACGGTAGCATCGGCGGCATCGGCTTTGTCGGTGGGTTTCGAATCTCAGAACATCGGTTCGCATCAAGTGCAGTGACCGCTGTGGCACAAACAGCGGAAGCTCGCTCTCTTCCGCTGTTTGTGCATTTGGGACCTCAGCCAAGGTCGCGAAGTGGCTCGAAACGACCGTTCGCTTCCCGCGAGATACCGCCATTCGCAAATCACGCACGTTGGCCACTCTAGATCGAAAGGCATCCGTTTCCCGCGAGTTCATCCGCGCGTTCGTTGCCTTCGATGCCAGAATGACCTTTGCACCAGGCGATTGTCACCAGCGGGTTGGGTGACAGTTGAAGATCGATTGCCTTCCAAAGTTCTGGATTGGCGATAGTTCGGCTTCGGGCATTCGCATTCGGGACAATTTTCTTCCAGCCGTTGGTCTTCCAGATATGTCGCCCGCTGTTGCAGCCTTTAACTGCGTAAAGGGAATCGGACCAGATGATCGCAGATTCACCCGGAGCGTTGGTATTGACCCACATCGCTGCCTTGAGCAGGGCGATCAACTCCATCGCGTTGTTCGCTGAATCCCGGACACCACCGAAGTCGGCCGCGATTTCCACGGCATCGCGGTAGGCGATGAATGCCCACCCTCCTTGCCCGGAACTGGGTTCAGAACAACCGTCCGCGAAGACGTGAAGGCCATTTGAGGTTTCCGGCAATAAGCGCACACTACCTCCACGGGCGGGGAACTTCAGGCGCTCAGTGGTGATGTGATTATCCTTTGCCTCACGATCAATGGAATCGCCAGGAACGCCATTGCCCCAACCATACCGATCAAGCCAACGATCCACAAAGAGGGAACGATACCTATGGCGGACATCGATGCCGACATGGAAACCGGCGCAATGGCCGACGTGAATTGTTTCGCCGAGGTGCACCAGCCTAAACGCTTGCCGTAACCTTCGCGGCCGAACAGTTCCAAGGGCAGTGTACCGCCGACAATGCTCGTCAGACCTGAACCAAGCCCCATGCAGATTGCGAAGACAACCGCCCCCACAATCCAAGGCGATGTAGGGAGTAGGATCGCAAGGCCGAGGGGGAGAAAGAGCGTCGCGATTACCGCGAGCCAGGTTTGGGAAAGTCCGCCGCCGAACAGCAAGTTGACGAAACGGCTCGCGACCTGTGACGGTCCGAAAAGCGAGGCAATGTAGATTCCGGATGCGCCAAGGCCCAGTGCCAGTGTCAATGGAACCATATGAACCAGGACTGCCGACAGGGCATAACCTTCGATTGCGAAGCCGATTAGCATCAGGACGAATATCAATTGCCCCTTGGACGACGGCGTGGTCGACGACACAGCGGATGTAGAGGATTGCGCGGACTGTTCGCCTGCAACCTTCGAGGAGGATAGCCTGGCAAGCCAAAGGTGGATCGGAAAGCATATGCCGATATTGAGCAGCGCAAACAGGAGATAGACCTGCCGCCAGGACATCCAATCGTGAAGCCAGGATGTCAGCGGCCAGAACACCGTCGAGGCAAAGCCTGCGATCAGGGTTAGATGCACAATCGATTTCTGCGCTTTTCTACCGCCGATTTGAACGATGGCTACGAAGGCGGTGCTGTAGAGCACTGTTGCAGAGACAACCTGTGTCAGGGCGAGTGCCAGACAGAAGGTGATCGGTCCTGGTGCGGCGGCCGTTAAAAGGAGCGAGATTGCGGCCCCGACCGATCCAAATGCCATCAATTTTCCGGCCCCGATGCGATCAGCCCAATGACCGGCAGTTGGCGCGATCAAACTTCCGGCTAGGAGCGAACCCGAGAACGCACCGAAAACCCATTGTTCACTCCACCCAAGTTGCCGGGCAATGTCCGGCACGAGGATGCTGAAAGCGTAGAAGAGGGTGCCGTACCCGATGATCTGGGTGAGACCGATTCCCCACAGAGCTGACACTGGCAGTTTCCGATCATCCATTGCTCAGGCGCTCTCAGTAAGATGTTCGGTAGCATCGGACCTTGGTCCGCAGCCGCATCCAGATTTGCCTTCCGACTTTGCCGTGGCATCGGCAACACAACACGCATCGACTTCAACAGGGACCGGTCCACCGCAGCACGAACCCACGTCCTTGCTCCCGAGGTCGACGCTGCAGACGCCGGTTTCGGGGAGAACCAATTGGACAATACGGGCGGCGATGTGATCGCCTGCGATTTCAGCAACGACCGACCGCACCTGTTCGTAACCCGTCTTCATCAGGAATGTCGGCGCACGACCGTAGGACTTCGAACCGACGATGTAGAAATCCTTCTCCGGATGCTTCAATTCCTCAATGCCGTGAGGCGGTACGGTTCCGCAGGAATGGAAATTAGGGTCAATGAGCGGGGCCAGCGCTGGCGGTGCTTCCACAGCTGGGTCCACCTCGATCCTCAGTTCGCTCAGGAAGGAGAAATCTGGACGAAACCCGGTGGTGACGACGATCTGGTCGATGTCCAATTCTGCCAGCTGTGTTCCAACCCTCGCCGTCAGATGCACCCTACCCTCTTGCACCCGGACCTTTTCGGCGGAGAACGAAGTCAGCATCTGCAGGCGACCCTGATCCATGGCCTTTTTCGCCGCGAGGCCCAGCGCTCCGCGTTCCGGCAACTGATCGTTCAGGCCGCCACCGAGGAGGCGCTCGACGCCGTGGTGCCGCAGCGCCCAGAGAATTTGGGTCTTCGGATCGACATCTTGCAGGTCCATGAGAGCGATGGCGACATTGATGGCCGAATGACCGCTGCCAATCACCAGCGTGCGTTTGCCAAGGAACTCGTTGCGGCGAGTGCCGAGAACATCGGGAATGCCGTATGAAATCCGGCTGAACGACGCGATTTCTCCCGGAACGCTAAGACCGTTGATTCCCATTGGATTGGGTTGGGTCCAGGTTCCCGAGGCGTCGATCACGGCCCTGACGAGCACGTCATGCTCGCCAGTCTGATCGGTATATCGGATAACAAACGGCGCATTGTCACGATTGCCAGACGAAACCTTGTCGAGGCCGTGACGGGTGATCGCGATCACTGTTGCACCCAATTTCAGGCCAGACGCAATCTCCGGCACGGATGCCAATGGGACAAGATATTCTTCGACGATCTCCCGGCCGTTCGGCAGATTATCCGGTTGAGGTGCGTCCCATCCGTGCCGGTCCAGAAGAACGCGTGCCGCATCATCGATATTGTATTTCCATGGCGAGAAGACCCTGACATGTCCCCAATCAAGCAGCGCCGCACCCACCGTATCGCCACGTTCGAAAACGAGTGGTTGAATGTTACGGGCGACAAGGTGAGCGGCGGCGGTAAGTCCGACAGGTCCCGCGCCTATTACGGCAACGGGGAGTTCATTCATGACAGTCATGCTTATCTCTTTCTGTACTTCCAGAATATTCGAAATTTTGAAAAAAAGGGGATCAGGCGGCGACTTCTTTCGACTTTGTCCCGCACTTGGCATCCGCGCAGCATTCGTTCACGAGGTACCCAACCAGAGCATCCATATCGCGATAGTTCGTCGTGCAGATAAGTGTCGTCGCCTGCCGCTCCTGGATAACCAGTCCGGTATCCACGAGCTTCTTAACGTGGTGCGACAGCGTTGAACCCGGGATGTCCAGTTTTTCCTGCAACTGGCCGACCGGCAAACCTTCGTCACCTGCACGGACCAGCATTCGGAAAATCCGAAGACGGGTGACATTGCCGAGAGCTTCAAGCTGGGATGCTGCTTTTTCGATGATCATGGAAATAAACTAAAACGGCCACGGCGCTGTCGTCAAGCGGTATTTCGACATTTGCCGAAATATATGGGGCGATGGTGGCTGGTTCCGCGAGGAAAAATACCGTCAACCACAGGTACGCTCATCGCCCGAGTGCCAATAAACGGGTACAAAGCGAAATGTCCAACGGGATACGACGATTATGGCAGACGGACTGGCAAATGATGCGACGCAGCGCAAGCTTCCAATGGCTTTTGGTGGTGGGGGATCATTGGCGCATTGGGCGGATTGATTGGCGGCGGCGCGGAGTTTCGTCTGCCACTCCTCATTGGCTTGTTCAATTTTGGCGCATTGGAAGCCGTGATCCTAAACAAGGCAATGAGCCTTGTTGTTGTCGCCTCAGCCCTGCCATTCCGCGCCGCGACTGTGCCTTTCAGTGCGATTACCGCCAATTGGTCAATCGTCGTAAATCTGTTAGCTGGCAGCCTGCTCGGGGCTTGGTTCGGCGCGGGATGGGCAACACGCCTGAAATCGGAAACGCTTTACAAGGTCATCGCCGGGCTTCTTGTTGCTATCGCGGTGGTGCTCGTGGTCGGGCATGACGCGACAGCTGGACAACCCTTATTGACCGGATCGCCTCAACTTGTAGCGGGCGTTGTTGCAGGCTTGATCATCGGCATCGTTGCCTCCTTGCTCGGTGTGGCTGGCGGTGAGTTGCTGATCCCGACGCTCGTGCTGTTGTTTGGTGCGGATATCAAGCTCGCGGGAAGTCTGTCCCTGGCCGTGAGCTTGCCCACGATGCTTGTCGGTTTCACTCGCTACAGTCGCGACCAGAGCTTTTCCGTACTTGGCCGCAACAAGGTGTTTCTACTGGTCATGGCAGCAGGGTCGATAGTCGGCACGTTCATCGGCGGGCGGCTGCTCGGCATTGTCCCGAATGGTGTCCTGCTGCCAGCTCTTGCGGTGATCCTCTTGGTCTCAGCCGTCAAAGTTTGGCGACACGCGTGAGTCGTATGCACCGGTCCCGAGTGATGTGATCACACAGGATCGGCGGACATAATCCGTTAAATGGCTTTGAGTTGCACGCGCTTTTCCAGCTTCTCTGCATCCTCCTTGCGCTCGCTATACCGGTCCGTCAGGTAAGACGAGACGTCCCGCGTCAACAGCGTGAACTTCATCAGTTCCTCGCAGACGTCGACCACACGGTCGTAATAGGAAGACGGCTTCATTCGCCCGTCTGCATCGAACTCTTGAAACGCCTTGGCGACAGAGGATTGGTTCGGAATGGTGATCATCCGCATCCAGCGCCCGAGGATGCGCATCTGGTTGATCGCATTGAACGATTGCGACCCCCCGGACACCTGCATAACCGCCAGCGTCTTGCCCTGTGTTGGACGTACCGCGCCAATCGAAAGCGGTATCCAGTCGATCTGGGTCTTCATGATGCCCGACATCGCACCGTGCCGCTCGGGGCTGACCCATACCTGGCCTTCCGACCATTCAGAGAGCTGACGAAGTTCCTGCACTTTGGGATGGGATACGGGTGCCATCCGGCAACGGCAGGTCTGTAGGATCAAACACTCTAACTTCGGCTCCGAAATGTTCGAGTAAACGCCGAGCCTCATGAGCGAGAAGACGGCTGTAGGAAACTGATCTCAACGAACCGTACAAAATCAGGATGCGCGGCTTGTGTGTCGAAAAGGCCGGTCGGAGGGCGTCCAGATCGAGGCTGCGAAGATGTTCGGAAACGGCGGCAGGCAGATCAGACAATGCGCTTTCCCTTCTCATCGAGAATGGCCTCACCGTCTTCCTTGACAAATGGTCCCTTAAAGCTCTCCTCGGGCAAAATATCCAAGACAAGCTCAGAGGGCCGACTAAGCCGGGTGCCCAATGGCGAGATGACGAAGGGGCGGTTGATCAGGATCGGATGTTCGAGCATCGCGTCGAGGAGCTGTTCATCCGCAAGGTCTGCGTTATCGAGACCGAGTTCGGCATAGGGTGTGCCCTTTTCGCGAATAGCCTCGCGGACGGTCAGACCAGCGTCTGAAATCATCTTGCTCAGCTGTTCGCGGGTCGGTGGCGTCTTGAGGTATTCGATAACCAGGGGCTCGATGCCTGCGTGCCGAATGAGGTCCAATGTGTTGCGGGAGGTGCCGCAGTCGGGATTGTGGTAGATGGTCACGTCCATGGTCATTTGGCCTTTATTGGATTCGTGTGAATTGGGGATGCGGACGTTTCCTGCATGAGCAACCACCCGGCGACAGCCGTCGCCAGTAGTGCGCCAACGACTTCCGCGACAATAAACGCTGGAACGTCTGTGGGTCTGATGCCAGCAAAAGTATTCGACAGTGCGCGAGCGATTGCCACGGCTGGATTGGCGAACGAGGTTGAGGCGGTGAACCAGTAGGCAGCGGTGATATAGAGGCCGACCAGCCAAGGAATTGCATCTGACCGAAAGCGGAGACCGCCAAGGATCGTAAGTACCAGGCCAAAGGTCGCAACAATTTCAGCGAGCCACTGCCCCTGCCCGGTTCGCACTGTCGTCGAAATCTCCAGGATCGGTAACTCAAACATCGAATGCGCTAAAAACGATCCAGCAATCCCGCCGACGATTTGCGCTGCGATATAAGCGATGGCTGCTTGCGAGGCTATCTCGCGCCGCAGTCCGAAGACCATGGTCACGACCGGATTGAAATGCGCCCCGGAGATCGGCCCAAGAATGGTGATCAAGACTACCAGGATCGCCCCTGTTGGAATTGTGTTTCCGAGGAGCGAGACGGCGACATCATCCGATAGCCGATCCGCCATGATCCCGGAACCGACCACCGTGGCGACCAGAATGGCGGTACCAAGGGCTTCAGCGACCAAGCGCCGCTTGAGATCGTATGCCACTGGTCAACCTGCTTTCGGGATGTTACGCCCGATCTCGTCGAGGCGTTTCTGTAAAGCGAGCTTATCCAGGCTGACCATCGGCAGGCTGACGAAGATGGAAATTCGATTGTTCAGCATTCGATAGGTGTCAGCGAATGCAAAGTGTCGCTCGGCTTCGGTGCCTTCGGCCGCTGCCGGATCAGGCACGCCCCAATGCGCTGTCATCGGCTGACCGGGCCAAACCGGACAAGCCTCATTTGCCGCGTTGTCGCAGACGGTAAATACGAAATCCATCTGCGGAGAGCCGGGTTTCGCGAACTCCTCCCAATCCTTGGAACGGGCGAACGATGTGTCGTAGTTCAAGCCCTTTAACAGCTGTATCGAGAATGGATGCACCACGCCTTTCGGGTGCGAGCCTGCGGAGAAGGCTTTGAATTTGCCTTGACCAAGTCGGTTGAGGATAGCCTCGGCAATGATGGAGCGTGCTGAATTGCCCGTGCACAAGAAGAGCACGTTATAGGTCTTGTCGGTCATCTTGATCCTCCTCAGTGTTGGAGCGTGAGCTAAGCTTCCGCAGCCTCTTTCGGTGGGCAGCAGGGCGTCAGGTCGGCGATAAGCGGTGTGCAAAGGTCCGGATTGCCGCCGCAGCAATCCTTGATCAGATAGAGCGTGACCTCCCGCAAGCGGTTAAGATCGGCACGATAGATAATTGAACGGCTGTGGCGGTCACCACTGACCAGGCCCGCGTGAGCAAGCGTCGAGAGATGGGCCGACATAGTGTTCTGTGGGACACCAATGAGGCGGGCCAGTTCGCCAGCGGCGACGCCTTCAGGTTCGCGCTCCACTAAAAGTCGGAAGGTTTGCAAGCGCGTCGGTTGCGCCAGGGCGGCCAATGCCGCAATTACTCGATTATCATCCATATATCCAGAATATTGGATATAATTACTCTGTCAATCCGATATTGTGGATGACGCGCCCGAGAGGTCGCCGCACGGCGAGGCACTGCAGTCCCGGGCTGGCTCTTTGCATATCGCCGGGAGACCTATCGACCGTCAGGTTTTCGGCCTAACCGCCTGATAAAGTATGCTCGACCCGTCCTTGTTCACCGCATAGACGTCGTAAGATGCTTTCGGGTCGTCGCCCATTCCCAGTGATCCCTCTGGCATTCCGGGGACGGCAAGCCCAGCAATCTTCGGGCGTTCGGCGACCAATCTTTTCACGGCTTCCACGGGAACGTGACCTTCCACGTAGTACCCGGCAACAATGGCTGTGTGGCAGCCTTGCATTTCAGCAGGAACGGCGAACCGCTCCTTGATGATGTTGAGATCGTCCACGTCTTCAGCCCGCACGGAAAAACCAGCCTTTTTCATCGCCTCGGCCCAGGCGTGACAACAGCCACAGTTCGGGTCCTTGTAGACGATCATGCTTTCACCGGCCGCTCTCGCTACTCCGATCAAAGAAATCGATCCGGCCGCGACGATGGAATAAAGAAAATGTCGCCGTTTCATTTTGATTGTCCTTTCCAAAAACGGTAGCAGACGGGAAACCGAGTTAAGCGGCCCCCCAAATGCCGAGCTTCCGAATGCCTAATGGCATTGTCGGAGTTGCGCCGGACCGCAGTCAAATCACACTCACTCACGTTTCGGCGCTGGCGGTTTCCCGTCTAGAAACATCCGCTTCAGCGGAAAAACAGATATTTGACGAGCGCCGCGACCACGAGGGCAATCACGACGATCCCGACCAGGCCCGCGAGCCCCATGCCCCACATCATCCCGCTGCCCATCACATCGTTCATCATGGCATCCTCCATTCATTCGGCCGCCTCGTTCAACACCACCGATCCGGCCTTCATGTCGACCCGGGCTTCTGTGCTGGCGGACAGCCGCCAGCCTTTGACCAGCCCATAGATCGCCGGAATGACCACCAGGGTAAGGATCGTCGACGAGATCATCCCGCCGATCATCGGCACGGCGATCCGCTGCATGATTTCTGACCCGGCACCCGTGCTCCAAAGGATCGGCACCAGTCCGGCCATGATTGCCACGACGGTCATCATCTTCGGCCGGACACGTTCGACAGCACCGACCATGATCGCCCGGTTCAAGTCGTCGCGACTCATCAAACGCCCCGACCGCACGCACTCTCGCCATTGCTCGGCAAGCGCCTGATCGAGGTAGATCAGCATGATCACGCCAGTCTCTGCCGCGACGCCTGCCAAAGCGATGAACCCTACCGCTACTGCGACGGAGGCATTGAACCCCAACCACCACATCAACCAAATGCCACCGACCAAGGCGAACGGCAGGGAGAGCATGACGATCAGCGTCTCTGCGAGCGCTCTGAAGTTTAGATAGAGCAGCAGAAATATCAGCGCGAGTGTCAGGGGCACTACGATGGCGAGGCGTGCCTTGGCCCGTTCCAGGTATTCGAACTGTCCGCTCCATGCGACCGAATATCCGGAAGGCATCGTCACACTGCTGGCTACGGCGTTCTGTGCTTCCGCGACATAGCCGCCCAGGTCACGATTGGCGATATCTACGAAGATGTAGACGGCAAGCTGGCCATTCTCTGTCCGGATGGTGGTGGCACCCCGCGTAAGCTTTACCTCTGCGACTTCCCCCAACGGTACTGTTCCGCCTCCAGGTAGCGAAACCTGGACATCCCGTGCAATCGATTGAGGATCGCTTCTAAACGCTCTCGGATATCGGATGGCAACTCCGTAGCGCTCTCTGCCCTCGACCGTCGATGTCACCACTTCCGAACCAAGCGCCATGCCGATCACATCCTGAACGTCGTCGACGCTCAGTCCATATCGGCCAAGCGCCGTGCGGTCTGGAATGATATCAAGATAGTATCCGCCAATCACACGTTCGGCATAGGCGCTCGATGTTCCCGGGATTGTTTTCAGGACGGTCTCGATGTCACGAGCAACCCGCTCCATTTCCTTGAGATCAGTTCCGTAGACTTTGACGCCAACCGGCGTCCTGATCCCGGTCGACAGCATGTCGATGCGGGCGCGGATCGGCATGGTCCAGGCATTGGAGACGCCCGGAAACTGAAGCGCCGAATCCATCTCCTGCTTCAAGCTGTCAATTGTTACGCCCGGCCGCCACGCAGATTTCGGCTTCAAGGTGATGATCGTCTCAAACATCTCCGTCGGTGCAGGATCGGTTGCGGTCAGCGCCCTTCCCGCTTTTCCGAAGACCGTTTCAACCTCCGGAAAGGATTTGATGATCCGATCCTGCGTCTGCATCAGCTCGGCAGCCTTCGTGATCGACAAGCCTGGAAGAGTTGTCGGCATGTACATGAGCGTGCCTTCGTTCAGGCTCGGCATGAACTCGCTGCCAATCTGACGGGCGGGCCAGATTGTCACGGCAAGCGCCACCATCGCCACCAGGATCGTGAGTGTCTTCGCCTTGAGAACACCCGAGATGATCGGGCGGTATATCCAAATAAGGAACCGGTTAAGCGGATTTTTGTGTTCCGGAACGATCTTGCCCCGGACAAACACCACCATCAGCGCGGGCACGAGCGTAACCGACAGCAATGCCGCCGCCGCCATCGCGAAGGTTTTCGTGAAGGCGAGCGGCCCGAACAACCGCCCTTCCTGTGACTCCAGCGTGAAGATTGGAAGAAACGAAACCGTGATGATCAGCAGGCTGAAAAACAGGGCTGGCCCTACTTCGCTCGCGGCTTTGATCAGAACCTCCGTTCGTGGCTTGTCAGGCGGGGCGCGTTCCAGATGCTTGTGGGCGTTCTCGATCATGACGATGGCCGCGTCGATCATCGCGCCGATGGCGATGGCGATCCCGCCAAGGCTCATTATGTTAGCCCCGATCCCTAGTGAACGCATCGCGGCAAAGGCGATCAAGATGCCGATTGGGAGCATGATGATCGCGACGAGGGCGCTACGGACATGGAGCAGGAATGCGATTGTCACAAGGGCGACAACAATGGACTCCTCGATAAGTGTCCCTTTTAGGGTCTCAATAGCGGCGTTGATCAGTTCAGATCGATCATAGACCGGAAGGATTTCCGTCCCTGCTGGCAAGCTGTCCTTGATCGCGGCTAAGCTCTTCTTGGCGTTGTCGATGACAGTCAAGGCGTTTGCGCCGAAGCGCTGAAGGACGATTCCGCTCGCGACCTCCCCCTCACCGTTCAGCTCGGTGATGCCCCGGCGTTCGTCCGGAACCAGCTCAACCCTGGCGACGTCGGAAAGACGAAGCGGGATGCCGCCGTTGGTTTTAAGGACGATGCTCTCGATGTCCTTGATGCCCTGAAGGTAGCCCTTCCCGCGCACCATGAATTCGAACTCGGAGATTTCGACAGTTCGGCCGCCGACGTCGCGATTGCTGGACCGCACGGCATCGGCGATATCCGACAGCGAGACATTCTGGGCCTTCAGCCGGGCGGGATCGACGACAATGGAATATTGTTTGACAAACCCGCCGACGCTTGCGACCTCGGCCACACCCTCGGACTTCGAAACGGCAAACCGCACGACCCAGTCCTGCAGTGAGCGAAGCTCGGCAAGCGACAGTTCCTTGGCCACCACGGCGTACTGGTAGACCCAGCCTACACCCGTCGCATCCGGCCCGAGGCTCGGGGACACGCCGTCGGGGAGACGGCCTGCGGCCGCGTTTAGATATTCGAGTACGCGGCTGCGGGCCCAATAGGGATCGGTTCCGTCTTCGAAGATCACGTAGACGAACGACACGCCGAAGAACGAGAAGCCGCGCACCACCTTCGATTTCGGCACGGTCAGCATCGAGGTCGTCAAGGGATAGGTGACCTGGTCCTCGACGACCTGGGGAGCCTGTCCAGGATAGTCGGTGAAGACGATCACCTGGACGTCGGACAGATCGGGGATGGCGTCGAGCGGTAACGTGCGAAGCGCATAGATGCCGCCCGCGATGGACAGTGCTGCGCCGACGAAGATAAGGACCAGGTTGCGGGCCGACCAGGAGATCAGTTGCGCGATCATGGTTTCACCTCGTCTGGCATCAGGGCGCTGAGTGCAGCGTTTAGGTTGCTTTCGGCGTCGAGGAGGAAATTGGCAGAAACAACCACGCGATCTCCAGCCGCGACCCCATTGGTGACCTCGGTAACATCTTCACCTCGGATGCCCAGGGTGACATGCACCGGTTCGAATTTCCCTTCACCTTTGTCGAGGAATACGATCTGGCGGTCACCCGTATCGATGACCGAACTGTTGGGGACGGCGACCACCGGGTTTCCGGCTCCGGCCTCGATTTCGACCTCGGCATACATGTTGGACATCAATTGCCCGTCCGGATTTGGAAGCTCGATCCGGACCTTTGTCGTCCGCGTCTGCATCTGGACCTCCGGATAGATGAGGTCAATCTTGCCCGTAAAAACCTTGCCGGGCAGATTGCGGACGTTGACGGAAGCGACCGCCCCCTTTCGGACGGCACCCAACTCGTATTCGGGACGTCGGCGATCACCCAGACCTTGGAGACGTCCGCGATCCGGAACAGGATGTCTCCGGCCTCTGCCATCATGCCGCTCACCGCCATGCGCTCCAGGACAACCCCATCACGCGGAGCAGTGTAGGAAATGCTTTGCGGCACCTTTCTGTCGGTCGCGATGCTATTGATCGTTGCCGTCGGCACACCGAGGTTCTTCAACCGGAGAGCGGAGCCTGTGTCAGAGCCAGCCTTCCCGCCATTGCGCATCTCGGTCGCGTATTCAGCTCCGGCGGTCGCGATTTCCTTCGAATAGAAATGGAAGAGGTTTTCCCCCTCTTGATCCTGTCGCCAGTGGTGACGTTGGCGACATCTTCCACAAAGGCGTCCGCCCGCATGGAGATGATGCTGACCAACCGCTCATCGAGCGAAACCGTGCCTGGCACCCGGATTTTCCGGCTGACCGTGGTCATCTGCGCCAATGCGGTTTTGACGCCGGTCCGCTGGAGTTTTCCGAGCGATACCTTCACAGTTGAGCTATCGCTTACCTCGCCGTCGTAAACGGGTAGGTAGTCCATTCCCATGGAATCCTTTTTCGGCACGGGCGAGGTATCCGGAAGGCCCATCGGGTTTCGGTAGTACAATATTTTTCGTTCGGAACTCGCGGACGCGGCGTCAGACGGGAGCACCGCTCCTTTTGCGTCGAACCTCACGTCTTCGCTTTCGCGGACGGCCACGAACGGCCGCCCGTCATCAGTGTTCTTAGGCCCAGCCGAATACTCGGCAACTCCGTCCGGGTGGCTGTAGTAAATGATGAGACCGGTAGGCTCCGGCTTTCCTCCATCATCGGCCGCCATCGCGACTTCTGCTGGCTTGTTTCCGAGCCAGGAACCGAGATCATTTTTTCCAGCCCAATAACCTCCCCCGCCGACAATTGCGGCGAGGGAAACCGTGGCAATAAAGCGCGGCATGGTCACGGCATGGCCTTCAGGACGAGTTCGCCCTGAACCGTTTCCGGTTCGCCTTGAACCTTGGCGGCGATCTGGAACCGCCATCCGCCTTCCATGGAAAGGTTCGTCGTGAATGTGTAAACGCCTGGTTCGGTGGATGCAGACGCCTCGACGGGGGTGGTCATCGTTTCCATGCCTTCTGGAGCCATATCCATACGGGTGGTGAAGATGACCGCATCGGGAACTGATTTGCCAGTTCGCTTATCAATCAGGCGGACAGATACAGATTCCCCAGCGCCCTGTTTGATGTCGGTCGTGACTGCCTGGAATTCGAAGTCGGTTGCCGCAGCTGAGGAGGCGACTGGAGTTGCAAACAGCATTGCGCCTGAGAGGAGGACGGTCCCCGCGTTAAAGAGTGTCTTGCTCATGATTCAACGTCTCATCCGGACGGGTCCTGGACCGCGTCCTTAGTCAAAATGGATCGCTGTCAGGACGACCGGTCGCAAGATGCGGACACGGCTCAAATGACAACGCGCTTCAATGACGGGAGATCAGGCTCTGGGAGGGCGAGCAGGCGGATCGATGTCGGTGGATGCCAGTTCTGCATGGGGCATCACGCTGAACCGTTGTGCGATCCAGCCTGGTTTTAGCGCCCATTCGTGATTATTGGCCGACTGACCAACAATCGCTGTAGTGCAGAGCAACGCAAGGGGGCAGGCCTTGCCGCAGTCTAGCTTGATGGGCTTCTGTTCCGGGCAGCACGGCATTTCATCGGGCATATCCATGCCAGCCATCGCAACCGAAACTGATGACGCCATAGCACTGTCGGCTGCTCCGATGCCCACGGGACCAAGGATGATCCCGAGCAGGGCAGCAATGAAGAATAGCCGGTGCAAGGTCTTCAGAAACGACATGCCCATACTCTGGCATGCGGCGAACGACGTGTGAAGTAGGCTCACGGAATTGTGCAATAGGTCGTTCAAGAAATATGAAGCGGCCGTTTCGTCCCCCAGAGCACCGCTAGCGTACTTGGTTTTCATGAAATCCTGAGCCCCCCTTGACCTTCCCACCGTTGGAAGCCCCACATTCATGGCAACACATCGAAAAGGAGACAACAGATGTATGAGTTCGATATCCCGAACATGACATGCGGCCACTGCAAGGGTACCGTGGAGAAAGCTATCAAATCGGCCGATCCGAGCGCCGATGTTACAATCGATCTAGCGTCAAGGAAGGCGAAGGTGGAGACAGCCCTTGATCCTTCCGTGATTGGCCAGGCGATTGAGCAAGCTGGTTATCCTGTGACTATCAGCCGACTTTAATGAGCAAGGCGATGCCTCCGCTGACGAGCGAGGGCATCACCTGCTGCGATATATGCATGAATTTGCCAGGGGCAATTATGCGATGAAGTGGTATCTCCCTGGCCGAACCATGCGGAAACGGCGAGTTTACCGGCTTGCTTCGGACTGGACTGAATGAATTCTTCGAGCTACCCGACAGTCAGTTTGTCAGATGTCGATGTTGTCGCATCCACGGCATCGCTGCCATTGAGGTTTTTCGGCGCGAAGTCGAAGCACGAAGGCTGGAACTGGAGCGTCCTTGCCTCTGTTAGAGCTGGCTCGGGAAATCTGAACAGCCAGGATAAGTGGAATTTCTGCCTGACTTCGGCTTAGATGCCGGGAACAGGAGATACCATGACGAGACGACCGCGCCGGAACCATAGCCCGGCTTTCAAGGCAAAGGTGGCGCTCGCCGCGATCAGGGGCGAACAGACGCTGGTGGAACTGTCCCAGCAGTTCGACGTGCACGCCAATCAGATCAAGCAGTGGAAAGACCAGCTCCTTGAGGGGGCGACGGGCGTTTTCGGCGATGAAGCCAAGGCGGAGCCGGCGGGTCCAACCGTCGATGTCAAAACGCTGCACGCCAAGATCGGCGAACTGACGCTGGAGAACGATTTTTTGTCCGGTGCGCTCGGAAAGGCGGGATTGCCGGGCGGAAAGAAATGATCGACCGCGAGCACAAACTGTCGGTCGTGCGCCAGGCGAAGCTTCTCGGCTTCAGCCGTGGCAGCGTCTATTATTCTCCACGTCCCGTGTCGGACGTCGATCTGGCTTTGATGCGCCGGATCGACGAACTGCATCTCGATTACCCGTTTGCCGGAAGCCGGATGTTGCAAGGGCTTTTGAAGGCAGAAGGGCTGCAAACCGGACGGCTGCACGTCGCCACCCTGATGAAGAAGATGGGCATCGAGGCGATTTACCGTCGCCCGAACACCTCGAAACCGGCACCAGGACACAAGGTCTATCCCTATCTCCTTCGCAAGCTGGCGGTCACCAGACCCAATCAGGTCTGGGCGATGGACCTGACCTACATTCCGATGGCACGGGGCTTCGTCTATCTCTGCGCTGTCGTGGACTGGTTCAGCCGGAAGGTCCTATCGTGGCGGCTGTCGATCACGATGGAAGCAGCCTTCTGCATAGAAGCGGTCGAAGAAGCGCTTGCCCGCTATGGCAAGCCCGACATCTTCAACACCGATCAGGGGTCGCAGTTCACCTCCGTCGACTTCACCGCCGTTCTGAAGAACGCCGACATCGCCATCTCCATGGATGGCAAAGGCGCGTGGCGAGACAATGTCTTCGTCGAACGGCTCTGGCGGTCGATCAAATACGAGGAGATCTATCTCCACGCCTACAAGAGCGTTTCCGAGGCCCGCGCTGCCATCGGCCGATATCTGAGCTTTTACAACACCCGACGCCCACATTCATCCCTTGACCGGCAGACGCCGGATCGGGCTTACTTCAATGCGCTGACGCCGATGATGGTGGCAGCATAATCGAGGCGGAAATCCACTTAGCAAAACGCCCGGAACTGTTCAGACAAACCGAGCCAGCTCTGTTATAGCCCACTTGGTTTTCGGCATTATCGTTCTAAGCTTTATTCCAGGCGTCCCCAAATTCGTACCACCTGATGACGAGGGTATCGCCGTTGAGATGGTCTCACCGCAAAATGTGGACCTCGCGGTGCAGCCGCCAATAGCCACCGAGCATATTGCCCCTGTTGCGGAGACCCCGGCTGTTCAGGCCGAGGAAACCAACAAGGCGAGTGCCGAAGAGCTGCCGCCTGTCGGAAAACGCGATGTCGAGCCAGCACGGATGGTTGCTGCGAGCCAACTGTATGCCGCCAAGATACTGGCGGCCCCAAGGAGCAAGAAGGTTCGAGAAGCTCTCCGCAAATTGGCGACCGAAGAGCATATGATTCAGTTGTGCAACATCGAAGCTATGGAGCAGGTCCATAGATGGAACAAAACGTTTCAACCGGACTACCTGGTGGCCTACGCGATGTCAGACCCGAAAATGGCAGCCACCGCGATTGACGCCGAGGGCGGTGCATTTCGAAGTAAAAGTCATTGGTACAACATCGGTTTCAAATGCGCCGTGACCGCCGACATCAGTAATATTGTGTCATTTGCGTTTTTGGTGGGCAGCGAAATCCCCAAGCAGGAATGGCGAGCCCACAATTTGGCTCCCGACGACGGACCGGACGACTAATACGCCGAGTGGACACTTGCTCGCCGATGGACCTCGGTGGAGGTCGATAATTACAGCCTTCGGAGTGATGTTTGGAAGGACGTTGGCATGTGAAACCGGATCACCTGAGCGCACAAGGATGAAACGGATCGACCGAGTCTGACAGAAAAACACCTTGGATGTAGTGGCCTGAGGCATCAGCTTGCGCACGGGCAACCAATGGCAATTCCCGCTTAGACCTCAGAACGTCATCCAGACCTATGAGTTGATGGTGCTCGGGCACATCAACGCGTACAACATTGTTCTTCCCGGCAAGAAGGTAGGCCTGTCCCAAGGCGTTCTTTGACTGCGCCCTGGCTGCGATCTTGAACAGTGGTGGCACCCCGAAAGATATGCCCCACCCGTTCACGCCGCCGTTGAAATGCTTGTTGCGCAGCTTCAAAGTCTCGTCGCCGGTTCCGAGCGAAAGAATGCGGATGTTATCGCGTGGCACGTCATAACACGCGAGGACATCCACTAAGGCGTTCATGATTGGGTTGTTCGCCCAAACACCGCCATCGATCATGATATGGCCATCGTTTTCGACTGCAGGGTAGTAAGCAGGTGCCGCAGTGGTGTGCAATGCGACATGGGCGAAACTCTTATGGCGATCCTTCTGATAGTCGGGATGATGGGGCGACTTGTAGATGAATGGCTCGCCATGTACGCCTTCGAAACTTGGAATGACCAAGCGCGTTGTTGCGTCATTGATGACCTTGTCGCCAAAAATCCGAAAAAGTTCTCCCTTCAGGACCGATTGGTCATGTTTGGGCCGAAAGAGAAAACGAGCCAGCTGCCGAAGGCGAGCGAAGCCCCTCGGTGATGGGAAGATGATATCGCCGCGCTCCGTATAGATTTCGAGCACCTGTTTCGCAGACATGCCGTGGGCAAGACCCAAGGCGATAATTCCACCAGTCGACGTCCCAGCGATCATGTCGAAATGATTGACAATCGACGCACCACCGAGGAAACGCTTCTCGATCTCTGCAAGATATGCGGCCGGGAAGATGCCTCGGATACCGCCGCCATCAATCGATAGGATACGGAACGGGCGGTCTTTCGGCCACGGCAACTTCTTCCTGGTATATTGGATGGTGCCATCGGAACGCGGTGGAGCTACATAATTCATTGTTGGGTCTCCGTTGACGGCGAACATTTGGGATGGCGACCGCCGCCTGACCATTTCCCGGTCATCACCCAGAATTCGTAAAAAGTGAGCCAGTCAATTGTCCAAGGTATCGTGGTACGGGAAAGCAACATCGACCCGTCCCACTCGCCGGTTGCCGGGTCGAATAGACAAAGTGTCGGGTCGGTAAGGGGGCCGTATACATGCGGCAACGGCCCTTCTATATTTTCAGGCAACCTTATCAACTCGGGAGAAATGACTCTGACCTCAGGTGAGCCGCCGACGGCATACCGGACCTCGATCCGGTATGCCGAGAATTGCGGCTTCAATTCCCCGGTCCAGATTGCCGCTTCAGGCCCCGCTTTTCGTACGCGAAACAGCGGCCAATCGGCTTGCATGGCGGTGATCTGTTCCTCAACTGCTTTGAACCCTCCCCTCATTTGAAATTGCTTCCAAAGTAGGTGTGACGCGAACCCTGTACGGGCGAAGCGTATGCGGAACTCTGCGAAGAGGTGATCACCACTGGAGCGGCCGGTACCAGGATGCCGCCACGTTTGGTATAACCTTGACGGCCCTGCTCTGCCGCAAGGCGTGTCTGCATCGCCATTTGGTCAACCGCTTTCGTGACGACACGATCCCCAAACATTTCGCGAAGCCAGTCCTGCAGTTCGGTCGGCAACATTTCGTTGTTGACCGCCCTTTCGATCCCCCGCACCAAGTCGCGAAGATCAGCAGCAAACCGCTTCTGCTGATCAATTGTTTCAGGCCACCGGTCGGTGAAGACATCCTCGCTGTATACGGGGTTTTCGACCCGGAGCTTCTGATTGCGGATGGTCGCCTGTTCAATCTCGTTGATGATCCACTTGGTGATGCGCAATAGAGCTTCTGTCAACGAGCTGCCCGGCCTCGCCGCCAAACCCGCGAAGTAGGAGAGCATAACGGATGGCGGCATCCGTCCCGGACGGTCAGCATACCGGACATTTCGGAACCGCTTGATCAACTGAAGCGCTAAGGTCGTGTTGCTCTTGACAACGAATTCTGTCTGGAGAGGCACTTCATCAACGTCCGCGTCTGCTTTTACGCGGCGATGTTCGGCATCTTCCCACCGCCGTTTAAAAGCTTCGACGACCTTCAATTCCGTCGGGGTCCGCTCGATGTACCACTCGCCGAAGCCGTAGGCATTCATCGGGACCTCTTGATCATCGTCTGAAGCCTTCGGGCCCTTAGCATGCATAATCACGCTCTGCCGTTCCAAGGTTCCGACATCCCTGAGTGAGGGGGAGATATCCAGGTGCATTTGGTCGGCGTAGTAGATCGTGACGCACCGCGTCTGGCGAACGACTGTCAGGCCGCGATAGCCGATAAGGCCTTTTTCAAGTTCGGTAAGAATTCCGATGGGCGACATTGAACGGAAACGCTCGCCCAACTGGGCAATGATATCCAGGTCGTATTCGTCGTCAGTTCCACGATTTGAGATTGTGGCATCAATGGCCATGGAACCCTGCGGATAGAAGTGTTCGATCTGGTCATAAAAGATCGAGGTCGTGGCTTCGAGGTGTTTTCTGACCGCCTCGTACCGGTCGACGGCTTTGCCGTGCAAAGACGGCGGTAGCTGAACGCTGAACGCGATCTCTGCGAGGATCGCGTCGATGCGGTTTAAGAATGGGTCAATTCCATCGACCGTACGTCTCGTCATGTTTACTCTCCAGTTTCGGTTTGTGACGCGCAAGTGTGCTGATCATTGTGGGCTCCCCTTTTTGGTCGTGCTGAGTTCGCTAAAACTTAATTAAAAAGTTCGCTACTCCGAACTCTATATGATGGTCTTGATATTCGAAGTCAAGGGTTCTAAAATATCGCTACTCCGAACCTGTGGAAAAACGAGAAAAAGAAGGAGATCGGATCATGCAGAATAAACTAGGCGCTCGCATCAAAGCGCTGCGCACGGACAAAAAGTTGACTCTTGACCAGCTTGCCGAATTGTCAGGATCATCAAAGAGTTACATCTGGGAGCTGGAAAACAAAAATCCGCCTCGTCCCTCCGCTGAAAAGCTCGCCGATATCGCAAAAGCGTTGGGAGTCACCGCAGATTATTTGATCGGAAGCGACGAGCAGAATCGCACGCAGGCCGAGGACATCGCCTTCTTCCGACAGTACAGCGGATTGCCGGATGACACTCGGAAGGTTCTGAGAGACATGGCAGAATCCTTGGCCAAGTTGGGAAAAAAATGACCGTTCGTATGGGGCCGAAGCCGCTTGTTGAATCTGGCCGCATCACCAAGATGTTGGACCTGGTATTGGGGAGGATCGGTTCGACCGTCGCCCTGTCGATATTACAAATTTGGCGATGGAATATTCCCGAAACATCAATCCGGTCAGTCCCATTCACGAGGTCACAGGGAAACATCTGCCGGGGTGCGTTGGAGCCCTGGTCTATAGCCAAACCAAACCGAGGCAATGGGGTATTGCCTACGAAAAAAGCCAACCAGAAACCCGGAGAGCTTTTACTGTCGCCCACGAATTTGGGCATTACATCTTGCATCGCCGTCTCATCGAAGAAGATGACCGTTTCGATGGCGGCATTTTCTGTGATGAAAACAGCGTCAATCGCCGCGCGGGTGAAGGGATTGAAAAGGAAGCCGACCAGTTCGCTGCCGCCCTGCTCATGCCCCTTCATGACTTCCGGCGAAAAGTCACCCCTAAAGAGCGCCCGGATATTGAAAAACTGGGCAATATGGCAGCCCGCTACGGCGTCTCTCTGACCGCCGCTATTTTGCGTTGGCTCGAATACACCGATACGCGGGCGCTCCTTGTTGTATCAAATGAAGGCTTTGCTTATTGGGCGAAATCAAGTGACGCGGCACTTAAGTCCGGGCGATATTTTCGCACGAAGAATGAGGTTGTAGAACTTCCTGCTGCAGCGATTGCAGTCCGCAAGCAATTTGGCCAGGAGGCTATGACTGGCGTTCGGCAGCCCAGCGGCATCTGGTTCGATGAACCTGTCGTAGAGATGTGCATGAGATCAGACCGCTTCGATCAGGAACTGACCCTACTTCATTTCGAAAACGCGGGTCCTAAGCATCAAGGAGAGGAAGAGGTCGAAGACACCTATGATCGCTTCCAGCCAAATTGATACCAGCCTGACCATGCTGGAATTTCCGCGTTGTATCCTTGCCAATTGAAAGCTGTGTGGATGGAAATGGCAGACGAAATACGGCTGACCCTACGAACGAACAGCCAAGCCTTTCTGGCGGAATCCGTCTCGAAGGCCGTGCTTGCCCATGGCGAGCCGCGTCAGTGGCAATTTGCGATCACAACCCTCGTGCAATCCCTGGAGTTGGCGCTCAAGGCGAAGCTCGAAGAAATCCATCCAATGTTTATTTTTGAAAACATTGATGACCCCAAACATACGATCAACATTACAGGAGCAATCAAGCGACTGAGCAATCCGAAAATAGGAACCATCCATTTCAGCGAAACGGATAACAAACGGCTGCACGCGGCGATCAAGCTGCGGAACGAACTGACGCATGCTGAAAGCCGTCTAAATGTTCATCATGCTCAAAATTCGTTTTGCTTTGTGTTCTCCTTCGTAGCCGATTTTTTCCGCCACCACCTCTCCACCTCGGTAAACGAGTTCTTGCGTCCAGCTGACTTGGATCAAATCATTCAGTGGAATGCCGCCCGAAAAGAGTTACGCAAACGGGCACTGCATCGCATTGCGGAGAAAAATATTCCAGATCAGGATATTAGGGACTGCCCCGAGTGTTTTGAGACCACATTTGTTTTGTTCGATGCCGAATGTGCTTGCTACACCTGTATGCATCACCATGAGACGGTGGAATGTCCCCGATGCGGCACCTACACCTATTTTCCCGAGGAAATGATTTCCCTGCACGACGACTTCGACACCGATCTTGACGAGGGCCGATATGTCGTTCTTAACCGGTTCGGTATGGATTACGACGAGGTCTGCCCCGAATGCATCGGGGACGCGCGGAACGAAATTTCCACGGCGCGATACGATGACTATGTCGAATACATGCAGCAGGAGGCTTATTATTCGCCTCACCGATGAGACATAGAGCAATTGATCAAGTCGAGGCCTGCTATGTTGATTGCGCGGGCGTATTTCATTTCGGCATGAAAACCCGGCTGTTTAGGCCGGGTTTTCGACTACAAGCGGCAGTTGAGCCAGCTAGTGCGTTGTGCTGTTTATAAGTGCGTCGATGAGCTTGAGCTGCGAACGATTGCCGCGCTTGTACTCGTTGATCAATATCTTCGCTTCCGCAGTCGCATCCTTACGCGGAATGCGCTGCTGTGTGCACCAAGCGTCAAGAACCGACTGGAGCATGTTGAGGTCTTTTGGTGGTATTGCGACCTCAGAATTCTGCATCATTTCCCTCCCAAGAATTGACATTTTTTTTGGCGGAAGCCGCCTCCTCGCGACCTCCAGCACATGCAACTTTAGTCCAAAGTATCAGGGGTTCAAGATGAAAACATGACACGTTACTTGAGGTACGTACCCGATTTTCAACCGGCGCTGATCGCTTCTCATGTCCCGCATGGAAACCTTGCGGGATAACTCCCGAAAGCGGCGTGACCGGCCGTTGCACGAGATGACGATCAAGAGCACCGACAGTCAATTCATTTTGGATCATTTTCTGGGTTCCTCAGCTACCCGTGCCAATTCAATGACGTCCTACGACCCTTGTCGGGTCACCGGGGCACCTCATAGGTTTGCGGCGACCGCCGATATGCTTCCTCACAACGCGGCGAACAAAACCACGGCCCCTCCGGGGCGGCGCGCCTATAGGATGAGTACGGCGCATGCATCTTACACACAGGATCGATCCAGGCCGGGTCAGCCGACGGAGCAAGCTCGATCTCATAGAGAGGGACTTCCCCGGTTACCGATCTAAGTGCCACCATTCCGAGGTCTCGCACCAGGATACCTCTTGTGACAGCCGCCTCGGCAATGGGTTGAGTGGCAAGCAATTGCCCAGGCGATGCGAGCGCGGCGATTCGTGCTGCAATGTTGACGGTCGATCCAAAGAGATCACCAGCTCTGTAGATGACCGGCCCATGGTTCAGCCCCGTCCGAGTGAGCGGTAGCCGGGATTCTTTACGACATGCCTGCAACAGCGTTCCAAGCACCTGGATCGCTGTATCCGGCTCAGGAAACGAGAGCATTGCCTCATCGCCGATCCATTTGATCGGGGGCTCATAGCCGCTGAGGGCGTCGCGGACCATGCTCTCGAATACTTCAAGCACGTCAAGCGCAGCCGCGTCACCATAAACGTCCGCAATAGCGCTGAATCCCGCAATATCTATGAACGCAACGGTGGCCGGTGCTTTGGCCGAATTCTCTCGCTGCCCCACATCGCCCTCCATCGCTCGAAGATTTGATCCCTAGCAACACGGCATTCTCGCCCGCATTCGTTTCCTACGCAACTTCTGAAACCTGTCGCCACAGCCGGAGCCATGCATAACGACGCGCCATGATGGAACCAAATTCGCCATGATAGATCGGCTTACGCAGCTCGATGCCGACCGACCTTCAGTTCTTCATGATCTCGCGTGGAAACGGGAGCATATAATCCCGCTTACCCATGCGCTTCTTCACTTCGGTCGTGCTCTGCTCATCAGCCGCATACACAGAACGACGCCCCTGACCTATCACTCCGTCATTCACCTCTCGCACAATGCGGCCGATAGGTATCCGCCGAACAGCCTCACCAAATTCGGCATTCATAAAAGCGACGAATACCTTCGTCGGACTGAGCGGTAGCGCGAAATGCCCATCGGGTCTTCCGAGCCCATTTGTCATGATGACCGGATGGTCAGAGGTCAGGATGCGCCTGGAAACGGCCGAAATATCCAAAACCCACCACATCGCACCCATGAAGGTCCGAAGAACGTTTTCGTTCTGGATGAGCTTGGTCGCAACCATAATGGCGGTCCGTTCCAGCATCTTGGGGCTCTCCAGCTTCATATAATCTTCCAGCGTGGAAGGCCAATTTTCCTTGCGCACCTGGTCATACCGGGCTTGGAAAGCCGGATCGGGCACATCCATGTCTCTAATAACTTTGACCTTGAACGCTCGAATCTCCTCGGGAGTGCGGATGATCAGAGACAGAAGAAAACGCGCCCAAGCATGCCTTAACTCTGGATCGGTCGGGATGTTGCTCTGGAGCAGCTGGTCACGAGCATCCGCCGCCTTCTTGTCGACCGCTCCCATGAATATCTTTTCGATGTTCTGCTTTGTCTCAGGAGTGGCACCAGGAATGATGTAGAGGTTCTCTGCATAACCGGTCTCTCCGGTCCCTCGCCTCTTTATCTCAAGCCTGGGAAACTGCTCGTGCGGGAATTTGAGCCGCCGGTACTCCGTGAGCTTGTTATCTGCTCCGAGCCAAGGCTTCAGGTAGAACTGGGGAATGTAGTGATGTTTCAGGAAACGACTCAGCAGCTCGTTAAACGATAGACTTTATCATGGTCATCAAGAGCAGAAAGCGCAGCATCATCCTCTTTTGGCGGCCAATGTTTCCACCTGAAATGTCGCAACTGCCCCTGCCGTGTTGACAGCGAGGCTGCCCTCGCCGTCATCAACTGTTCCATCATCGTTGCTCGTTCGGCCAGCGATGTCGGCAACTCGTCTTCGTAGATCACGTCAACTCCATCTTTCCGCGTTTTTCGCAAAACCGCTCTTGACCTTACCATCTTTGGAAGCTTTACCTATCTATGCAGTTAGGAAAAGGATTCCTCCGATGACTGCGATTTCAAAGTTTACCCCAGCCTCTCCGCTACCCCTTGCCACCGATTTTGGCATCGAGGGGATGACATGCTCATCCTGCGTTCTCCGTGTGGAAAAAGCTATTGCGGCCGTGCCGGGCGTGGCTTCCGCCAATGTTAATTTGGCTACGGAACGAGCAACCGTTCGCTTCAATGGAGCGCCGGACACCAGTGGGGTTCTCCGCGCAATCGAAAAGGCTGGATATGAGCCCAAGATCGTCACCCAGGAACTCAGTGTCGAAGGCATGACCTGCGCCTCGTGCGTCTCTCGTGTTGAAAAGGCGCTGAAGGCGGTGCCCGGTGTCATCGACGCTTCTGTGAACCTCGCTACGGAAAAGGCGACCGTTCGTCTCATCTCCGGAACGACTGAGATAACTGCGCTTGAGGCAGCCGTCCGGGGTGCAGGTTATGACGTTCGCAAGGTGGTCGCCACTGAGGTCAGCGGTGACGGTGACGACCATCGTACCGTCGAGATACGTACGCTCAAGAACCTGCTGTTTTTCTCGGCGTTGCTGACACTTCCGCTCTTCCTGTTGGAGATGGGCTCCCACTTCATACCCGGCGTCCACGAACTGATCATGGACACCATCGGGATGCGCAACAATCTTTATCTCCAGTTCGTGCTGGCGACCGTGGTCCTGTTTGGTCCGGGCCTGAGGTTCTTCCAGAAGGGCGTACCAAACCTGTTACGCTGGACGCCTGATATGAATTCGCTTGTCGTCCTTGGTACTTCTGCGGCCTGGGGCTATTCGGTCGTTGCAACCTTTTTGCCTGGCCTTCTGCCCCCAGGGACCGCGAATGTCTATTACGAGGCTGCGGCCGTTATCGTCACGCTGATCCTGCTCGGCCGATACCTGGAAGCCCGCGCCAAGGGCCGGACCAGCCAGGCGATCAAGCGGCTAGTCGGCCTGCAACCCAAGACGGCCTTCGTCTCTCATGGCGGGGAATTCGTCGAGATTCAGATCAGCGACGTTGTCGTCGGCGACATCATCCGGATCAGGCCGGGTGAAAAAATCCCGGTCGACGGCACTGTGGTAGACGGCAGTTCGTACGTCGACGAATCCATGATTACGGGAGAGCCTGTACCCGTTCAGAAGTCTGCGAACAGCGAAGTGGTCGGCGGCACCATCAACAAGACGGGGTCGTTTACCTTCAAGGCAACCAAGGTCGGCAGCGACACGCTGCTCGCGCAGATCATCAAGATGGTCGAGGCCGCGCAGGGTTCGAAACTGCCGATCCAGGCCCTGGTCGACAAGGTTACCGGTTGGTTTGTTCCGGCCGTGATCCTCGCGGCCATCGTGACCTTCGCTGCCTGGTACGTCTTCGGCCCCTCTCCTGCGCTGACATTCGCGCTGGTGAACGCGGTCGCTGTTCTCATTATCGCATGCCCCTGCGCCATGGGTCTGGCAACACCGACCTCGATCATGGTCGGCACGGGCCGCGCAGCTGAACTCGGCATACTGTTCCGGAAGGGTGAAGCACTGCAAAGCCTGCGTGAGGCAGATGTCGTTGCGCTCGACAAGACCGGAACCCTGACCAAGGGACGCCCGGAACTGACGGACCTGATCGTCGCCGACGGCTTCGACGCCGACCTGGTACTGGCTCAGATTGCAAGCCTGGAGTCCTTGTCCGAGCATCCGATTGCCGAAGCTATCGTATCGGCCGCGAAGGCGAAGGGCGTTGGTTTGGCCACCGTGAAGAATTTCGAGGCGACACCTGGATTTGGTGTGAGCGGCACGGTGGACGGATCGGACATCCTTGTTGGTGCCGACCGCGCCCTGCAGCTACACAAGATCGATGTTTCGACGTTCGCCCGCGAAGCCGAACGGCTCGGCGACAGCGGCAAGTCTCCGCTCTATGCAGCAATCGACGGACGTCTGGCGGCCATCATCGCTGTTTCCGATCCAATCAAGGAAACCACTCCTCAGGCGATTAAGGCCCTGCATAACCTTGGCCTGAAGGTGGCGATGATCACCGGAGATAACCGTCGTACGGCCGAGGCAATAGCCAGGCAGCTTGGTATCGACGAAGTCATCGCCGAGGTTTTGCCGGAGGGAAAGGTCGAGGCGGTCAAGAGACTTCGACACGACAACCGAAAGGTGGCCTTCATCGGTGACGGCATCAACGATGCCCCAGCCCTGACCGAAGCCGATGTCGGCCTGGCGGTAGGGACAGGAACTGATATCGCGATTGAAAGTGCCGATGTCGTGCTCATGTCGGGAGACCTGAACGGTGTGCCGAAGGCCATCGCCCTCAGCAAGGCCACGATCCTGAACATCAAGCAGAACTTGTTTTGGGCATTCGCCTACAACGTCCTGCTGATTCCGGTCGCTGCTGGCGTATTGTACCCCGTGAACGGCACCCTTATGTCGCCGATATTCGCAGCGGCTGCGATGGCAATGTCGAGTGTGTTTGTACTCGGCAATGCGCTCCGGCTTCGTCGGGCAAATCCAGCTTGAAAATCCGGGCGTCCGGTTCTGGCCGGACGCCCGTCCACTCATGAGGATATCAAAATGAATATCGGGCAAGCCTCAAAAGCGACCGGCGTTTCTACAAAAATGATCCGCTACTACGAGCAGATCAAGTTGATAAGCCCCGCGCACCGGACGGAGGCGAGCTATCGCACTTACAGCGACAACGACATTCATACATTGCGGTTTGTCCGAGGAGCCCGTGACCTCGGTTTTTCAGTGGAGCAGATGAAAACGCTTTTGACCCTATGGCGCGACCGTTCGAGAGCGAGTGCAGACGTCAAAGCGATTGCACTTGAGCATATCGCCGAACTGGAACGTAAGGCGGCGGCGATACAAGCCATGACCAAGACCCTAAAGCACCTGGCGAACAATTGCCAAGGCAATGATCGACCGGATTGCCCGATCATTGAAGAGATTGCGAACGCCTCTGAAAAGCAAACACCGGATATCAATGCCCGATTTGGGGTCAACGCTAAGCAATGAGGGTTTTTCGATCCGGCCTTCAAGAGTCCTTCGCCATCACCCCTTCTGACGCCAATCGACGAAACATCGCATCGACTCGGTCGGGCGGCAGTTTCGTGCCTCCATCCAACCACCAGGTCAGTACCGCCATGTAGGCACCAACGACGTATTGAACAACGAGTTCTCGCGGGATGGCATCTTGCAAGGGCTTGCCGACATTGGTCGCCAGTTCGGCTCGGACTAAATCGGAGAGTATCTGGCGAATTGTGCCAAGTGCGACCGCACCTCCGCGACTGCCCGCCAACGCCCGATAAACATCGACATGGTCGCGGGCATGTTCGAACATAGCGAGGCTGAAGCCCAAACGTTGGCTCCCCTCGCCCTTCGCCGCATGAGCCGCCGTTTCAGCAAGTTGCCTGCGCAAGCCGTCGAGGCCGCTTTGCTTCAAATCATCCTTGCCCGTGTAGTGCAGATAGAAGGTTGATCGACCTACGTTCGCTGCCTGGCATATTTCTTCAACGGTGATGGAATCGTAGCCCTTTTCAATAATCAAGGAAATCAGGGCTCGGTGTAGCGATGTCCTGGTTCGGGCTATCCTGCGGTCAATCGTATGGTTGGCTGTTGCCATCGCTGTTCCCGGGCAAATCGAGGAGATCGTCCAACAACGGACCTTCCCGTCTGTTTGGTCGTTGACTCCGTTGAACATCATCTCTGTTATCAGACATGATGTCCACTTTACGAAGATGCGAAGGGCAATGTGAACGAAGATGGCTGATCCGGATTCCTACCCTGGAATGCCTCGATGGGTGAAAATCTCTGGGATAATGCTCGGCGTGATAATCTTGATGGCCGTCATTTTGATAGTCACCGGAATCGGTGGCCCTCACGGTCCTGGCCGCCACCTGTCGCCTGCTGACACGGGCAGCCAGACAACGCCACAAGGTGATCGCCCATGAATATAAGACCCGGGCTCCGCAAGTTCGTCCTGATCGCGCACATCGTTTCCTCGGTCGGCTCGCTCGGCGCGGTCGCGGGCTTCCTCGCTCTCGCGGTGGCAGGCCTCACGAGTCAGGATGCGCAGGTGACGCGGAGCGCCTATATCGCAATGGAGGTGATTGCGCGTTTTGTCATTGTTCCTTTAGTTTCCGCCTCCTTGCTCATCGGCGTCGCTCAGTCTCTGGGCACGACATGGGGCTTGTTCCGACACTATTGGGTCCTGGCGAAACTCCTCCTAACCCTCCTGGCCGTGATTGTTTTGCTGCTCCAGATGGAGGGAATAGCCCACGTCGCGGCGGTAGCGGTTGAGACGACATTGTCCAGTGCCGATCTCCTTGGTCTCAGGCGCTCGCTCGTTGTCCATGCCGCTGGTGGCCTCGTCGTATTGCTCGTGACGACGACGCTTTCGGTCTACAAGCCGCGTGGAATGACCAGATACGGATGGCGCAAACTGCACAACCAGAAAGGTGACCCAGCATAGGCACGCCGGAGGGATTTCAGGGAAGAGGTCGTGCGACACTTCAAAATTTACGAAAATTTAGGTTAATTTTATCTATCTGAACCTGCCTGTTTCGATCTGGAAAAAGAAAGCTATGGTTGCACCCACACGTCCCTGGGCGTGTCCCAATCTTTCCAGAGACAGCCACGGATCGTCACAATGAACACTATCGTCAATTCAGATTCTGCTTATTTCCCATCAGCACGAAGTCTCGCGTCTCAAGCCACGGAGAAGGTACAATCAAGGGCGGTTGGCCCCGATGTTCTCCGATCATTGGCGATCCTGCTTGTTATGCTGGTGCACCTACCAGTCGAGGCGACACCATCCCTGTTGGTCGGCATTCGTACCTATGGGTGGCTAGGGGTCGATATTTTCTTTGTTTTGAGCGGGTTTCTGATCGGAACCCAACTCTTCAAGGAAGTTTTCCGAACCGGAAACGTTGGGCTGAAGTCCTTCTATCTGCGCCGTGCCTTTCGTATTTTCCCGGCGTTTTTCGTTGTTCTCGGCCTCTACGCAATTTTCCCCATTCTCCGGGACGCTCCGACGATGCAACCGGTCTGGAGCTTTGCGACCTTCACTGTAAATTTCGACTTCGATCCTCGCGTAGGACGAGCCTTTACGCAGGCATGGTCGCTTTGTGTCGAGGAGCATTTCTATTTGGTCTTGCCGCTTCTCGTATTGCTGTTGCATCGTCGGATTAGCACGGGTTGGATGCTTTTGACCGCTATGGCGTTGGTGGTTGCGGGAATGATCCTTCGATACGCGATTTGGGAAAGCCAGGTCGGCGTTCTTGTTGATGCCGACAAGCTGAGAGATGCCTTCGCCGTATATCTCAGGGACGTATATTATCCGACATACACCCGCCTGGATGGCCTGATGTTCGGTGTGATCCTCGCTGCGGCAAGATTTTTCAAACCGGAACTCTGCAAGCGTCACGCGCCTCCGCGTGTCGCCCTGCCGTTAGGAGCCGCTCTCGTCGTGGCGGCACTTGTACTGTTTTCCATCCGAGGACCACTTGCAGGAACAAACCTCTTTCTCGTCTTCCAGGCGCAGCTTGGTGCAGTTGCCGGATTTCCGCTGATTTCAATCGGCATCGCCCTAATTCTTGGCGCTATGCTCGACTTGGAGCATGTTCTGAAACGGTGGCCGGTTCCGGGTGCCGTGATTGTCGCCACCTTGTCGTACAGCCTGTATCTGACCCACAAATCGGTCTTCCATGTTGACAGACTTATCTTCGGGGAAGAGAACCTTCAGGGTGGTTTTGGCTTCGTGATTTATCTGGCGACCAGCTTTGCGGCTGCAACCGTGCTCTGGTTTTGCGTAGAGAGGACCTTCCTCCTCATTCGAGATCGCGTTCTCTCTCCGAGCAAATGACCTAAACCGGCCAGCTTCGACCATATCTCGAAGCTGGCAGTAACATTCGCGATAAAATAGGCGCTAACGGCGATTGCAAGTTCCCGCTACTTGGGTTCGATCCGGAACTTGGCATGGCAAGACGTGCACGTTTGAAGCATCAGATGAAAGGCATGTTCGGCGGGCATTGATTCCGCTTCTCGTGCGGCGTCAATCTTCCGTGCCAGGGGTCCGCCCATCATGGCCTCGCCCCCCTGCATTCGCGTTTCGGGGCCGAGCGTATCGGGATTTCGGTCAGCTGCGACGGACAGGGCCGACGCGTAAATGCCAAGATCGTTTGCCAACTTGTCGAACTGTTGACGGTCGGTTTCAATGCTTGCGCTGGCTTTCGAGCCAGCCGTGGTGCCGGAACCGTCGAACAACGTCGACAAGGTAGCTCCCGAGTGAGCCCGAATGGTCTCGGCGGCCGCTTTGAACGCTTTTGCGTCGTAGGGCGACGTGTTCTTGAACATGGCGTTGATGGACTTGGCGGCGTTTGCCATCGCCTTCATGCCGTCTTGTCTTTGGATAGAGTTGCTTGGCAGGGCGGTTTGGGCGGTTGCTACGGAGATCGCTGTGGCGAAAACGGCTATTGGAAGAACAAGAACTGCTAGTTTCCTCACGCTTGCATTCATCCCCATGCTACACTCCATTTCCCCGGGGACTATTCCTCCCAGTTTTGACCATGCCATTGGACGGAGGCTCAACCTTCGGGGCTGGAAACGTTCTCGCGTTTGATCCAGGTCAACGCAACTCTCGCATCGGCACGGCACTGTGCTTGAATACAATAACAAGGTTCGAGCGAAAACATGTTCGCCGTAAGCCAAACCATTCGAAGATACGCGAAAGAATTGCTGACCCTTTTGGTCGCAATTATGTTCCTCGTCGCGCCGATGGCCGAGGCTGCTCCCGTTATTTGCGATAACAGCTCACCTCAAGTTGCACATATCGAAACGTCCATGGGTGACGTAGCTGGACAAGGTGATCTCCACCCTGCCGAGCAGAAGTCTTGCTGCAAAAGCGTATGCAGCCTGTGCAACGTCATTCTTCCGGCTTCGGACCCTGGTGTTTTTCACCTGGATTTTGGCGCTCAGCGACACCTTGATCCTCAGCAGTCCATGACCGGCCTCAGCTCCTCACCTGCTCTCGGCCCTCCCCGATCCCTTCTCTGAACACCTCCGCTCAACGGCGGGATGATCGTCGGTTGCCTGCGATACCCGCGCGGCGACCATGTCGGTGACAATTGCCGACACCCTGGTACTGCGTCTCCTTGCAAAGTCTTGGATCAGCCAGAGACGCTCCGAACGAGGCGAACCAATAGGGAACTAATCATGGATGTTCAAAAGGACCATAAAGGTCGCTATTACCATCATGGCGAACAACAGGCTCAGGCCACGCTAGCAACCGAAGGAAGTCCGGTCACCGATCAGACGGAAGGCGCGATTTACACCTGCCCTATGCATCCCCAGGTAAGGCAAATCGGGCCCGGGAACTGCCCAATCTGCGGAATGACGTTGGAACCGGAAGTGGTCACAATAGAAACCGGCCCCAGCGCCGAATACCTCGATATGAGGCGTCGTTTCTGGATCGGGCTCGTTCTGTCCGTGCCTGTGCTCCTGCTGGAGATGGGTGGCCACCTCACCAATCTTCACATGGTGCTTGGTGCCCAGACCTCGAACTGGGTTCAACTAGTGCTTGCGACACCTGTCGTCCTATGGGCGGGCTTTCCATTCTTCGAGCGAGCATGGAAGTCGCTCGTCACTATGCGGCTGAATATGTTCACATTGATCGCGATGGGGACGGGTGTCGCGTGGACTTACAGCGTCGTTGCAACCCTTGCACCTGGTCTGTTTCCAGCCACGTTCCGCTCCGCAGACGGTTCGGTCGCCATTTATTTCGAAGCTGCAGCCGTCATCACCGTCCTGGTATTGCTTGGACAAGTGCTGGAGTTGCAAGCCCGTGAACAGACCGGTGGAGCCATCCGCGCACTTCTTGACCTTGCCCCGAAGACTGCACGCCGCGTCCGCGATGGTGTCGACGAGGACATCGACCTGGAAATGGTTGTCGTCGGGGATCGGCTTCGAGTTCGCCCCGGTGAAAAGGTCCCGGTCGATGGCAGCCTTATCGAAGGTCGCAGTTCGGTGGATGAATCGATGATCACAGGTGAATCGATGCCCGTCACCAAAGAGGTCGGTGCAAAGCTGATAGGCGGCACGATGAACCAGACCGGCGGCTTCGTCATGGAGGCAGGAAAAGTCGGCCGCGACACCATGCTGGCCCAGATCGTCCGCATGGTTGCGGACGCCCAGCGCTCGCGAGCGCCCATCCAGCGCCTGGCCGACGAAGTTTCCGGTTGGTTCGTCCCCGTGGTGATCGGGATTGCCATCGTGGCATTCGTAGCGTGGATGATATGGGGACCAGAACCGCGCTTTGCCCACGGCCTTGTAGCCGCAGTCGCGGTGCTCATCATCGCATGCCCCTGCGCATTGGGCCTTGCGACCCCAATGTCGATCATGGTGGGCGTTGGCCGGGGTGCAGGTCTTGGTGTCTTGATCAAGAATGCCGAAGCCCTGGAGCGTTTCGAGAAAATCGACACATTGGTCGTCGATAAGACCGGAACCCTGACCGAGGGGAAACCCAAGGTAACGTCGATAGCGGCGATAAACGGGTTCACAGAATCCGAACTGCTGCGACTGGCGGCAACACTGGAACGAGCGAGCGAGCATCCACTGGCAACTGCCATAGTCAACGCGGCGGCGGAACGACAGCTGATTCTCAGCGTCGCGGAAGATTTCGATAGCCCGGTTGGCAAAGGGGTTACGGGAAGTGTCGATGGACGAAAGCTCATTATAGGCAGCCACCGCATCATGGAGGAAGCTCATATCGATGTCTCAGCTCTTACCAGGCAGGCGGAAGCGATGAGGGGTGAAGGCGCAACGGTAATCTTCATCGCGATAGACGGCTGTGTTGGAGGCCTTTTGGCGATCTCCGACCCAATCAAAACGACGACGCCAAATGCAGTTCTAGCTTTGCTGAAGGCAGGGGTCCGGGTCGTCATGCTGACGGGCGATAACAAGACGACGGCCGACGCGGTCGCACGCAAGCTCGGGATCACCGAGGTCGAGGCCGAAATCCTGCCGGAAGACAAGAGCAAGATCGTCAAGCGTTTGCGGGAAGAAGGCCGGATCGTCGCCATGGCCGGAGATGGGGTGAACGACGCCCCTGCCCTGGCTGCTGCAGATGTCGGAATTGCTATGGGAACCGGCACGGATGTCGCGATTGAGAGCGCAGGCGTCACTCTGCTCAAAGGCGATCTGCAAGGGATTGTGCGGGCTCGCCAACTGAGTCATGCGACAATGAACAACATCCGGCAGAACCTGTTCTTCGCCTTCATATATAACGCGGCTGGTGTACCCATTGCCGCCGGAGTGCTCTACCCCGCGTTCGGACTTTTGCTGTCGCCGATCATCGCAGCGGCCGCCATGGCGCTTTCGTCGGTAAGCGTCATTGGCAATGCCCTGAGATTGAGGAGCGTGCGGATATGAGATGGGATCGGCAACGACGTCTCCGGCTCCCTCTTAGAGCCGCCGTTGCCGCACTTCCGCGCGTCGCCTCCTTATGCGGTCATCAAATCGATGACCCGCATGATCGCGACCGAATTGCTCATGTTCTGGGTGCCTTCTGTCGTATCGGCATTAGCGCAGGTCCAAACATCGCCCTTCTTGACCGTGAACTTTTTTTCGTTCTGAACGACCGAAAGTTCTCCCTCAGTCATATGGCAGAGCATATCGTTCTTCATCATGTTGTCCGGCGTCTTCGCCCCAGGTTGGATAACAACATCCCGCAGTTTCACCATTTTATAAGCTGGTATGACCGAAGCCCGCTCACCGAGCGCGACAACTCTGACACCGGGTCCGATCTCCTCGCCCTCATCGGGGCCGTAAGTCTGGGCGGCTGCTGGCGTCGCCCAGGCGATCAGTGGCGTTGCGGCCGTTGTAAGACCGAGTGCGAGCGCGGTTCTACGATTGACGGCTTCCATTGTTTCCTCCCTAGCCAATTTGTTAGGATGCATCTTATGGATTACTAAAGCAACCTGGGCGCGATCATGGCGGTTGTCAAATCAACTTTTGGGAAATGGCTTGCCGCGTCCTATGGAGGCGTACGGCAAAGTTCCGCCCAATTCGATCATGCGGCGACCGCTAATGAGCGGCCGCAATGGGGCATCTGTGAGCGTTCGGCCGGAACCGATGGACTTTCGCTCGCATTCCGGCCGTCCTGACGTTCGGCGGAGATTGTGGCATTTGCCGCGTCGGAAACAGGCTCTCGCTCATCCCGCTTTGATACTGAAGCGGGGGAGATGCGTCATCCTCCAATGGTAGATGTTGTTAACACCTGTGCGAACGGGATAAGCCATTTACTTTGTTCTATTTCGCCCGCCCATGCTGCCGGAGGACGTGCGTTATCTGCAGTTGACCGACGCCGACCTGTCAGCTCTCGGGCAGCGCTTGAGAGATTGCTTGGTATGTCTTTGCGGTCCTTGGAGGCTTCGCAATGGCGACAGGTGTTCTTTTGATCACCCTCGCCGCTACGGCCTTTCGCTCGCGAGAGCCCATAGCAGTGTTCGGTGCCAGCCTTGGTGGCGCAGCTTCGATTGGGACGATGACAGCCGTCTTTTCGCGGTCAACTCCGACTTCAGGTGAGCACTACTTGGTCTCTTCGCCCTTTGGGCCGCGAGTTTGATCACCTACTGGTTGGAAGGGGCAAAGGCTAACAACGCCTGATGACACAGGGTGTTGGTGGAGAGCACTCTCATCCGTGCTCTCCACCATCTTTTCAAGCCGCCATTTTTGTGCAGCTCTCCGCACAGCGACGGCAAGCCGCTACACACGACTCCATGTCCCCGACACGCTCACAATCCTCCGCGCACTGAGCGCAGATTTCGGCGCACTCTCGGCAGACGTGCTTGTGATGCTCTGAACCAATGAGCATGAAATGAGCCGAAGTTCGGCAGATTTCCGCGCAGGCCATCATGAGCTTGAAATGTTGCGGTTCGGTGTGCTTGCCGCCCATTTCCAGGCAGTGCCCCATGGCCATCGACAAGCACTCACGATAGCAAGCGAGACAATTGTCGATGCAGGCTTTCATTTCGTCTGAAAGGTGATGCATGCTCGTGCTCCCTTCCCTACTTCGCTTCCTTGTCGAGCCACTCATTCATCTCGGCGATTTCTTTGGTCTGCGCCTCGATGATCTTCTGGGCAGCCTTTTTGGCCCATTCGTTGTCACCATATTTCAGCTCAACCTCGGACATGCTGATCGCGCCCATGTGATGGGCGATCATCCCGCAAACGAAGGCGACGTCGGCGTCCTTTTTCATCATGCCTTGCATCATGTTCATGTGCATCGACTTCATGCCTTCCATTGATGCCTTCTGATAGTCGGTCATCATGTCGCCCATGCCCATGTCACCGGACATCATATCCATCTTTGACATGTCCATCTCGGACTTGCACTTTTCCGGATAGGCCATCTCCGCGAAAGAGGCGGCTGGCATAATCACGAGTATTGAAAGAGCGCCTGCTGCAGCGAGCGAATATTTTACGAGAGTTTTCATCTCTATTCTCCTGTTTGGATTCAAATATTTGGTTTCAGCAAATCAGCTAAGGAGCTTTTGGAGGGGGGTGGAAGGCACGCACGAGCAGGAACGGACTAAGTTCGTTCAGGATCGCCGTAACCGGTCGGGGGACGACTGCATGCGCCTCTGCACACGGCGGCTCTGCCAGAATCGGGCAGCAGTGCAAATTGGAGCAGCAACCCGAATGATGAACGGATGTTGGAGCGCGATGGCCAAACTCCGAGACGGACGGGCAATTGTGATTGGCGTTGAATTGCCCAGCCGCCGCCGCGCCGTGGAGGTTCACCATCATGACGCACAGGGCCACAATGCGGGCTAAGCGGTAAAGGATTCTCAGAACAGGCATGGAAGCGCAATTCCTTTCGCGTTCAAACGCGCCTTTCAGAAGATTGTTCCCTCCCCGGCTTTCAAGGATCACCCAGAATCCGAGAACTGCTGTTGTGCCCAGGGTCGCCGCCCTGAGAAGACAGGGGCGATCCTGGCGACTGCGACGGGAATGTCCCGCTTGCGTCGGGGAATACAAAATCTTGAGCGGAAGGTGGAGCCGACTTACCTGCTGAATGGCAGGCAGGGTCGTGCTCAGGTGCTTCGGGAAGTAGTGGCGTTCAGGACGCACCTTATCCTCCAGATTCGCGCGATCAAACAGGCCCGTTCGATTCCCACAATGCGTCTGAAGATTAGCCAATGTTGCAATGTACCCAGCTGCTATCCGGGCTGTGATAGGCTTTCCGAAAACGCGAAGTCGAAGGCCATGCCAGACGTTGCGGCCTGGCATGGCCAAGCGCTTACATCACCTTCTTGATGTCCGAATATGCTCCCGATGTTTTCAGCTTGATTGTGACATCAGCATCAGTCCGGTTGCGCCAGAACCAACCATGCTTACCGTCGAAAGCAGCTTCCAGTTCGCCAGAACCGGATGGCTTAGCTCGCCCCTTCTCGTAGCTGGTTGTTTCACCACTGTTGCCATCGGCATGCATATCGAAGTTTACGACACCGCCTTCCGCGATCCATTCGTAAGTGGCTTTCGCGCCCTTGGTCATCGTCAGCTTAATCTCAGTCGCCTCGCCCGGCTTCAGCGTCACGGACATCTCATCCTGAAGCATTTCCTGAGCGAATGCCGCCCGGACGCCGAATTCATTGATCAGGCGATCCATCAGGCCGGAGCCCTGCTGCGTTGCGGCTCCGGTCGCCGCCGGAACTTTCATCTCCTGCGTTTTCTTAAGATCAGCCTCAGCCTCTTCTGCGAGCTGGGTCTTGATCTCGCCCATCTCGGTTAGACCGAGCACGCTGCCCGTTCCGGTAGGGTCAATTCCGTACTCGGATGGGAGAACGACGGTGACGAGGATGACGGCTGCCGCAGCGGCAGCGATGACTGTCGATTTTACCAGCTGCTTCGACGATGGCAGGTCGCCCGGTGCTGGTGCTTGAGAATTAAACATATCCTGTTTCCTTTCAGATTAGGCGACGAAATAGCCGGTGAGCTGATATCCGATCAGCACGAACCCGGCGGTCATCATGAGGACGTTGGCGGTATAGGCATGGCGGATGAAGCTTGACGTCTTCCGCCAGTAACTCATGCCGATAAGGATGATCGCGAGAGCGATGAGCTGCCCAATTTCCACGCCCAAGTTGAAGGCGAGAAGATTGGGAACGAGGCCATCCTGGGCGATTTCGTATTCCAGGATTTTTGTCGCAAGCCCCAGACCGTGGAAGAAGCCGAAGATGAGAGTGGCGAGCTTCGTGTCTGGCTGGTGGCCGAACCATCGTTGGAATGCCCCGAGGTTATCGAGCGCCTTATAGACGACTGACAGGCCGATGATCGCATCGATCAGGTAGGAGCTGACGTTCCACCCGAAATAGACGCCCAGAAGCATGGTCGTCGAATGTCCAATGGCAAACAGGCTGACGTAGATGCCGATGTGTTTCAGCCTGTATAGGAAGAAAATCACGCCGAAGAGGAACAACAGGTGGTCGTATCCGGTCACCATGTGCTTCGCCCCGAGGTAGATAAATGGTATCAGGTTGACGCCTGTGATTTCCTGGATGTAGCCCTTATCGCCCTCAGCGACGGCATGTGCTGCCGCCGTTCCCGCCCAAGCGAATACCAAAATTAAGACAAGGAAAAGCTGGAGAACGAACGGGCGGGACACAAACCCGCGACCGCCGCCTCCAAGAGGTGGTTGTTTCATATGGAATTTCCGTGATTGCGTTGAACACGTCGCCGGAGCGGCACTTGTCAGATCAACGCCACGGTACGCGGAGGACGATCAATGCCGTAAAGCCGCCCGGCGGCTAATCCCTCGGAAATAACACCATAGGATGGAGTGGACCGGAAGCGAGTTTCCATTTCAACAGCTGCCACAAGGCCTGCTTTATCGTGAGTATGGTCAGCGTGATGATGGTCTGCATTCTTGTCCGACGATATGTCGACGTCGAGATCGCCGTGGCTATGAGTATGAGCATAATCGTGATCATCCGTCTCTACGACAACGGCCACAGAATGCAGCTGCGGGGCATGATCGCCCATCCCAGCAAGCGCCAGGAACAGGACCGCGATCCCCGCCATAAAGACGGTGAGAACGTTAAGCGGTCTTTTAGTCGAGCGAAGCAGCATGGTCGAACTGTTACCCCGCTTCTGGAATTTGGGCAAGGCGATCCACTTGAATTATCCTCTCCAGGGGGATAGGTATGAAAGATGACGGAACATCGACATGACACCCATCCGGAAATTGTCAAACGGCTGAAGCGAGCCGAGGGACATCTCAAAAGCGTGATCGCGATGATCGAAAGTGGCCGACCATGTCTGGACATCGCCCAACAGCTCCAGGCAGTCGAGAAGGCAATCGCCAACGCCAAGCGGACACTGATCCAGGACCACCTCGATCATTGCCTGGATGACGCGGTCGGGCCGCTGGGCGGCGACCAACGGCGGACTATCGACGAGTTCAAGACGATCACAAAATATCTTTGATCAATCAGTGCGCGGCCATCCAGGCGTTGCGACACGGAACAGCAATGTGAGCAGGGCTATGTGGAATAAAGTTCTCGACTGGTTTGGATTTGGCAGCCACGGTCACAGCCACTCCCCCAGGGTCACGATCATCACGGACCGCACGGCCATACGCACGGTGTGATTGACGCAACGATTGCGACAACAGACCGTGGCATCTGGGCGATCAAATGGTCGTTCGTCATCCTTGCCCTGACTGCGGCGATGCAGATTGTGGTGGTGCTAATCTCTGGCAGCGTTGCATTGCTCGCCGACACGATCCACAATGTGGCCGACGCAACGACCGCCATTCCGCTTTGGATCGCGTTTGTCTTGGCTCGCCGAAAGCCAACGAAAACGTTCAATTATGGTTTGGGCCGGGTAGAGGACCTCGCTGGCATCATCATTGTCATGATCATCCTGTTCAGCGCACTCGTCGCTGGCTACCAGGCCATCAGCCGCCTCATCAATCCGGAGCCGATTTCCCATCTCGGCTGGTTGATCGGCGCTGGCGTCATCGGCTTCATCGGTAACGAAGCCGTTGCTGTGTTCCGTATCCGCGTGGGCCGGGAAATCAACAGCGCGGCGCTGATCGCCGACGGATACCATGCCCGCACCGATGGCCTGACCAGTCTCGCGGTCGTCGCCGGAGCCATCGGTGTCTGGCTCGGCTTCCCGCTCGCCGACCCCATTGTCGGCCTTCTGATCACGGTGGCCATCTTCGGTATCGTCTGGCAGTCAGCCCGTTCGGTGCTGACGCGCATGCTTGACGGCGTTGAGCCTGGTGTCGTCGATGAGATCGAACACGCCGCCGCCCACGTCAAGGGCATCGAAAAAGTCACCGGGGCGAAAGCACGCTGGTTGGGGCACAAGCTTCACGTCGATGTCGCAGTGGTCATTGACGAGGGCGTTCTGCTTGCAGAGGCCAACGTCATTACCAGCAGGCTAGAAGGCGAACTCTTCGCCCACATTCCGGCGCTTGCCGTCGCGACCGTCAGGATTGTTGCACCGGAACCGCAGGGACACCATCACGCTCCGGACCCCTTCCAGGTGAATGGCAAGCTGGCACAGGGCCTCCTCGAAATCGTCGATACAGCCGACGGCGAACGTTTCCGCCTCCGCGTATCTCGGCATGCAGAAGGTCTCTCCGCCACCGTGGCCATTAAACGCGACGTAGGTCTGGAACAGCATGCAATGGTGCCCGTCGCAGGTAACCATCATCTCCTGCAAAGCATGGGGGCTCCGGCCGAGCCACACGAATTTGACGCAGAGCTTGTGCTGTCCAATGCTGCGGACAGCGAACGGCTTTCCTTCAAGATGCTTGAGCCCGAGGGGCACCATCATTAGGAACCGGACGCGAGCATTCACGCATGGGTGATCTCGCAGCCTATATGGGCTTGTTTCTCGTCGCGTTCGCGGCGGCGACAATTCTGCCATTTCAGTCGGAGGCGGTCCTCGTCGGACTTCTCCTGACTGGGAACTATCCGACCGCCCTTTTGGTTGCCGTCGCCAGTGCCGGAAACGTCCTCGGGTCTGTTGCGAACTGGCTGCTCGGCATCGGTATCGAGCGCTTCAAGGACAGGGCGTGGTTTC
The DNA here is from genome assembly GCF_001679785.1 of Rhizobium leguminosarum. Lineage (NCBI taxonomy): Bacteria > Pseudomonadati > Pseudomonadota > Alphaproteobacteria > Hyphomicrobiales > Rhizobiaceae > Rhizobium > Rhizobium leguminosarum. Next base: position 1,992,690 of record NZ_CP016286.1, read on the forward strand.
CGGTCAGCGCTCAACGGCTTGCGCAAGCGCAGCGTTGGTACCAACGATATGGAAAGTGGTCATTGCTTGGGAGCTGGCTGCCGATCATCGGCGACCCGCTCACTGTAATTGCTGGCGTGCTGAGGGAGCCGTTCTGGATGTTCCTATTCCTGGTCACAATCGCCAAGGTTTCCCGCTACCTAGTGCTGACGGCCGTCGCGCTGAGTTGGATGTGATCCATGTGGCAGTTCGTCATCGACATCCAGCGCGACATTTATCTGGGCTTCGCCGCCCACATCAAGGCCTATGCCAGCGGAACCGGCTGGAGTGCTTTCCTTGGGTTTCTGCCGATGGGAATCGCCTTCGGAGCCATTCACGCGATGACGCCCGGCCACAGCAAGTCGATCCTCGCGACCTATCTGGCCGGTTCGTCGGCGGGAATGCTTCGCGGCCTTTTGGTATCGCTCGCGCTGTCGTTCATGCACGTCACGATGTCCGTCATCATCGCGCTTTTCTCCCTTCCTTTGGTCTCGATCATGTTCGGCGGCACGGGAGCAGGCTCCTCGCCGATTTTGGAATCGGTGAGCCGAGGATTGCTGGGATTAATTGGCATTTGGATGTTGTGGACCGCCCTATTCCGCGAGCCTCACTCCCACGGCGATCAGCAAGGCATTGTGGTGGGCTTGTCGGCTGGACTGATACCGTGCCCGCTGACGCTTTTTGTCATGACCTTCGCCATTTCGCGCGGCGTACCCGAGGCAGGTATCCTGTTCGCTCTGGTGATGATGGTTGGTGTCGCGTTGACTTTGTCCGCAGTCGCCTTAACTGCGGTGTTCTTCCGCCAGCAGATGATGCACAGTAAGCGCTCATTTCGCTGCGCGTTGACGCAGTGGATTGTGACGCCCGCAGCGGCTTATGCGGCAGTGGATTTGGCGAAGTTAAATGGGAGCAGATCGTCGATATTGGCGCCGTCCGGACGCTGCGGCGATTCGGTAAAGACGTGTCGCAACCAGGTGAATGGCTCGACGCCACAGGCGCGACAGGTCAGCATAAGGCTGTAGATGACAGCGCTTGCCTTGGCCCCGTCGACAGTGTCGCAAAATAGCCAGCTCTTCCTTCCAGTGGCAAAAACTCTGATATCGCGTTCCAATAAATTGTTGTCGATCGGCATCCTGCCGTCTTCGGTGTAGCGGGTCAGATATTGCCACTGGTTTCGCGTATAGGAGATCGCATCGCCGAGCTTGGTGTCGGGCACGACCTTGGGGGCCATCCTGTCGAGCCACTCCTTCAGGGCATCAAGGACTGGAACGCTATGCTTCTGGCGCAAGCGCCGGATGCAATCGGCCTGCGTTTCGCCGTCATCCGGCTTTTCGTCCCGCACCTGCCTTTCAATCCGATAGAGCTGGTCGAAGAACTTCAATGCCTGCGCGGGCGGCCCGCTTTGTTTCTTCCCGGCCTTGAAGGCGTTGACGAAGCGTCGCCTGGCGTGAGCCATACACCCGACATGCGTTGCGCCCTTCAGGGTGCGCCAGCCCTGATAGCCGTCGCTCATCAGGATGCCGCGATAGTCACCAAGGAAAGTCTGCGGATGCACCTGCCCACGACCGGGCTGATATTCGAGCAGCACAACCGGTTCGACACTATCCTGCCCGCTGCGATAGGCCCAGATGTAGGACTCGTCAGTTGCTTTCCTGTCCTTTTCCTTCAGCACCTGCACCGTGGTCTCGTCACCGTGAATGACGTTCTGCGACAAGAGCCGCTGCTTCAGTGCATCGTAGATGCGAACGAGGTGCTTTTCGCTGGACCCGATCACCCAATGGCCAAGAGCGCCACGGCTGACAGGGACGCCAGCGCGCTCGAAGGCCTGTGCCAGGCGATAGAGCGGTGTGCCGTCGACATATTTATGAACAAGAGCAAAGGCCAGCGTCGAGGCCGTGGCAATGCTCCCCGGCAAGGGCTGTGCGGGCATCGGCGCGATGATAACGGGAGTGCTGATATCGGTGCGCTCGCAGTTGCGGCAAGCATACTTGGCCCGGGCATTCTGCAGCACCGTGGCCTTCACCTCGATATGCAGCTGCTCGGTGACGAGTTCGCCCATGCGATGCAACGGATGGCGGCAGCACGGACAGGTCTTCTGATCGTCGGCAAGGTCATATTCAACGCGTTGGCGGGGCAAATTTGCCGGAAGAGGTTTACGCCCGCGCTTGCGGCCTTCGGGCTTTTCCACCTCTGGCAATCCCGTGTCGGGAAGCTCAGTGGCGTCGGTCTCGTCACAGTCGGCCAAGCCCTCATCAGCATCGGCCTCGAGAGCGGCGTTCTCGGCTTCATTGAAGACGCGATCCATATGCTTTTCGCTGCGCGGCGCAAAACGATGCAGTTGTGCAAGCGCCAGTTCTTCCTCGAGCTTGAAGACACGCTGCTCAAGGGCGTCTCTCTCAGCCCGCAGCGCGACGTTCTCGGCAGCATTCGCCGCCAGAAGCGCCATCAGTTCCGCAACGGTCGGGGTGCCGGCTCGTGTCATCGTAGCTTTGAATCTGAGCCGCCCCGCTCCGTCAACAGCCTTCAGCCGACAAACTCATATTGCCGAACAGGATGGCGCACCATCGCGTCGAGATCGATGCCGTCAAGCAGCCAGCGCAACTGTTCGGTATCGAGCGTCACGACCGGCGCCTCGCGGCGGGGCCAGCGAAACCGGTCTTCGGACAAGGCTTTCAATACAAGCACGAACCCTGACCGCTCGAAGAACAGGAGCTTCATCCGGGTGCGCCGGCGGTTGCAAAAGACAAAGACAGCACGCTCGAACGGGCTCAGGCCCATCGACTGCTCGACCAGGATCGCCAGGCTGTTGATCCCCGCACGAAAGTCGATCGGGTCCCGGTGAAGATAGACGCGAAGATCGTCAGCCAGCCGGAACATTGCACCGCCCCAGAATTTCGATCATCGCCGAAAGAGCCCGCTCATCCACATCCTCAAGCTCAAGCCGCACACCATTTGGCAAAGACGCCATCAGCCGCATTCCTGCCGATGATGGCCGGGCCGGCATGTCGGGCTGCCGCGCAATCGGCGACGCTGCAACCACAGGAACAAAGGCCGACGTTTCCTGCCCTGCAGCAGCCGTCAAACTACCCTGGGCCTGCCGATCTCGGCGAAGCTTCACCCAGTTGCGTAACTGATTGGCGTTGACGCCGTGCGCCAGTGCCAGACGGGCAACCGATACGCCGGGCTTCATTGCGGCGTCGATCAGCCGGTCTTTCTCGACCGGATCGAAACGCCGCTTCCCGTTGGGAAGAACCTTCACTGCCCGAAGACCCCCTGAGCCCTTCAAGTTATCCAATGTCATTGTGTCCACAGTCTCCCTTGTGGACACAGACTCCCTCATTCGCCGTTCAGTGAACAGGTGCGGGGAATTGTGCGCTTACGATGCACATGTTCGAGACCCGGCCCAAGCTGATATCGCACCTGACCAAGGGCCTTCAGGCACTATCGGGTGCCATTTTGATTCTGGTCGCCGCGCACGAACTTTGGTGGCGATAGTCAGCGGCCATAAACGATTCTGCTTGGGGAATCGGATTGGCGAAGGAACAACGCGGTACGAGCTTTCATCTGCCGGACAGTTTTCTTTCGCGGGCAAGCAATGTTCTGCCGTCCCAGTTGTCATCCTCAGTGTTTGCGTCTCGCCTAGCCACCCGAAGCTCTGGAAGAGCCTGACTCAACGCGTTTCGAGGGCCATTAACGTCACTTTTCGCTGTCGGATATGCAGCTACCCAGAGAAAAGAAGTTGGCGTTTCCTCGACAACCGATCCCAACCAAAGTTCGGCCTGGGTGTCATTCAATTGCTTGTCCGCCCGCCAGACGCGAAGGACGTATCGGTTCCCACCGGGGTCTGTTCCGCTCGCGCGAATAAGGGTCATTGAAGGCAACCGTCCACGCTCGGGATGAGTCACGACGGGAAGTGACATCAGTTTAGGTGACGACGTGAGCCATTGCAGCGAGTTGGTTACAGTCCAGTTGGGCGGCATGCGCCATTCAGCACCCTCAAGGGTGTTTCGGAGTTCGTCCAATGTGCCTGCCCATTGCAGCGTGAAAGGTTCTTCGCTTTCCCCGGTGATATCGACGCGGCGAGCGGGTAGTTCCTGCCAACCTGTATTCCACCAATCGGCGACTTCCGCCCTCGGAGCCACGTCCTTAACGGCATAACGCTGAACGTCCCGCTGATAGTGACGGGCGATATTGAAACCACCGGCAGTGACAAGAGCGATAATGGTGACGACCAGAATGCCGCTCGTTTTATCCTCAGAGGACCGATGGTACTCGTAAGCGATGCTCAGGACCGCCAGCCACGTCACGGCGAAAGCCAAGCCGCCTGCAGCGTCGGAGAACCAATGCGCACCAAGATAGACGCGTGAGAACGCAATCAGAGTGATTAGCACGGCCGCTGCAAATGCCACGGTCACGCGCCCAGCAGGCGGCAGACTTCGGCCAATGAGAAATGCGAGAAAACCATAGAGGACAGCATTTGTGGTGCTATGACCGCTTGGAAAGGAAAAGTTGCTCCAGCCTTCGTATAGCTCCGAAACCGGGCGGGCACGATGAACTGTCACCTTTATGATGGTGTTGAACACCGAACCGGCGGCAACCGCCGCCAGAAAATAGGCGGATGTACCCCATGCACGCCTCCAGACCAGCCAAAGCAGAACAGCAATGGTGACAGGAACGACGACGGTAGTGTCGCCCAGTTCCGTGAAACCGATCATCACGGAGTCGCCCCATGATGTTCTCAGGCCTTGGAGTAGCTGGAAAACAGCGACATCGAAATTAACGAGCGGATCGCCGGTCACGACGTCTTCTAGGATTCCGAAAAACAACCATCCTGCAGCGATCAACAAAAGGAAGAGTCCGGCAAGCAGCGCGGATTCGCGTTTTTCCGGATCGATCAGTGAAGCCATCTGGTTGCTAAGCCAACTGTCATGGGTACTGGCCCATAATCTCAATTCACTCAAACCTGACTGAAGGACGGGGACCCCACGCCGAATTCCCAGCATCACCAACCGTATTGTCAGCCAGACGAGCAGACAAAGAATGGCGACCAGGCTCGCCAACCTGACGGCAGCTTCTCCGGCCGAATGAACGTAGGCCCCGAGCGCTACACCCGGCAAGATATGCAGTGGTGCCCAGATGAGCGCCGACAGAATGTTTGAGACATAGAAGCGACCGACGGGCATTTTCAGCATCCCCGCGACCAAGGGAACAAAGGCGCGGACACCAGGCGTGAAACGCGCCAGAAAGACACTCTTGCCACCATGCCTTTTGAAGAACGCTTCGCTTCTTTCGATTAGCTGCGGATATCGTCGGAATGGCCATCTCGTCAGGATTTGCTCGTGATAGCGGTGCCCCAGCCAGAAGGACAGGCCGTCGCCGATCATTGCGCCGATCAGCGCCGCAACGAGCAGTGGAAATAGTTTCAACACACCCGACGGCACAAGTGCAGCGAGGCCGACGATGATAGCGGTTCCCGGAACCACGGCACCTAGTACCGGAAGAGATTCAGAGAGTGCCAGCAGCAGGACAAGGCCGTATGCGAGATGCGGGTGCATTTCGACGAAGCTTGTGAATGCGCTGACGTACGACAAATGAATTCCTCATGAGACCAATGGGAGACGGGATTTGAGCGGTGCTTGCTTTTTTGATGGCCCTCGATGAGTGCTCTTAGAGTATTCCAGTGACCATGCGGTCAACGCGCGTTCCTGGCTTGTAGAAGACAACGATAGTTCCGGCGGCCAGTATTCCGGTGAGCGCACCACCCAAGACATCGCTTGCATAGTGCGTCCCAATGTAGACGCGTGAGAAAGCCACCAAAATTGCGGCTGATAGGAACGCCAGCCCTCGCCTCTCCATCCCATGGAAGAGAAATGCCGCTGCAACGGCGAACGTCGCGGTTGCGTGATCTGATGGAAAAGACGGGTCGGCGCTTCGCTCGATGATAAGATGGGTGATACCGCCATCGTAGGGGCGTATGCGACTGAGAAACAGAAGAATGATCTGATTGACGCCAAGGCCCAGCAGAAAAGACAGCCCTGCCGCGACAAGAACATGCCGGATGTATAACCTGTCGGACTTCCGCCACCATTGCACAGCGACAGCCAGCACAAGCAGTGGGACGCCAATTGAAGAGACAAGAACCATGAACTGATCGGCAAGGCCGTTCCGACCCGCCAGGCCATTGATCGCCTGCGTCATCCAAACATCGAGTTCATACATCCGTTGCTCCTTCTACCGTTTGCCTTGTCCGCAACCATCGCCTGCTCAGCAATAAACCGGCCCCTGCCAATGCCGCGAAGCTCGCGCCTGCCAGGAACGTTCCCTGTGGTCCGGAGGTGTCCCATAGTGCGCCTGCCACTACGCTGGCGATCAGCAGTGCCACCCCTGCAGTGAGATTGAAGATACCAAAAGCAGTGCCTCGAAGTTCAGCGGGGGCGGCATCGGCAACGAAAGCCGCCAGCACGCCTTGGCTGAACCCCATGTGGAGCCCCCACAAAACAACACCAACTCCCAGGCCGAGCAGTCCGGGAATGAAAGCAAGACAAAGATCGGCGGCGACAAGCAGTGCCAGACCCATCATCAGCAAGCTAGCCCTATCAACCCGATCCGCCATGACACCGATGGGATATGCCGACAACGCGTATGAGATGTTCATGACGATGAGAACAAGTGGCACGAACATGAGCGACAAGCCGACCGCCTGCGCATTAAGGATCAAAAACGCTTCACTGAATCGGGCAAGGGTGAAGACGGCGGATAAACCGACGACGACCCAGTAGTTTAAAGGTAAGCGGACAAGCTCGGAGCGGCTGAACGGCATGCGAACCCATCGCAACCCCGGCTGTCGCTCCGGCTCTCTGACAGCGAAAACAACCGAGAGAAATGACAGGGCGGCCGGGATAACAGCGATCCAGAAAACGATGGCAAACTGATCGGCGGTCCACCACATCAATCCAAGCGCCAGCAAAGGCCCAAGGAATGCACCTATTGTATCGAGCGACTGGCGAAGGCCGAAACTGGCACCCCGAAGATGAACAGGACTGATGTCGGCGATGAGCGCGTCACGGGGCGCTCCCCTGATACCTTTTCCAACTCTATCGATGAACCGCGCCGAGATGAGCCAACTGATCGAGGGCGCGAGCGGAAACACCGGCTTGGTCAGCGCCGCCATACCGTAACCAACTGCAACAAGCAGTTTTCGTTTTCCAAGCCAATCGCTGAGAGCGCCGGAAAAAACCTTCGTGATGGAGGCTGTCGCTTCGGCAATGCCTTCGATGATCCCGACCGTCAGCGCCGAGGCTCCGAGCACCGTAACCATGTAAACTGGCAGCAGTGCGTGGATCATCTCGGATGAAACATCCATCAGCAAAGACACAAAGCCGAGCGCCCAAATTCCCTTTGGGATTTCGCGCCAAATTGACGGCCTGGTGCTGGAAATGCTGGCCATTCTCAAAAAACCTTTCAGAGCAAACCGCAACGTATGTCAGGGCAATCAGGATACTTACAGATTTGGATCGCCATACAACGCTGACAGCTTCCTGTCCGGATTATCTGACAGGGGGCTGAATGGGCTTGTCCGTAGATCAAGAACGTTGAGTGCTACGGCCTTTTAACGGGTGGTGACGATTGCATAACAGTCGGCCAAGCGCTTGACAGTATCGGGAGATCGTTTCAAAACACCGTCCATGGGGTCGCGATCACCCCACGAGGCGACAGCCGAAGTATCGCGTCCAACAACCGATCAACGGAAGGACGCGTCATGTCTACCTACTTGGAAATATCCCCCGACAAACTTGCCCGGCTTATTGGCACGCCGACTTGCCCGGCGCTCATCGACGTCCGTATAGACGAGGACTTCGATGCCGATCCGAGACTAATCCCCGGCTCCGTCCGGCGGGACTACCGCACACTCGATACCTGGATCGGCTCGCTCGCTGGAGCCTCGGCGATAATCATCTGCCAGCGCGGCCAGAAGCTCAGCCACGGTGTTGCAGCGTGGCTGCGGCAGACCGGAATACCAGCAGACAGTCTGGAAGGCGGCTTCGAGGCATGGATCGCCCAAAAGCTCCCCGTCGTTCCCGTGAGACTCCTGCCTCCTCGGAATGCCGCCGGGCAGACTGTCTGGGTCACGCGTGCGCGGCCCAAAATCGACCGGATCGCCTGCCCCTGGCTCATCCGCCGCTTCGTCGATCCGAGCGCCGTCTTCCTGTTCGTGCCGCCATCCGAGGTCGAACTGGTCGCAGACCGCTTCGGGGGCGCTCCGTTCGACATTGAGGCGGACATCAAATGGAGCCATCGCGGCGAGCTTTGCACCTTCGATGTCATGGTAGAGGAATTTGCTATCTCGTCCCCACCCCTCCTCCGTTTGGCAACCATTGTGCGCGGGGCAGACACATCCCGTCTCGATCTAGCCCCCGAGGCACCCGGCCTGCTTGCGGCTTCGCTTGGGCTCTCGCGGATGTTTGCCGACGATCACGAGCAACTGGAAGCGGGTCTCCTTCTATACGATGCCTTCTATCGCTGGTGCAGGGATGCAACAGACGAGACGCACAATTGGCCAGCCGGAAAAAAGGGAGCCTGATATGACCGACATTATTGATCAGGCCGCCCCGTCTGCGGCCCCGAAAACCTACGACCACGGCATCTCGTTCGGCGAAGCCTTCCGCGTCTGGCTACGGATTGCTGCGCTGAGCTTCGGCGGTCCGGCAGGACAGATCGCAGTCATGCACCGTATACTCGTCGACGAAAAGCGCTGGATCGGTGAGCATCGCTTCCTGCACGCCCTCAACTACTGCATGCTGCTGCCAGGCCCGGAGGCGCAGCAGCTCGCCATCTACATCGGATGGCTCCTGCACCGGACGGCGGGTGGCCTTGTGGCAGGCATCCTCTTCGTTCTTCCTGGGTTTCTCGCTATCCTCGCCCTCAGCTACATCTATGCGGCCTTCGGCAATGTTACCGTGGTCGAAGGGCTGTTCTTTGGACTGAAGGCTGCGGTGCTCGCCGTCGTCGTTCAGGCGGTGTTCCGGATTGGCAGCCGAGCGCTCAAGAACAGGTTGATGGTTGGGATCGCGGCGGCCGCCTTCGTCGCGATCTTCGTGTTCCGGATGCCTTTCCCGCTGATCATCCTGACGGCAGGCATCGTCGGCTACATCGGCGGCCGCTCCGGTTCGCCGCTGTTCCGTGTCGGCGGCGGACACAAAGCTGAGTCTGGGCCGACCTTGAAGGACGAGGACTCCGCACTGGGTGAACAGACGCCAGCCCATGCTCGTCCAAACCTTGCCTGGTCGCTCAAGGTGTCGGTCGTCTTCCTCGTGCTCTGGCTGGTCCCGCTCGCGTTTCTCTACATCTATCTCGGTCCGAACGACGTCTTCACCCAGATCGGCGTCTTCTTCAGCAAGATGGCTGTGGTGACCTTCGGCGGAGCCTACGCCGTTCTCGCCTATGTTGCCCAAGAAGCTGTCCAGCACTTTGGATGGCTGAAGCCCGGCGAAATGCTGGATGGCCTCGGAATGGCGGAGACGACACCGGGGCCTCTAATAATGGTGGTCCAGTTTGTTGGCTTTATGGGCGCTTACCGCGATCCGGGTTCAATCAGTCCGATGATGGCAGCGACCCTTGCGGCGATCCTGACAACATGGGTGACGTTCATCCCGTGTTTCCTGTGGATTTTCCTCGGAGCGCCATTCATCGAAAAGCTGCGCGGTAACGTCGCTCTGACGGGCGCGATGTCGGCGATCACTGCGGCTGTCGTTGGCGTCATCCTTAACCTTGCCGTTTGGTTTGCCCTACACACGCTGTTTGCGCAGGTCACCACCCGGCACGTAGGGCCAATCTCATTCGAAGTTCCGGTCATGGCTTCGCTTGTGTTTCCGTCACTGTTATTATCGCTAGCAGCGGCCGTCGCCATTTTCCGCTTCAACGCATCGGTGATCGGCACGCTGCTGGTCAGTGCCCTGGCGGGCATGGCCTGGACCTTGAGCAACGGGTTTCTCTGACATTAATACCTACCTTGCCTCGTCGAATTTATTCAAGAAGGAGACTATTCTTGAGACGAGGCAAGCCTGGCGCGGCTCAATGGATTGTGCGCAGGAAAACTTGGTATCGAATGCCACCATTTCGGATGCCTGCGATAAATCCCCCGCTTCCGGCGTGGTTTTCGCGCACGACGACAATCCTGCAGCCACCGCAAACATGATGACCAGTGCTCTCATGTAGGCATTCCTCCTCGTGTCCAGAAGCAAAGCAAAATCGCGCTTTTGACGCAAGCTGTCTTTACTTCACAGCCGAGGTTGATTGCGGATCGAGACAGAACGCTCCATATGTGGACGGCGCAAGCTGGTCGGCGACCCCAATTCCGGCCTGCCCGCCTGGCAGGACCGGCTCTATATCGAGATGACGGAGACGGCTATCGACCCATCTGACTATTTCTATCTTCCAACAAATGGGGTGATGGAGATAGGCGAACACGTTACGATTTAGCCGCCATCCTTCGCCCGCTTGGTCCGCTATCTCGACAAAGCCATTTTGCTTTGTTCAACTCGTTCAATCTTGATTCCGGAACCGTCATCATGAAGCCGCTCATTTCCACGTGTGCCCTATTCTTAAGCATCGCAGCACCCGTTTGGGCCGATGACTACGACACTCTTTACCGTGGCCTCACGGCGGCATCTTACCGGCATTTGCAAACCACCTACAATTGCCGGGCGGCTTTAGGTCCTTCTGCCTACCGCGAAGCAAGGATTACTGCCGAAAACGTTCTGCGGATATCGGGGGTGGCGACTGACATCGCTCTGAACGAAGTGGACCGGATGGTGGCTAAAATCGAAACCGGCGAATCCGATACTAACCGGACATCGCTGAACCCATGCCTCGACAACACCCGTCGCTCACTTTCCAACGTCCGCGCCTGGCAGAAAAAAGTGGCGGTATACTGGCAATAGCCGCTACGCCACGACAGCCAACACGATTTTAGGTTGCATCCAATTGACATCAGCACACCACCCTGAAAGGAATGATTTTTTGGGGGAGTTAAAATGCTGAAATTTACACTGAAAATCACTTTGGCGCTCATCGCGCTCGCGTCTACTGTTGCACCTGCGCTCTCGCACGGGGGTGGAACAGACAAAAACGGCTGCCATAACGACAGAAAATCCGGCGGCTATCACTGCCATTAAAGCTATTCCAGTCGTACCTCATATCGTAAATTGGTGGCTATTCAGTCTCCAAGAGTGAAACTGTGATCATGAAAAGCTATCCCAATATTCTGCCAGCCGCCCGGGAATTCTAGGTCAATGGCTGGCGGAAGGGGAGGATGTTGCTCGCCTTTCGTTCAACCGCAAAAATATATCCGTATTAATGGAATGAGAACGGGCCTGGTCTCGTATACCTTCATATGGACTCCAACAAACGCCAGTTTAATGTCGTCGGACAGCTTGTCTCGGTCAGACGCTATGCACGATCTCTTGTGTGCAACCGAGCGACGCCGAAGACCTCGTTCACGAGGCCTTAGTGAAAGCCTACGAGCACCGCCTGACTATTGTCCTGTTGGCAAACTTTGGCTGGCTGCTTGTCGGGTAGATTAGCGCTAGCGCTTGCAGGGATAAAGGTTGACGTCGCCCACTCTCATTATGAGGCCATCCATGGAATAGTTCTGGGACGTGTCGTAGTGCTCGCCCTCGCCCTCGCAGGAAAGATTCAGTTGCGTTTCCGTCTTGGAGACAATCTTGCAACCGAATTCAGAACCGACATATTTCGTATTGTCGAGATACCATACGCCATCTTGAGTCAGGTCGTTCGGGGTTAAGCTGCCGGAGGTCTTGTACCGAGCGCAAAAGGCGGGAATTGCATACATCGCTCCAACAATCTCAACCTCCGGAACTTCAACCATCGTATCCGCCTCCTGGACCGCTTTGTCTTTTCGGCAAGATAGGAATTTGTAGATATTGGGGAGCAACACCCGCTCCTGGTTCCCGGGCTGAAATCCGTTGAACCAGTTAACATCAGCGCCGTTGGTGTAATAAAGCTTTTGACCAAGCCCCGCGAAAATCACCCAATCAGCTAAGCCGTCGCTGTCTGCATCGATTGTTTCCAAAACCACATCGGTTGTTTCGTCATCGCCTGTTAGGCCACTGGCATTCCTGACCATTCCATAGCATGTGGACGCGCCGTTAGAACAGGTAACAGAGCCCCGCGCCCGCCAGGCAAGCTGAGAGCCGCGCCACTCTTCAAAGTAAATATTTGATCCGTAGTTGATTCCGTCGGTGCCGTAGACAATGTGGCGGACGCCTTGCCCCTCATTCGACCAGATCGCGGTACTATTGGTGCAATTTGCGTAAACGCCAGTTCCGCCAAAAACGGTCAAAAAGCCCGCAATCATCAGTCTCGCAGCATTTCCCATCAATAGGCTCTGATATTCAACGAGTTGAGGACTTCGGGCGTTATGGTGCCAGTGACTTTGATGCCGTAGTCCTCCTGCATCTTGGCCAAAGCAACCTTTGACTGCGGTCCAATTTTGCCGTCGATGACACCTTGGTAGTAGCCAAACAGGGTCAATGCGTTTTGAACCTGGATAACGATTTGCCGAAATCTGTCCGAATTCCCTGGCAGGACTTTCGTCTCCTGCGTTTGTGGAACTGGCGGAAAATAGGTCGGGTCAGAATCCGTTGAGCTTGTATTGGGTGTCACCTGATATGTGTCCACCTGGTTGGTGTTCGGCAACAGCTGATGCGTGTCCGGCTGGGCTTGATAAATTCGTCGTTTTGGTATGACCGGCGGGTCATATCGCGGCAAAGTTCGAGTAACGTATCCACCGCCGCTCGACGAGCGGTGACTGGAATGACTGGAATGGGAGCTGTGGCTTGAATGTGAGCGATGCCCTGCAAGCGAATAAACGTGGTTGAGCCGCAAACGTTCGAAAATTGAAACAGAGAAGGTTTTCTTCGCAACTAGTCCGGTCGCCGGAGCCGCCTCAGACTTGGACGGCAAGAATCCCGCCGCCAGAAACGACGGTATAAGGAACAACCCTTTTTTCATATTTGCCCCAGCTCACTAAACCCCTCGGTGTGACTATACCACTCAAAAAAACCACCACAAGCTGAGCGAGCAGAGCAGTCTTCACAGAAGTCGAGATATTTTCGCTTCCAATCCGAAATCGTCGATGGTGCGAATTGTCTATACGGCACTGGTACCGAGCAAAGCGGAAAATTAAACAGGGAGACAGCAATCCCCTTCGCCGTTGCCAGATTGATCGCCGACCTAATCTTCGTAAAGTCTGAGGACGTGTCTCGGAACGTCTTATGCCAATTCATCCGACCGTAGCCGATCCGTTCAAGCTGCATCAGTGCCCAGACAGAAATGAATGGCGTGCGATTGACGACGTAATTCGCCAGGTAGCGCAGATTCTCCCAGTTCTGCTGGGTCACGACCGTGCGCAACTCAACGGAAGCTCCCGCACGCATCAGAAGAGAAAGATTCCGCTCCAGTCTGTGAAACGCTCCTGGTTTGCCCACGATATCGTCGTGCAATTCAGCTTCAGACGCATAAAGCGGAATTCCCCACAAGACACGATCAAGGCCGATTGCATCCAGACTGCTGATGTCGTCCGGCTCAAAATGCTGCGCGTTGGTCAAAACATGGAAACGCAAATCGGGACGAGCGGAAGCAGCAGACGCCAGAAATTCGAACAGCCGATCCTTGTGCAGCAGGGGCTCACCACCGGATATCCCGATATAGACTCCAGACGGGGCCAACGTCGCGGCAATGGCGAATTGATCAAAAAGATCGACATGATGCTTTTTCGGCGGCTGCGAGCACATGACGCACAGCTGATCGCATTGTTCTGTTACCAGCAGCGTGTTGTGTCTCGATGAGGCTCGAATGAGCCTGTGCGCACTCCCCTGCCCGGGTAAAATCATAAGCACGTCGCCATCCAGCGGCATATCTGCAGTGGCGTGAACCAGAACTGAAAACCCGAGATATTCATACTCGCGATAGTCGCTCTCCTGTCGAATGAGATGAGCGTCCTGTTCGGAGGGGTCTGTCCGGTCGCTTTCACATAGCCGCAGCACCAATGGTTCGTATGCGGCGTCTCCACCCCATTGATTTTGCGGTTGTAGCGGTCAGGTCTATCGCTTGCGGATTTTCTGTGAGCTCATCGAAGAGTCCCGGACGAGCTCACTGTGAGGCGCTGGTCCGGCAGTGCGCATAGGCCCACGGCATGAGTGCGTCGATATCTTTGGCGAGATGACCGTTGGCGAGGCTGATGAAGAGATCTCGCAGGTAGGCGTAGGGTTCGACACCATTCATTTTGCAGCTTCCGATCAGGCTGGCAAAGCGGGCCCAATTTCGGCCACCCTCGTCATGCCCGGCAAACAGCGCGTTGCGGCGGTTCATGGCCGGGCTGCGGATCGCGTTTTCGACCAGGTTTGAATCGATGTCGACGCAGCCGTCATCGAGGAAGAGCCGGAAGCCATCCTGGCGTTTGAGCATATAGGCCATAGCCTGACCGAGGTCGGACTTGCGCGAGACGCGCGCGGCTTGAGCGGACAGCCAGGTGAAGAACTCATCCACCAATGGGCGGGACAGGTGTTGGCGGACAGCCCGGCGATATTCGGGATCACGGCCTCGGATGCCGTCTTCAATCTTGTAAAGAGCGGCGATACGTAACAACGCCTCATCGACGATGGGCGAACCTTTCTTCGGCTTGGCCTTGATCAGTTTTCTGCGGCCATGCGCCCAGCAGAAGGCCAGCTTTAGCGGATCACCGCCCGTGCGGTCCAGCGTGGCGAGGTGCGAGTAGCCACCATAGGCATCGACCTGGATCGTGCCGTTGAAGCCGTCGAGGATTTCTGCGGCATATTCGCCTTTACGCCCAGGCCGGTAGTGGAAGACCACGCCCGTCGGCGCAGAGCCGTTCCAACCGCGATCATCGCGCAAAACAGCCCAGAGATAGCCAGTTTTCGTCGTGCCGCGGCCCGGATCCAACACCGGGGCCGTAGTCTCATCGACATAAAGTCTTGAACTGCCCTGATTCAGGATCATGGCCATGCGGTCTACCACCGGCGCGATCGCAGCACCCGTTCGGCCCATCCAATCGGCCAGGACCGTACGGTCGATCGGCACTCCGTGTCGGGCCATGACTGTCGCCTGACGGTTGAGCGGCATATGTTCGGAATGCTTGGACACGGCGATCTGCGCCAACAGGGCTTCGGTCGGCCAGCTACCTTCCAGCAAATGCGCCGGCGCTCTGGCCTGTACCACGCCCGTGCGGCCCTTGGGACAAGCGTATTTCGGGCGGATCGTGACTATCACCTGATAGCAAGCCGGAATTTGATCGAGCCGTTCCGTCCGATCTTCGCCGATCCGCACCATGTTGCCGCAGCCACAGGGGCAAGCAATGCTGTCGGGCTCGATCACCCGCTCGACCCGCGGCAGGTGCTCAGGCAGCGCGCGCGTCTTGCGCTGTTTGCGAGGGGCGTCCTTGCCGACATCGGGTCCGCTCGCCGCGATCTTTTCCTCAACGAAGGCGATCTGGGCCTGTGTTTCGGCAATCGCCGTCTCCAGGTCCTCCAGCGCCAGTTCCATCTGCGTCGGATCCAGCTTTTCCGATTTCGGCCCGAACTTCGTACGCCGGTAGTCCTGAACCTGGCCCTCAAGCTTCTCGATCAGTTCCTTTAGCTCGGTGATGAAGGCGTCCTTTTCGGCCACCGCCGCCTGCTCATGCTGACGTGCTGCACGCTCCACCGACAGCTCGAACTGCACCGCCGCAAAGGCGTTCAACACCTCGACGGGAAGGTCCGGGAACTGGCTGAGATCGATGGGCTGCGACATGCAGCTTTATAGCAAATCAAGCAGAAAAGCCCAATAAAACAATGCCAAAATCGAGCCGGTGAGTCATCCTGCCGCAGTTGGCGGTGTCACCCGCTGCGCCATCACCCGCCGCCAATCGAGCCCTTCGAACAACGCTTCGTATTGAGCCCGTGACAGCCGCATCGTTCCATCTTGCACCTTCGGCCATGCAAAGCTTCCCTGTTCCAGGATTTTGTAGGTCAGCACCATTCCGGTGCCATCCCATACCAGGATTTTCAAACGATCCCCGCGCTTCGACCGGAAGACCACGGTGACCCCGGAATGCGGATCAAGCTTCAACTCGGTCTGCACCATCAATGCCAGCGCCTGATGGCCACAGCGGAAGTCCACCGGCCGCGTCGCGATCAGGATCGGTAAGCGTTGGCCCGCGACGATCATGCTGTCCCTCGCATCGCCCGCACCAAGGCCGCAACCCGATCAACCGGCACATCGCCGGGAACCCTCACCACGAGGTCTGCGCCTATTTCTACTGTCATAATCCCTGAAGTGATCTCGACCAGCTCCGGAACCGGCGATGCATCGGCAGCCTCCTTCGGTTCCGTTGCGATCGCCAGCGGCACAAAGGCAGGTTCGATAGACCCGTCCTCAATGGCTGGCATCAGTTCGGCAGGCAGCGCCAGAAGACCCTGACGTGCTTGTCGTCGCCAGCAAGAAAGCTGATGCGCAACGAGATCATGACGACGCGCAACGTCAGCGACCCTAACTCCAGGCTGAAGGCTCTCCGCAACAATCCGCGCCTTCACAGCATTGGGCCATCGCCGGTTTCCACGACGAGGCTCGACAATTTCACAGCGCCCAATAAATCCCTCACCATCTGCCATGCCAAATCTCCAGCTCTTGCCGAAAACCTTGTGGCAGATACCTCAATGCTCAGAAACACACGGAATCAATGGGATGTAGGCGGCGCATACAATGGTTCGACTATAGGCAATGGATCGATTTTCAGCCGAAGGTCGATCATTGATGGACCTTTGCCAGCGCGGGTTCGTATTCCGGCATCCCCGCCCAAAGCGCCAGAGATTTCTGAGCCTTTGGATCAGTTGAATAGATCAGCTCGAAAACCTTATCGAAGATGTGTGTGTGCCGCTGGCAGAAATCCGTGAGGTGCTTTGGAACATCGATGCGGCCGTAGCGCGACAGGTCATCGACCAGGTCCACTCCACAATAGGCCTGATAAGGACAGTGGACGCAGTCAGGGTGAAAATTGTTGGACGCCTCATCGTTGAGTGCGTCGACGGCAGTCCTATTCAGGCCGGTTTGGACGTTTCCCATCGACAGGTCGAACTGGCCGACGCGGGAAACCATTCGGGCCTCATCGGTTGGATAGAAGGTCCCGTCGTAGTCGACAACAAGATAGCTGTGCCCCAAGATATTCGGGTTTCGCAGATCAACATGTCCATTGTGACCTGAACGGAGCACACGCCGCAGACAGTGGACGAAGTAGTATTCCTCAGCAGGTTCTGCTGCGGTCCAATTGTGTTCTATGAGCGCATCAATGAAGGTCGAATGATAGGCATTCCAGGCGGCCGTCGTGTCCTTGGCGGCAAAACGTTTGCGAGCGAAACCTTGGTAGTTGACCGGTCGCAGATAGATAGACCGCAAGCCGAATGATAAGAAGCTCTCAATAACGGATGTGGGTTCGGGCAAATTCCGAATGTCGAGCGTTGGAAGCGCAGAGACTTTCCCCACCCCGAACCCGTCGACGGCTCGTCGCAGGTTGCCAAGAAACTGGTTTGTTCTCTCCGGGGTCACGGTGCGCTGGCGCTCATGTGTTTGCGCGTTGGCGTCGAGGGACGTACTAATAAACGTATCCCGCTCCGACAGGAACGCCCAAGCCTCATCGCTGACCGTCTGGAGATTTGTGCAGACGACAAATTCCGTCTGGGCGAAGCGATTGCGACAAAAATCGCGAACCCGCTGCAGCATGTCCAATTTCAGAAGCGGCTCACCACCTTGGAACTCGACCTTTAACCGGTTCGTAGGGAGATTGTCGAGAAATGCAAGGACCGCATCCAGCGTGCTTTCATTCCAGTCGAAGCCGGGCGTCTGTTCGTTGACCCGAGATACCTGACAGTAGCCGCAGGCGAGATTGCAGCGCAGCGTCGGAACGAGGATGACATAGTCCAATTCGGTCGGCGCATAGAGCCGATTGGCCCACCGGTAGGCGAAGCCGGTATACGCCAGATCGTCGATCTCTTCGAAGGAGTGGCCGTTTTCATTGAGGAACCGCATGTCACCAGGATTGAGCCCGTCACAGGCATAGCGTTCCAGGAAAGCGTTATCGCCTTTGAAATATCCGCCTGCGTCATCTGCGAAAAGCAACGCGCCATCGCTAGAAGGCCTGAATTTCAGTGGGAAGACGGTCATCTACCCATCACACCCTCAATGAGAGTTCGCCGCAGCGGCAGCGTTTCGGCGTAGATTTTCTGTCGACAGAGAGTGAAATGGAAATCTCTGATAAGGTCAGCCACGTCAGTGCCCTCTGCTCCAGTGAGCATCACATCAGTATCAACTGCCACCTGCACAGACGGATGCAGATAGGAAAAGCGCATGATGGCGTCGTAAAGATATGGCCGAAACTCTGGACCTATAGGTATTTTGTAAGCACGTTTCCCTGGTTGATCAAGCATGCCAGCCCCCCTGCTCCGCCTCTCAAGCTGTAGTAGAGTCAGTATTCGCGCAAGAGTTTTGTTGAGATGTCCATATCCACCATCGTTTTGAACAAGGCGGTCGGGACCCAATGGGAGGGAACGACCGGCGTCAAGAAGCGGAGAGCCTGCTCTTAGCCAATGTCCACGAAAGCGATTGTGCTGCAATGCACACCGGAACCACCGTCTTGCCACGATCTTCCAGCCAATTCAGCGGCCGGTCTTCAGGCTGGCAGTATTCTAATCGCGGTTGCGGCTTCAAGGAATGCGATGGTTTAGATCGCAACCTAAACGTTTTCCCGCACCCGACGGAGCATCCGCAAATTCTTCGCCAAAATGCTCTGTGTTTCCGCTATTGTCATGTCCCAAATACTAGATAACCCGTTTACTGCCGCGCAAAGCTCGGTGTCAGCGTATCCGCCATCGGTCGAGCCACCGAATGGGGCATCAGTCTCGGTGAGAATTCTATTCTGCGGAATCCCAGCGATATGTGATCGGCCCTTTTTGCTTTTCGTCATAGGACGACCAACTGAAAACCAACATCCCGAGTCAATTGCCCTGTTTAACTCGGCAGTTGTACCCGTGAACCAATGAAGAATCGCCGTCCCCGCCCCTGGATGCCGCGCCAAGGCATCTAAAACATCGGACGCCGCATGGCGACTATGGATGGAAAGCACGCGGCCCCCAACCTTCTGGCAAGTGGCTAGGATGTGATCGAAAACAATCAGTTGGTCCGCGTAGTGTTTTCGATATTCGGGCCCACCATCAAGACCGACCTCGCCGACATAGTCTGTTTCCGATATCAAACGGTCGAATAAGGGCAGCTCAGATTTACGTTCGTGGGCGATTTGCGGATGAAGTCCAAGCGCGGTTCGAATACGTTTGCTTTTGCGGGCAAGATAAGCGGTTTTGGCAAAAGCTTTAGGAGTTGTCGTCACTGAAAGAACATAGTGACCAGACTTTTCAGCCGCCGCCACCGCCTTCTCTGGTTCCGGAAAAAGATCAAGATGGCAATGGAAATCGATCACGTCATAACGCCTGTCGCCCGCAAATAGTTGGCGACTTCGTACAGGCCACGCTCGTGAACGTCAAACCAGCCTTGTCTTTCCGGAGCATGGAGGGGAAGAGGCCCGCTCTCCATAGCGAGCGTGCGAAGGCGATCTGTCTTCACCGCTCTCGTTGCCTGGATCATGGACATCAAGTCGTCCCTCTTGTGAAGGCGGTCGTCGTTCATAGTTTCTACCAACGTTTGTCCGTAGTGCGTCACGTCGGTGACGCCAGCGGCGAAAAATGCGGAACGTCGGATAATGCAGGGAACGCAATGTCCGCACTGTATACCCTTCCGTTTCCATTTCCCACAGGACACAGTTTTCATTGCGTTAGCGGCCTGCGCAGCATCAGGAGCCGACGCCTTAATCATCTCGCCCTTGGTGTCATGTCGGTAGGGATTGTCGATGACCGCATTGATGCCCACGCCATCGAAAATCGATTGCATTGTTACAAGGTAATGAGGGTGCGTGGTTCTTGTGCTCAGAGAACCGATCCGGCGCGGCGTTAAAGGCGCGTTTAATGCAATGAACCCGTTTTCCGGAATGATGAGTGGAACCTTGCCGTTTTGCGGTCGCAACTGAAAAACCGCATCAGCCGCCACCGCAGCGTAAGCCAGGAAGTTGAAGCTGCGTGTCCGCATGCTCGTATCCATTCCTCCTCCCTCATGACGAAGCGGACTGGCATTCGCTGAAAACCGCTCCGCCCGTCCTTTGAATGTACGGAAGAGACGATTCTGATACTGCCTATCACCCGTGTAAGCGTGACTGACCAACACAGGAACCCTGCCCTGGGCGAGCAATTTGTTGACGCCGAGCCAACTGTCTAACCCGCCGGAAAACAGACAAACGGCATCTACCCCGGCTAGGTTCGCGACACGCCGTTTTCGGGTCTTGAGTGCTGACGGATTTTTTGCGCCACCTCCCGTAAAGGAGAGTGACCATAGGTCACCGCTCAGAAAACGAAGCATCTGTTCGAGTTGAATTCTCACCGCGTTCCAAGCAGCCGGTTTGACAAGAGGAATTTCCAGCTCGAAATTTCGTGCCCAACCGTCCTCACCGTAGCGGGCGCGTTGGAAGAAAGAGTCCGCTGCGGTCACGGCCAGAGCGATGGAGAGGAAATCATAGGCAACTGTCGAAGTCGGAGCGCTGAGTCGTTCAATCTCGCCCGGTAAACGATTGCCGATGTGGGCCGTGCCCGGCGTATTTGTTGTCCCATAAAGCCTGACGTCGAGAACTTTCGTTTTGCCGAGCATTGGGTCGTCGAAATTTCCGACGTGGAATTTCAACTGACAGACCTTCATTCGTAACTCTCCCATTGCTGCCAAACCGAGCGGGTTGTATCGCGCATGAACTGCTTGATCTGGGCCTGGGTAAAGTTTTGCCCTCCCGAACTCATTTGCTTTTGAAAGGATTGCTCAACAACGACCTTGATGAGATCGAGCAGCTGTCCTTCACATTCCGCTGTCTTCTCTTCATCAGGAGCCCGATCCCACGCGCCACCGGCATCTTCAACAATGGTTTGGAAGATCGACTGTGACAGAAACTCCGTCATCAACTGTTCGATTGTTTCATCTGTGAGATCGGCCGGATCAAAATCGGCATTGATATCGAAAACAGATGCGACAGCCTCTTGCACGGCACGATTTATTCTGTCGGCATCTGCGCTTTCTCCCGAAAGAAACTGACCTATTGCCTGAGCAAAGAAATCTGTTGATCGGCCAAGGAACTGCGTCGCGTCCAGACCTGGAACGCCTGATCCATCGGCTAGCCCCTGTAGTGCTGCGTAGAAGTTGCCGCCTGCGGAATAGACATTGCCGAAACGGCGCGGACCTACATCGCTTCCGCCGGTCGTCGTCCGAGCATAATGTCCAAGCGCCCTCCGCAGATCAGATTTATCGCCACCGTCTGACACGGCCTTTCCAATGGAAAGTCTGAACGCTCGGAAACGATCTGGGACGGGCTGCGGTATCGGCTTGTCTGGTTGGTCATCAGCCCACGGGGGTACGAGGGGCTGATTGTTGTTGCTTCCTCTAGATGAAGCCGACGTGCCCATATTCCCTCCTCATTCGCCAATCCCTGTCATACTAGCCTTCAACCATGGTGGTCTGTTGGGTATCTGTTCCAAGAACGCTGCTAAAATGTGCGCGTTCTCAGGGCTGTGCTGCGCCAAAATAATCGCTCCGGTGAGGTCGTTGCGTTTACGGCTCCAGTCGCTGTTTTGCCTGAGCGCAGCTACCAATTCCTGCATTACGTCTGATATTTCATCCGGAGGTATGGTCGCTATTGCCTTCGGGGCAGCCCTGGACGTAAGCGATGGTATCCGAAGTAACTCAGCGATTGCTTTCTTGGCGTGCGATGACAGGCTCTTCGATTTGAATTGGAGCGGAAGCGTTTCCCGCGCAAGGTAGACGGCGGGCCGCAGATCAATGCCATCCAACAGGGGCTCTATCGCCAACCAGTCTTTTATAAAGACGTCATGGCTATTCCATTTCTCTGGCCAGCGAACCTCGCCTTTCCCATCCGCTGACGCATTTTTTTGATCGACGAATAGCTTGGGCTTGCCCTGATCCGCATCATTGATAAGGTCCAAAAGAGATTTGAATGTCGCCTCGTCGGTGCAGCGCTCGAAAAGCGCGAGTTTTGTGATAATCGCCTCATCAAGCTGCATGTCCCGGCGAATGGCAGTCGCGTGCCGCATTCTTATGATGTTCATCATCCTCTTGATGATGCGCGGATTACCGCTAACTGATTTGGCTCGGGCAAGAATTGGCGCAATCCGGAATGCCATGTCGATCTGCGCAACGAGACCGACATCAGCACTCAAAATTTCGATGATCTTATCGCGACCAAGGTCCTGCTCGCCTTTCCAAGAATTCTGGATGCTTTCGACAAGAAATGTCCTCAGCTCCTCGACCTTATTTTCTTCCACGCCAGACCTGGTAGCGATCAACATGCAAAGGAATGACAAGACCTCGCGCATTCCCAGCCGTGGAACGGTCACAGGAAATTGAATAAGCTTGTCAAGGTAGTCGGTCACATGGGTTTCTGATGCACCCTTGAACTGATCGGAGACCGCATGACGGATCATATCGACGTCAGCCGCTATGATGAACGCTGCGTTCGGCATTGAAAGGAAGAGACGCGTGGCTTCCAAACATTTGATCGCATTGGCGGGCAAACAGCGGTCAAGATTGTCAACGAATACGACAAGACGCTTGCCCATTCCGTCCAGCACGGCGCTGAACTCATTCTTGAAGGCTGTGATCTCCTCGGGAGGCGTACGAATCTCCCTCGGGCTTAGAAGCCCGCCAGTTTTTTCTTTCGCTGCTTTGGCACCGTCCTGTATTGCTTTTAAATCTTGCTCGTCGCCATTTCCCTCGTAGGCGTCCTGGGCAGAGTTCAACATTTTTGAGAATATACCAAACGTCGGCAAGCCAACCGACGCCATGCCGACCTCGACGCCAAGGCCAAGTACACGAAGCTTATTTACGCGTTTGAAAAGATCGACGGCCTTCGATTTTAGGTTATCGGGTGCCTGCGCCATCAATTCAGATGCAATCACAGTCATCAGCGCCGATTTTGCTTCATCGAAGCCCTGATAGAGCCATGCATCAAACTCTATGACAATGGTGTCGGATCGGTCTCGCAGAGCCCGCTCAACCAATTTCAAGACGCTGGATTTTCCGGACCCCCAACCGCCGTAGACACCGAGCGACAATGGCAGAAGACTTTTATCTGACACCATGTCACAGATGATTTCGGCAACTTCCGAATAATTTAAATAATCGACATTCGTTTCGTTATCAGACCACATGGCAGGAATGTGTTTTGCGATCTTCCTCACGTCAAGAGTGCAGGGAGCGCGACTGACGGTTGAACACAAGATTATTTCACACCTTGGTGGGAGGACGTCAGTCCTGGCGCAGTTTGGCAGAATTGCAGAATTGCAGACAAATCCTCATCAAGATGGTTGACCTTACCATCGTTGGAAGCTCTACAAGGCTTCGTCATGGTGCATCGGTGGGATTGTTCCTTGTGCAGCGCCACATAATCGACGCGAATCATCGGCTAGATGAAGCTCGTAATTGACAACTTCCGGGCTGATGGTAGTCCTCGGGCATGGGTATGTATCGAATCACATTAGCAAAAATGCTGGTTCTGCTTCGGTTGGTGATCATCGCATCACTGGCTGGATACTCATTGCCCACTGCTTCGGCAGCGATGCACGGGCCAATGTCGACGTCGACGACCGTCCAATCTGACGACCACCACGAGATGACAGGCGGCAACCACGTCCATGGAGACGAAAGCGCCTCTCCGAACGACATTCAAAAAATTGCGAAGCAGGAGTGCTGCAAAGACTTCTGCGTGAGTTTTGCAATTGTCGCGACCGCCGAAGTAGACGGTGGCCCGGTCGTGATGCGTTCCAGTCACGAATTCATCAACGACAACCATGTCGTGGGCGAACTCGTCCCGTTGCACCGCCCCCCGAATATCTGAATAGGACACGCCCGTCCTTACGGGTCTGAACGTGCGTAGGTGGGTATTTTTGCCCGCTGCGCCGCTGCCATCTCCTATTCGGATTACACCATGAAACCTATATTTCTGGTGGTTGCCTTGCCGCTTATCGCAAGCGGTTGCGCTTCCACGTTTCCTCCTGAAGTCACGGCTTCGGGCGACCTCGCCGACCTTCCGTTCGACGTTCGCCCAGTTCACTACCATAGCCCCGTTACGGGCTACACGCACCGCGTTCCGGTCGATCCCAAACCGTGGCGAAACCAGAACGACGCGCAGGCTCCAGACGGAGGCGCGTCATGAACGTATCTAAGCTCAAGCTCGCGGCGACTGTCGCGTTGCCACTCATTCTCGGCGGGTGCGTCTCGGCGGTGGAATATTCCGAGAGGAATTCCGGATTCTCGTCGGTGTCCAACAAAACCGCAGAAGCGAGTGGAAAAGACACGGTCTGGATTCAGAACCGCCATGATGCCCAGGCGGTCGCTGGTCGGGTGAAGACGTTGCTGGCGAAGAAAAACGTCGACGTCGAGACAGCGGTGCAGGTCGCCCTCCTCAACAACAAGGGCCTCCAGGCAGCCTATGCCGATCTCGGGGACTCTGCTGCGGATGCGTGGCAGTCGACCATGCTCGTGAACCCGACAGTCGAGGTCGGCCTGATCGGTATCGGCACGCCAGGGCTTGAAGCTTACAAAACCGTCGAAGGCGTGATCGCCACCAACCTCCTGGCGCTCGCCACTCATAAAAGGAATGTCGAGATTGCCGATACCGGGTTCCGGAAGGCCCAGCTCAATGCAGCCCTGCAGACCTTGCAACTCGCCGCTGATACCCGGCGTGCGTGGATCACTGCCGTTGCCTCGTGGGAAACGGTCGCCCAACTTAACCAGGCGCAGGCGGCGGCAGACGCTGCTTCGGACCTTGCACAAAAACTCGGCGAAACGGGTGCGCTGACCAAGGGTGGCCAGGCCCGCGAGCACGTATTCTATGCCGAACTGGCGGGTCAGACGGCAAAGGCTAGGCTTGAGGCCCGGCTCGCGAAAGAAGAGCTGACACGGCTCATGGGACTTTGGGGATCGGACGCCGATTACCAGATTCCCAATCGCCTGGCACAGCTTCCGAAGGGTCTGATCAAACGAGACCTGATCGAGGCCGAAGCTCTGCAACGTCGCGTCGACCTGCAGATGGCCAAGCTCGATCTCGAAGCCACGGCCAAGTCCTACAGCCTAACGGAAGCAACACGCTACGTCACCGATCTCGAAATCCTGACTGGATTCGAGACCGAACGCGAATTGGAGGACGGCGAGAAGAAAGTCGACACGACAGGCAACGTAGCCTTCGAATTCGTCATCCCGATCTTCGATAGCGGCAAAGCCCGAATGCGGAAAGGCGAGCTGGCCTATATGCGGGCCGCGAACTTGTTGGCGGAAAAAGCCGTGAACGTCCGCTCGGAGGCGCGGTCCGCCTACCAGGCCTATCGCTCGAACTACGACATCGCGCGTCACTACCGCAACAGCGTCGTGCCCCTGCGCACCAAGATCGAGGAAGAGTCCCTCCTCACTTACAACGGCATGATCACCAACACGTTCGAACTGCTCGCCGACAGCCGGGAGAAGGTCAACTCGATCCTCCTCGCGGTCAACGCAAAACGCGATTTCTGGTTGGCCGAAGCGAATCTCGCGCCTGCCATTTATGGCGGCGGCGCGGGAGCAGCCGGTGGCGAAACGGAAATCGCAGCGGCCGCCCAGAGCGGCGGCGGCGGTCACTAGGAAAGGACACAGACATGTTCAACAGAAGACAGATGCTCGGCGCGGGCGCGGCCCTCGTTTCGACCGCCGCCTGGGCGAAGACCTCCAACATGGGTCTGCCTGAGGCTGCCATCATGGAAACCGCCGACACGCAGCCGCCTGTCCGGCCCTCATCGGGGCCGGATTACACACCGGTCGTGACCCTGAACGGCTGGACCCTGCCCCATCGCATGAACAACGGCGTCAAGGAATTTCACCTCGTCGCCGAGCCGGTCGAGCGTGAGATGGCCGAGGGCATGACAGCGCACCTCTGGGGCTACAACGGCCAGTCGCCGGGTCCGACCATCGAGGCGGTCGAAGGCGACCGCGTTCGCATCTTCGTGACCAACAAGCTACCGGAACATACCACCATCCACTGGCACGGCATGATCCTTCCGTCCGGCATGGATGGGGTCGGCGGGCTGTCGCAACCGCACATCCCCGTCGGCAAGACCTTCGTCTACGAGTTCGACCTCGTGAAGTCGGGTACCTTCATGTACCACCCGCATTCCGACGAGATGGTCCAAATGGCCATGGGCATGATGGGGATGTTCATCATCCACCCGAAGGACGAGAAGTTCATGCCGGTGGACCGGGACTTCGTATTCCTGCTTAGCGCCTACGACATCGACCCCGGCACCTACGTTCCGCGCATCATGGAAATGACGGATTTCAACCTCTGGGCTTGGAACAGCCGCATCTTCCCAGACATCAGCCCGCTTGTGGTCTCCAAGGATGACCGGGTCAGGGTCCGGGTGGGCAATCTCACCATGACCAACCATCCGATCCACATGCACGGCTACGACTTTGAGGTCACCTGCACGGACGGGGGCTGGGTGCGGCCGGAAGCCCGCTGGCCGGAAGTCAGCATCGACATCCCGGTCGGTGCGATGCGGGCCTATGAGTTCGACGCCAAATACGTCGGCGACTGGGCGATCCATTGCCACAAGTCTCACCATACGATGAACGCCATGGGACATGACATCCCGACCTTCATCGGCGTCGACAAAAAGGAAGTCGCTGAAAAGATCAGGAAACTCCGACCCGAATACATGCCGATGGGGACCGCTGGCATGGCCGACATGGGCGAGATGGAAATGGAAATTCCGGAGAACACCGTTGCGATGATGACCGGATGGGGTCCGCACGGCCCTATCGAGATGGGCGGCATGTTCTCCGTCGTCAAGGTCCGCGAGGGCATCGCGGCCGACGATTACACCGATCCCGGCTGGTACGAAAACCCACCCGGTACGCAGGCCTGGGAGTGGACGGGTGAGCTTCCCGACACGACCAAGGCCAAGGATGCCAAAACCCAGATCACGCCCAAGCCCATGAAGCACGGCTGATCTCACCTCCCAACCAACTAAAGGACTAAATCATGAAGACTGCAATTATCGCATTGTTCCTCGCGGCGCTCGCGTCTCCAGCCCTAGCCTCCGGTTCACATGCGGGTGGTCACGGCGAAGCCATGGCTATCGGTGAGCCTGGCAAAAAGGCGCAGGCCACCCAGACCATCCGCGTTTCCATGAAGGAGACGGACGACGGCAAGATGATCTTCACGCCGAACACCTTCAAGGTCCGCAAAGGTCAGACCATCGTCTTTTCCATCAAGAACGCGGGCGAGCTGGACCACGAGTTCGTCCTCGACCAGGAAGACAAGATCATGGAGCACAAGGCCGTGATGGAGAAGTTCCCGGAGATGGAACACGACGATCCGAACGCGATCCGTTTGGCCGCTGGAAAGTCCGGCGAGATCATCTGGAAGTTCACCAATGACGGCACGTTCAAGATCGCCTGCCTCGTTCCCGGTCACTACGACGCCGGAATGCATGGCGACGTAACCGTAGCCAAGAAGTGATCCGACCCAAAGGAGATAAGACAATGAGATCAGTTTTCACATTCGCTGCCACCGCCATGGTCGTAATCGCCCTCGCCTCCGGCGCTTTCGCCGCCGAATTCACCAAGGCAACCGTCAAGAAAGTCGATGCGAAGGCAAAGAAGGTCACCCTCATTCATGAGGAACTGAAGTCTCTGGAAATGCCTGCCATGACCATGGTGTTTCGCGTCAAGGACGATGCAATGCTTGAGAAGCTCAAGGAAGGCGCGAGCATCGAGTTCGTCGCCGAGCGCGTCGAGGGCAAGCTGACCGTCACGGAAATCAAGTAGTCCGATATTGTCGGATAATGCACGCGGCTGTTTAAGCGGCCGCGTGCGACACCTCTGCTTTACCGAGAGAAAGCGGACTCGGTCGACCCACAAGGTCTTGGAAACCCACCCGCGCTTTCAAGCGACGAGCAATGACATCTTCACTCAGCGCCCAGTGGGACGCCGCGCGGGAAATCCGTTCAATCCTTTTGCGATTTGTCGCTTTCGCCATCCTACTTGCCAACCTCCTGCTTGGTGGCAACGAGGGGGCGGAAAGGATGCACATTGTCGTCGTCATCAGCTACTTTATCTTCAGCGTCGCTTCGGTGGCGACCGCGCGGTTCCTGCCCAACCTCTCCTGGCTTAAGACGCTCTTTGTCGTTCTCGACGCGCTGCTGGTCGCCCTGATTTTGTATGCGCACATTCTTGGCGGACCGGTAACCGAAAACCACAACCTGACGACGACCAGCTTGGTGGTGGCGTTCATTCTGCTCAACCATGTCGGCCTGAAACAAGATCGTCGGCTCGTGCTTGTCTTCTCCGGCATCGTCCTAGTTTCCTGGGTAGCCATGCTGGCGATCACGGCCGCCAGACATCATACAGCCGACGCAATGTCGCTGCTTGCGGCATTCTTCAACCAGGACCTGGGCCTCACAGTAAGCTTTGGCTTTACAGCTTTCGCTATCTACTTGCTCGCGAGGGACCATGATCGCACCCGCAGGGAGGCCTTACGAGCCGACAAGCGGCGTCTCAATCTTTCGCGCTTCTTCTCACCGCTTGTGGTCGCGGACCTCCAGGAAGGCAGCTCAAACCTTGACCTTGAACGTCGCAACGCGGCGATCATGTTCGTCGACCTGCGGGATTTTACGAGTTTTGCCGAGACTGCGCCTGCGCGGGAACTGGCCCTGGTGCTGGCGGAATACCGCCACCTCGTCTCCGGCACCATCTTCAGCTATGGCGGGACCGTCGATAAGTTCATCGGTGACGGAGTGATGGCGGTCTTCGGCCAACCTACCCCGACAGAGGACGACGCAGATCGGGCCTTGGCATGCGCTCTCGACCTCGTCGATGCACTGAACGATTGGAAAAACCACAGCATGCTGAACGGCTACCCTGCCCTCAACGCAGGCATCGGCTTGCACTACGGCACGGTCGTCGGCGGGGTTCTGAACAGCGGATGCCACAGCGAGTTCACGGTGATCGGCGACGCTGTAAACGTCGCGCAGAGACTGGAGACCTTGTCCAAATCACTCGACGCCCCACTTGTCGTATCGTCTGCACTAATGGCCCGGCTGCGGAAGCCGGTTCCCTCCGCGCTTTGGATACCCCAGAGTTCAGTGCCGCTGCCGGGACGTCGCCTCCCGATAGATGTTTGGTATTTGCGCCGTGAAGCGGGTCTCAACCAGGCCGAGGACAATTCAGGCTACGAGACAGGAGTCATGCAGACTGCCCTCCAAAGATCGTCCTTCCAGTCATCCCCTCCCGGGCCTAGTGTGTGCACCGGGTAGTCAATGCCTCTGACAGACACTTTGGCGGGATCACTGCATTTCACAAATGCTCGATGCTTTCCCGGATCAATGTAGGCAGAACCGCTTGTAGCGTCATCTTGTGAAAGCGATATTAGGACGTCGTAATCGTATCCAGCTTGCTTTGTCGCGTGGTTACTGACGAGACCAAGATTGACAACGGTGTTGTCGTCGAAATGCGCCGTGTGGAATATAAGGGGCTCTGCCGCCACCGCGCTTAAAGCGGACAGCACTCCGACGGCGAGGGTGAGTACAAAAGCACGCATTCCCACCTCCCATGGTTCAGCGAAGCCTGTATCATATCACGTACGTGGCGGCTTTCCATCAGAGTTCTGCTGGTACCGGGCGTCGATTGCTTCCCAATCAACGGCGATCAAAGTTCAACAATCACCTTTACATGCGCTTGGCGTATCTTGCCATTACCGCTAATGGCGAGCAACCGACCATCAGCGCTCGCCGTGCTGCTCGGCTACCTATAGAATCTGCTTTGGAGAAGTCCGAGGTTTTCGCAGGCCCCCACCCTCGACCATAGTGTAGTCAGCCCGACGGACAGCCGCGCAACATCGGAGTTTTCCAAAGCCCTCATTCTTTGAGTGGCGACTCGATTTTCCAAAAGCAACTTTGTACGGATTTCCGAAGCAAGCATCCAATGTTTCCTCAGGTCACCAATATCGTTGATCGTCGGATTTCTTGGGAGCAAATCATTTTTAATGAAGCAGGCAACTACGGGCCGGGAGATGCCCATCGCAAGCCCGCTCTCACACTGTCGGAGCGGCACCCGTTCGGTGGCCGATACTTGTCTGCTTTCCATAAGCACGGCTTGGAGCTGGTCCGTTCGCGGTATATAAAGGTTTCGAATATCGCAACCTTTGTCCGTTGCTCCCCTCGAAACGGAAACACGGCCGTCTGCCATGGCACGAAAAAGTTGCACCCACCGCTTTCCATCCATGTGGGCCATCTGAAAACTGAGCAGGGCAAGCGAGACCATACCAGACGGCTCAACCAATGGTGCTGTCTTTAGCGTTTGCAGCAACGAAGTAGTCCAGGGCTTTTGGCGTGCTTTTCGGAAATTACCGAGAACACTAGTCAATTCGGGCACCATACCGTCATCGTAAAGCTCGACCAGAAACGGAATGGGCAACCCAAGCAGTTTGGAAAGCTGGCGAGCCTCAGGCGCATCGCGCAGGACTATCACCGCGACTTCGCTATCCGGAGCAGAATTGGACCTAAGGCGCAGCAGCTCGCTGCGGGCTTGCCGAAGCGGCTGCGCTCCAGAGCACTGATACGGCACCTGGGTTCCGAATTCTAGCTGACGCCGGACTACCTGGTTACGCAAGTCGACTTCGAAGCGGGATTTTAAAAGACCTCTGACGGAAGGAGACAGGGTCGGATCGTATCGGAGCCGACTGGATAAATCTTCGCTTGGGTCTTTTTTCATAGCCGACCTAGGCTTCGATGCTGCGATCATAGCATCATACCCGTCTGGCCAGCCCAACAAAGCCCTTCCCGCTTTGGCAATGCATGAGGGATTAAGCGCATCGCTATGAACACCCTCGGCCCTTTGGCTAACCCCTGCCAGCTGAATTGCAAACTGAAATAGATCGCCTCGGTTCTGCTCCGCCAAATCGCGATGCAATGGGACGGAACTGTTCGCGTGCAATCGCTCAGGATCGACAAGGTCCGTTACGAACTGAAGCGCCTCGTCATCATTTACTTCGACAACCGGCTGCGGGAACTCGCGGAGGTCCACCGCGCCAACAAAACTTCCTGGCGAGCTACAAATGTCGCAGAACCCAACCCCGTAGCTGCGAGACCAGCCGAGCTGCCGATTGCAGACCGGGCAGTGATCGAGCAGCTTTTCACGAGTTTCTGGATCGAAACTTAATGGCTTCAGAGACCACATTGCCTTTTGGCGACCATGCAGCCGAAGAGAACGAGGCGATACACGCCTCGCCCCGCTGAGATGTCCGCGACGGACGTTGATGCCGAAAAAGTTGATCCAGTCACGTCCCGACGACTCCGGCTCCAAGAGCATGCGACGGGCAGCGTCCGAATCCTTCCGGATGCCCAGAATATTGACCAACCTGTCGATCTCGTCCGAAGGGCCGATAGAAATTGCCGCTACGCTCTTGAACGAGCGACTTTCAGCGAGATCAACCGCCATCTTGGTGTTCCTGAACCCGTTTCGTTCGGACGCCCGCAAAACCGTGTCTCTCAGCGCCTCACCCTCTTGCATATCAGTGGGTATCGCCAACATCCTTCCCTTCATCCCAACGAGAGATGCAAGGTGTTCGACCAGACCATGCCTATCGTCGACCATATCAAGCATCGGCAAGCTCCAGCTCTTCTTCAAACGGGTTGCGTGTCGCCAGCTTGTTGAGCACCGAATAGTCGTCCGCAGCCGCGCTCAGATGGCAGCGTTCCACACGCTTAGCGCCCTCGTCCTTGGCGTAGTGAGCAGCCAATTCTACGATGTTACTAGCGTGACCGAAATAGCCACCGGCCGCCTCAAACAGCCGTGGTACGATGTCGTCTTCGAGAAAATTGCTTCGCTCCGAAAATAGCCCAGATCGCATGAGGTTGATCCCCAACATCCCACAGTATTCTGTGAAGGCTCTCCGATGCTCGGTATTCCCATAGACCAACGGCCCCAAAAAGAGCGATTTCACGCAACGGGCACGAATCTGAAAGTCACTCAAAACCTTCGCCTGCGCTTCGGTCGTTCCCACAAACACAATAGGGCAACCACCCAGCAAAAAGTCTTTCAGCACATTATGGACCCTGGTGGCCTCTGCGCTCTGATACAGCCCCCTCGCACCGATCCTGAGGTGGTTCATTTCATCGAAGATAAGCAGTTCTGTCCGAAACTCCTGCATGTACCGAAATATTCGATGCTTTTTCGAGCCCATATTGCCGGTCTCTGGCCTTGGGTCCCCGTAGGCCCGGAGTATATCTTCAAGAAGGGACATCAACGTCGACGTGCCTGACACAGAAACCCGGACGACCACACGCTGCAATGCAGCAACCAGCGTTCTCGGCACCTCTCTACTGAAAAGGCCGACGTCGTAGCACCTGTCCACCACATTTTTTTCGAGATAAGCTTTCAAAATTGTTGTTTTGCCACTCTGTGTGTCGGCAAAAAGGGTGACGCACTTGGCCTCGTATCCCCCAAGCCCGATATTGAGAATCTGGCGGCGGGTCTCGCGCAGGCCGTCAAAACACAAATGCGCTTTCTTCATAAATGTGTGCTCGATCCTCATGCTCTGGAAAGCGAACGCAATCGTGTTCGTCGCTGAACGGGTGTCCATCGTTTTAGTCCTCTTCAAATTTTGAGTTTGGGATTACATATTGTAAAGGCGGTCGAGTTCGTCGAGCATTGCCTCGGTATCAACAGCATTGCCGCCAGATCGGGTCGTATCGCTCGCAGAGGCGGTGACCGGCTCTTCCACTTGCGCTTTGCCAGCGTCGTTTGCAGCCTTAACCTGCGAAGTTTTCGCGGGATTTTTAGATTTCGTTGATGGTTTACGACCTTTTGGAATTATCAGGTCGCCCGTTTTGGAGCTAAGCGCCATCTTGATGGGAACGTTGCGAGCTTTCGGCATTCCCGAGATCGACGGATCGATCAGGTCATCGACAATCCTGTCACCAGGGACCAATTGGAGTTCCAACACCGGGCCGCCATGGATGGTCCGAATCGTCCGCTTGCCCTCGCCATGGGTGTCGGTGGCAAGTTTGGCCGCAAGCTCGCGCTCGTACTCCGCACGAAAACGGGCTCTTTCTTCGCGCGAATGGAAAACCTTATTGGCCAATGCTTGTTTCGCCCTTTCCCCGGCCGCGAATGCAAACGAAACAACGGTGGCGGCATAAAACTCATCACTGTTGGGCAATTCAACGATTTCTTTGGTGTACTCGTTGATCACCGATATCGAAGTCACGTTCATCGGGTCGTAAAAGAAATGCACTCGAAACGTGGCTGACTGGTCTCCATCTCCACGTTCCCGATTCCGGCGGGCCAAGTCATTCAGCAACATCGTTGTGATGGCCTGGTCGTGGAATACGTGACCGTCGAACTCTATTCCGGAAGCAGTCAAAGTGCGGCTCTTGTAGCGCCCCAGGATGAGGTTCATCGCCCTGGCGTCATCAATCGTTCGACGGCCAAACTCGATCAGGCCTTCATTCCAACGACGGGCGGGGGCCATCCCAATACCGTCGTGTTCGTCGAGGTGATATTCGATGATCTTATGATCTGTAAGTGCACGAATATCTTTTAATCGAAGCTGTGCGCCCTTCCGAGGGTCGAGCTTCTTGGCTCGCAGGATATCAGGCGAATATGGAATGCCGCCGGGCAACGAATGAAGGTGCGAATTCATCGTTCTGATAAGCCGCTCGATCCATGGTTTGTATTCTGGTGTTCGTATCGGAGCGTAATCAACTTGAAAGCCGACGACGTCGCCGACCAGCTGCAAGCTGACACCGATGTTTTCCAACGCGTTGTCAAGGATCAGCCACTGCCAGAGCCCGAAACCATCTGTTGCACCTTTGGCCTCACCGAAACGCTGGATCAATTCCACGTTAGGCTTCATGACTTCACGAAGGCATGCCATCAGTGTCGCAACGCTCGGCGGCTCGAACGTCATGACCATCCCTAGGACCATGCGGGAATAAAGGTCCATCGCCCACACTATGTACGGGCGCTTGAGGACAATTTTGACGCTGCCATCGATCTGAACTTCCTCGACAGCCCAGATGTCGCCCACCGTCGCATCTAAAACGAGCACCTCCAACGGCGCGACAGCCTTCAGACTGGAGCCCCGCCCTCTCAGCTGGCGATTAGCCGGTGCAATACCCCATTTGGATTTGACGGTGGCATGGGATCGCGCCGCGTAAATCCAGTTGGTCAAGGTTTGATTTACCGGGGGTTCGATCCACTTGGCTGTCCCAGGCGAAGGCAAAACAGTAGGAGTTAGGTTCCCATACGAACCGTCGTCCAAAAGAGCGGCGTCGAATTCGCCTCCGGCAGCCTCAATTTCGGCCTTCAGGGCGTCGATTTTCTGGTAAAACCGAACATCGAACCACTTATGGGCATCGATGAACTTCACCTTCCAGTCGCCCCAATAGTAGGCGACCATCTGCTGACCCAGCTCGTACACCCACTTTTCCCATTTGGAGCGTGATACAGCGCTGCCTTTCTTGCGCAGATACAAACCCAGAGATCGTCTACCTGGCAGTCCCTTCGCAATCGCTTTTCGGAGGGCGCTGGCCGAAGGAGCTATAGAGCTGGCTCGGTTTGTCTGAACAGTTCCGGGCGTTTTGCTAAGTGGATTTCCGCCTCGATTATGCTGCCACCATCATCGGCGTCAGCGCATTGAAGTAAGCCCGATCCGGCGTCTGCCGGTCAAGGGATGAATGTGGGCGTCGGGTGTTGTAAAAGCTCAGATATCGGCCGATGGCAGCGCGGGCCTCGGAAACGCTCTTGTAGGCGTGGAGATAGATCTCCTCGTATTTGATCGACCGCCAGAGCCGTTCGACGAAGACATTGTCTCGCCACGCGCCTTTGCCATCCATGGAGATGGCGATGTCGGCGTTCTTCAGAACGGCGGTGAAGTCGACGGAGGTGAACTGCGACCCCTGATCGGTGTTGAAGATGTCGGGCTTGCCATAGCGGGCAAGCGCTTCTTCGACCGCTTCTATGCAGAAGGCTGCTTCCATCGTGATCGACAGCCGCCACGATAGGACCTTCCGGCTGAACCAGTCCACGACAGCGCAGAGATAGACGAAGCCCCGTGCCATCGGAATGTAGGTCAGGTCCATCGCCCAGACCTGATTGGGTCTGGTGACCGCCAGCTTGCGAAGGAGATAGGGATAGACCTTGTGTCCTGGTGCCGGTTTCGAGGTGTTCGGGCGACGGTAAATCGCCTCGATGCCCATCTTCTTCATCAGGGTGGCGACGTGCAGCCGTCCGGTTTGCAGCCCTTCTGCCTTCAAAAGCCCTTGCAACATCCGGCTTCCGGCAAACGGGTAATCGAGATGCAGTTCGTCGATCCGGCGCATCAAAGCCAGATCGACGTCCGACACGGGACGTGGAGAATAATAGACGCTGCCACGGCTGAAGCCGAGAAGCTTCGCCTGGCGCACGACCGACAGTTTGTGCTCGCGGTCGATCATTTCTTTCCGCCCGGCAATCCCGCCTTTCCGAGCGCACCGGACAAAAAATCGTTCTCCAGCGTCAGTTCGCCGATCTTGGCGTGCAGCGTTTTGACATCGACGGTTGGACCCGCCGGCTCCGCCTTGGCTTCATCGCCGAAAACGCCCGTCGCCCCCTCAAGGAGCTGGTCTTTCCACTGCTTGATCTGATTGGCGTGCACGTCGAACTGCTGGGACAGTTCCACCAGCGTCTGTTCGCCCCTGATCGCGGCGAGCGCCACCTTTGCCTTGAAAGCCGGGCTATGGTTCCGGCGCGGTCGTCTCGTCATGGTATCTCCTGTTCCCGGCATCTAAGCCGAAGTCAGGCAGAAATTCCACTTATCCTGGCTGTTCAGATTTCCCGAGCCAGCTCTCTATCTTCCAACCCGCCTCCTTGGCTTTATCAAACCGACTAAGAATGAAGGCATCGAGTTTGTTCGTCTGTCGTGAGACGAACGTAGGGCTATTGTCGTAGCACCGAACGTAGAAGAGCAATCGCCCTGCTCTCTCAATATCTCTCCGGCGAATCTGCCAAGCCTTCAGCTGTGATGGCGTGGGAGATGCATCTAGCTGTTTAGTCCCGGCATTTGATGGTGCATTATTTTCCTTAGAATGGAGGGAGGCACTATGGGCCAGGTTCTACACGGGAGCGCCACAACGACAGAGGCAATCCGTCGAGCAATACAAAATAGTGAAGAGAGCCTGAGAGCGCTTTCAAAGCGGTATGGGGTCAATCAGAAGACAATAGCCAAATGGAAGAGACGGACATCATTGGCCGATCTTCCGACAGGCCCGAAGGACCCGCATTCGACAATCCTCTCCCTTGAAGAAGAAGCCGTCATCGTCGCCTTTCGCAGGCATACATTGCTGCCTCTTGATGACTGCCTCTATGCCCTTCAACCGACGATCCCGCATCTGACACGTTCGTCCCTGCACAGGTGTCTGCAGCGCCACGGCATTTCACGCCTGCCGGAAGTGAAAGGCGACAAAGAACCGAAGAAAAAGTTCAAAAGCTACCCGATCGGCTACTTCCACGTCGATATTGCCGAGGTGCAGACGGCTGAGGGCAAGCTCTATCTCTTCGTGGCGATTGATCGCACGTCCAAGTTCGCCTTCGCTGAGCTCTATGCCAAAGCTGGCAAGATGAATGCCGCCCAGTTCCTGCGCAACCTGATCGCGGCGGTGCCCTACACCATCCATACTATCCTGACCGATAATGGCATCCAGTTCACCAACCGGGCCTGTGACCAAAATGCCTTCCAGCACATCTTCGACCGAGTCTGTGAGGAATACGAGATCGAGCATCGCCTGACAAAGGTTAAGCACCCATGGACCAATGGGCAGGTCGAGCGGATGAACCGGACGATCAAGGAAGCGACTGTCAAGCGCTTCCACTACGACGATCACGCACAACTGAAAAAGCATCTCGCCGACTTCATCGACGCCTACAATTTTGGGCGCAGGCTCAAGACACTAAAGGGCCTCACCCCCTACGAGTTCATCTGCAAAAGGTGGACTTCCGAGCCAGATCGATTCATCATCGATCCTATCCATCAAATGCCGGGACTAAACACCTAGCGGCTCCTGCAACACCTTTATGTCGGCCGCCGTAATCAACGCGGTGACCACGCCTTCTCGCTCAAGACGGATGACGTCGCCAGTGGCCTGCAAAACGGCATAGTCAATGCGGGCAATTTTATAAGGGTTGTCGGTAGCGACAGCCCTCAATTCGAGTGGATCGGCTGAGCCCTCGCCCTCAACAACGAACTCACCTCGAACTTCAGCTCCCGACCCCACGAAGTGGAGCCGGTCCCCTTTTGAAAGGTCTAAAATCACCGCCCGGCCTCCCGCTCAAGGAGCCATACGTTGGTGTTTCCCTTCAGACCCGTGTTCAGGTCAATCGAAACGAAGCCGCGCGAATGCAGCGCATGAAGCTTCGCCCGACCAAAGGGACCGTCGCCCAGCGCTTTCGCCAACCGCCAATACTGCTTTGGGCCGTCACTTTTGAACTCGTTCTGGCATAGATGCTCATCGTAAGCATCAATCGCGACCCATTTGTCGAAATTCAAACGCCTCACGGTCTCTATCACTTCATAGGTGAAGTGCTTCTTCCGCCTTAGCTCGAAGAACTTGAACCCGCGACGGCGATAAACCTCCTTCGCCAAAACGAGCTTCTGCTGATAGGCCTCATCACCATCGCGGGGATCAACATCCTCCTTGATTTCAAGAATGATCGTTTGCAAATGCTCCTTCGCGCCTCTTCCCACAGGTTTCGCGGCCGCCTCCGAGAAAGACATCCCCCTTTGCAGGTCAATACCGAGAGAGGTTCGGGCCTTCAGCATCATATCCGGGAAGTACAAGAGCGGAGCACCCCGACCGCGCACCATCATTTCTAACCGATGGGGCTGGGCCAGCCACATATCGATGCGACTGGAGGCATCGGCCATCTGAAACGCTATACGTTCCAGGCGAGACTCCCAAGGCATGGTCATCCCGGCCTTGATTGACGGAAAAGTGCCAGTGGGCTTGGTTTGCCGCCCGTTTATGATCCGGCGAACGGGGCCCCCATCACTGGCCCACAGAATTCTGGCGATAGTCCCTGCCGACCGTTCCTCAACCGTCGTCGAAACGTTTTCAATATCGACGTCCATGCTAGCTCCTTTTAAAAAATCCTGTGCATAGGAAACAAGAACTCCGCTCCGCGCCCCTATGTTTTCGGGTCCGCAGATGACAGGCTGTTCTCTTGGTGTTAAGGCTTACTAATACAGCTGGCACGAACTCAGACATCGGCCAGCAGCAACTGAATGGAACGCTTAAAGCGATTCTATCTGAGATGGAAGGGTCATGATGACCTCGGTTGAAAACCGTCCTTCAAAGCCGGATAAGGCGATTGGGGCGATACTTGCCTCCCTTGACGAGCAGATCACCCGTCAGGGGATCGACATCGATGCTCTCAAACAAGAGATCGAAAAGCTCACTCTACAGGTCCGAGAAAGAGAGAAGGACGTCAGCCGAATCCGGGAGGCGAGACGACAGCTGACGCTGATCCAAACTACGCAGCTAGAAGCGGAGGAAATCGCATCTGAAGCCTTAAAGGTGCCTGAAGGCTTCGCAAAACGGCATGCAGAGCGGAAAAATGGGCAAGCCTGGCAAGTTCGACAACAGGCCTACCTGATATTGAAGGAGACGGGGCATCCGCTTAGTCGAGCGGAATTGCTTGAGAAAATGACTGCTGCGGGCTTCGTTATCGACTCCCCGCGTCCTCTCCACCGTATCGGGAAGATACTGTGGGAAGCAAAAGACGCTTTTGTCTATCATGACAACGGCTATTGGCTAGTAGGTGAGCCGGTTACCGAGCCGGTCGAGCGCATCAAACGATTTAGGACTCGGAAGCCCCGCAAGAAGAAAACCTTGGAAACCTAGAGAGGAGTGTCAATTCTAAAGGAATTCTATTAAAATTAACGTGCAAATCGTTTGGTCGCCTAAAATGTTGACATTTCAAACATAAGGGCATTCCAGAGGAATTCGCCTGCGACACGTTACTCTGTAATTCCTTGAGCATCTGTGGGTTTTGGCTTTAAAGCCACTGCGTCGAAGCGTGCTGGTGGCCACCCACAAAGGAATTTCTCTCACTACCGCCGACCGAGAATTCCCAAGACAGGCAGCTCTCCAAAGGAATTCTTGCGCGTTGCTAGGATTTTTCCCTCCAAATGCAGGGTGTATTTCCTTATCGAATTCCTTTCCGCCATTTAAAAGGATTCCTTGAGAAAGCTCTGAGGCCGAATGCCGGTTTCGGAAACACAAAAAGGGTTCGAGCGCTGAAGCATGGGTGCTGCAAGTTCTAAACCCTTGCTCCCCGAGGCCGGAAATTCGATCAATTCAGCGCGTTGGATGACATCCATATGTGCCGAGTAGGCCGACCGTCGGGTTGCGGATCAACAACCACGTCAGATACCTTCCTCCTCAACTTATTATAGAATTTCGAGTCGGGGGTGGCGTGAGCGATTATTGGTCAGACAGGGCAGGATTGGCTGCCAACTTACGTCTCCTTACCCGAGAGGGGAAGTGGCTTGCCTGGGAAGACCGCGACGCCGATCCAGATGATGCTTCGAGCAGGAGAATAGCCGGAGCTAAGACGCGCGTTGAGGACACACTGAGCCAGGCGCTTCATTCTACCAACGTGATAGCCTTGCTGGGTTCGGGGGCTTCTTTTTGCGCAAAGAACGCGACTGTCAAACGAGCCCCTGGAATGGCCGACTTGTGGCATGCCGCGAGGGACAAGGTTTGCGAAGGAAATTTGTTTGGTCACGATGACTTCGACAACGTGGTAATTGATGTCATCGGCTCGCTGCCCGAAGAAGGTAAGGCTGGCGACATCGAGAACCTTCTAAGTCTTTGTAAAATGAAGCTTGAACTCCTGGAAGCTAGGGCTAAAAATCAGAAGCCCGTTGGTGAGGTTGCGCCATCGGACAGCTCGGCTGATCCTGTCACCGTCTTAAAACAGTTTATCGATAAGGCCGAGAGTGCGATTCTGCAGAGGGTTGACTTCGTCGACAACGAAACCGTGCTCTCCGCTCACAAAGCCCTAATTCAGAAATTGGCTAAGCGGGCGGTCGAAAAGCCCCGCGTAAGACTTTTTACCACCAACTATGACCTGTGCTTGGAAGAATCAGCCGCCCGTATCGGGGTTGTCCTCATTGATGGTTTCTCACACAGCGCCGAACAACGTTTTAACCGGGATTACTTCCAGCACGACATTGTCCGAAGGGCGACATCGGGCACAAAGGCGGATTATATCGACGGCGTTTTTCACCTGTATAAGCTTCACGGGTCAGTTGACTGGCGGCGGAAACAAGATGGTGTCGTCATACGCTCCCAAGCCAACGATACCGAGGGATTAAAGCCGGTACTGATATACCCGAGGTCGACGAAGTATCAGGAGGCGTTCGAGGTGCCGTATCTCGATATGTTCGCCGCATTCCAGGCAGCCCTGCGAGAACCTGACACGACGCTGGTTGTTGCGGGGTTCGGCTTTGCCGACGATCACATCAGCGCACCAATCTGGTCTGCATTGGAGTCAAACCTGAGCTTGCGGCTGATTCTTGTAGACCCGTCTTTCGTTCCGGTGGTCAGACTTGATGCAATCGGGGCCGGTGGCCACCTGATCGATCTGGAAATCGGTGTCCAACGGCAGTATCAGAAAAGGATTATGCGTCTAGTCGGAGAGGGCGACCCCCGCATTACCGTCCTTAATGGTCGTTTTGAAGACTTAGTGGACGCCATGCCAACGATCACCGGAGAGTCGGATCGACAACGCTTACAGATGCGTCTGGACCAAATCAGGGATTTTCCAGCGTGATTGATCCGGTAAACGCGCTCATCGATCAAGACAAACGGCTTGGCACAGTAACCCGCGTGTCCGCCGCATCAATCGAGCTGACCGTGCCGTTGGCATTGGCAGCGAGTGGCCAGAGGGGGTTGGCCCGAGGTGCGACAGGTGACTTTGTCTTTATTGATTGCGACAAGGAATGTATCCTTGGTCGTATTACCGAAGTTGCTATTCCTGATCGTCAGAGGCCTGGCCTTGAACGGCAGATGGAAAGCGAGGTTATCGCTGAGCCCCAAGGTCGCGCCCAGCTCTTAGCTACCGTCAGCAAAACGACCCACAAGGTCACGCGCGGCATCAATGTGAAGCCGCGTGTTGGCGACGGGGTGTTTCTTGCTGACGGTAGCGCCCTGGCGACGGCCATCCAGGAAGCTCTCCAAGGGGAAATGGAGCCCGGTCAAACGGAGAGGCTTCTGGTGAACCTCGGTCGCCTGTCCGGGATCACGGATAGCTTTATTGCCATGCCGCCCGAAAAGCTGTTTGGACGCCATTGTGGAGTATTCGGTGCGACGGGTGGCGGTAAAAGCTGGACGCTATCCAAACTTTTAAATGAAATAGTACGGCTGAAGGGGAAGTGCATTCTCTTCGACCCGACCGGCGAGTTCCAGGGAAAGGTATCTGGGGCTACCGAGTTCTCTTTTTCTCAGGCGACAGAGAAGCAACCGCTCGCGCATTTCCCATACAAAAAATTGTCGGAAGTCGACCTATACGCACTTCTCACGCCGTCAGCGCAAGCTCAAGGCCCCAACCTCAGGAGTGCAATCAAAAGTTTGAGGCTAGTTAGCGCTCTGCGTAAAGAGCCCTATCGCTATCGAATGGAGAAGGTCGCGGGCGACCACCAACAGTTCTACATCACCGAAAATGCATTCGTGGAGGTCCGAAGAAGCGGCGTCATTAGGAAAGCAGGGAAAAGCCGAAATGCGGTCTCACTCGCACTTATTGCCCTTACCAGTGAAATGGACTCACACCATTGCGATTTTGACGTCAGGCTGCTCTCTGACCAGATACGGGAAGAATGCGTCAAGCAATACACCAATGATGAGATGGGCAACTACGGGCAACACGATGACTTCCTTCTCGGCAACTGCAACTCGCTTAACGTGCGCATTGAGAACTACCTATCGTCTCCGGAAATGCGATGCCTCTTTTCTGACGATGGCGTCGACATTTGTGCCGTTCTCGATGAATTCATCACAGACCCGAACCAGCACGCCCTGGTTCTTTCGTTCGAGCATGTTAGCTACAAGTACAACACCCGTGAGCTGCTGCTAAACTCGCTCGGGCGGTACCTGCTCGGCCTCGCTCGCAAGAACACCTTCCAGAACCAGCCACTGGTCTGCTTCCTCGACGAAGCGCATCAATTTATCGGTCGATCAATTGGCGATGACGCGAACCAGGTTTCCCTTGATGCTTTCGGCCTCATAGCGAAGGAAGGTCGCAAATATGGGCTAACCACAGCTATCGCCACCCAGAGGCCTCGCGATGTCCCATCCGACGTGCTCAGCCAGCTGGGCACCCTGTTCGTCCATCGGCTAACAAACGACCGGGATCGAGAGACGATAGAACGAGCTTGTGGAGATTTGGATCGGGATGCGGCAGCATTCATCCCCTCGTTAGCGCAAGGAGAGGCAATTGTGGTCGGTCCGGAACTCCCTGCCCCGCTTCCGATCTTGATTGACAGCCCCGAGAAAGGGCAACAACCCTCCTCACACGGCCCGCGATATCAAGCTTTCTGGGGTTAGCAGCGGAGCTGGGTGCACACTTTCTACAAAATCGCAATCTTTTGGATAAAATCGCAATCGTCGTCTGGCGGAAGCTCTCGGCGATAATGCAAGTCGCGTGAAGCACATCCGCAATCCATTGATTTCGGCAATGCGAGGTGCTTTTCGCGATTCCGAAAATCCCAATCTACATGTTCAGCGTCGCAATCTCTTGGATTGAGAATTTCAATTTGTTGGTCCCTACACACGTCCCCTCACAGGCCGGTCAGTCGGCACGCGACGATCGTTCAATATCTCTGATGTTATCCATAAGTTCTATTCGTTTGAATGATGAGTTTTCAAAGCCCATATTAGGATCATGGACATGGACGAACCTCCCATTGACGACCATGCCCCTGACCCAAGAAAGGAACCGGAAAATGACCACGCTCACCTATCGCGGTGGTGGTAAGTCCCTCACCTCCAGTGAAAGCCGCTTCGACCTGGCACATTATGCCCGTAAGCTTGTGCTCGCCTGGACGCGCTGGCAGACGGCCCGCGAAATCGAAGCCATGCCCTTCGACATTCGCAAGGACATCGGCTGGCCGAGCACGGACGACAACAAACACCGGATCATGTAATGAATGCGACATTCTTCCCAAGACAAGGGCGGCGCCTGCCTCGTGCAACGCCGCCTTTTTCGTGAACTGAGCGTCCATCCCTAAGCCATTTTCAACATTGAATTTCAGTCGCCTGTCGGCCTGTTTTATGCTTGCCCTCTGCCATTCTCGCGGTTTGACCGGCCAAATCGCCGACGATGTCGCATATTTGCTCTTCCCGGCCGCATTTTTCCATGCCAGTGTCGCTTTCAGGACATCGGCGCGACGCATTCCGCGCAACGAATGTGTCATCGCCCCTCGAGCATGGATTTCGCTATGAACAGGATGCAGATCAAGAAGCGTTCGGTAGTCTTCTTTATGGTACCGCAATTCACCATGCTGCCCTTTTCGGCGGCCGTGGACACCTTGCGCATCGCCAATCGCATGCTCGGCTATCAGGCCTATACCTGGCGGCTGACCTCGGTCGACGGGGAAAAAGTCTATTCTTCCTGCGGCATCGGCGTCGAGGCAAATTCCTCGCTTGCCGAGGAGCGCCGTCATCTCGGCGGCGAAAACCGGCCGGGCATGGTGCTCGTCTGTTCCGGTATCGATGTCGAGCAGTTCAACAACAAGTCAGTCAATGCCTGGCTGCGTGAATGCTACAATCGCGGCGTCGCCGTCGGCAGCCTCTGTACGGGCGCGCATGTGCTTGCCCAGGCCGGCCTCCTGAATGGCAAGCGCTGCGCCATCCACTGGGAAAACCTGCCGGGCTTTTCGGAAGCCTTCCCGCAGGCAGAGGTCTATGCCGATCTCTACGAGATCGACGGCAATCTCTATACCTGCGCCGGCGGCACCGCCTCGCTCGACATGATGCTGAACCTCGTCGGCGAGGACTTTGGCGAAAGCCTTGTCAACCGTATCTGCGAGCAGCACCTGACCGACCGCGTGCGCAACCCGCACGACCGCCAGCGCCTGCCGCTGCGCGCCCGCCTCGGCGTACAGAACGCCAAGGTGCTGTCGATCATCGAGTTGATGGAAGGCAATCTTGCCGAGCCGCTGACGCTGATCGAGATCGCCGACGGCGCCGGCCTCTCGCGCCGCCAGATCGAACGGCTGTTCCGCCAGGAGATGGGCCGCTCGCCGGCTCGCTACTATCTGGAAATCCGCCTCGACCGTGCGCGCCACCTTCTGGTGCAGTCCTCGATGCCCGTCGTCGAGGTTGCCGTC
This sequence comes from Rhizobium leguminosarum, assembly GCF_001679785.1. Lineage (NCBI taxonomy): Bacteria > Pseudomonadati > Pseudomonadota > Alphaproteobacteria > Hyphomicrobiales > Rhizobiaceae > Rhizobium > Rhizobium leguminosarum. The sequence goes on from NZ_CP016286.1 coordinate 2,037,334, forward strand.
GCCTGCGGCTTCGTCTCGGCCTCGCATTTCTCCAAGTGTTATCGCGAACTCTACCATCGCTCGCCGCAGCAGGAGCGCGCCGAGCGCAAGATGACCATGGCGACGGCAAGGCAGGCGGTCGCCGCGTGAGACATTGAGAAAGGCCGCCGCCGCGGCCAGTTGGACCAAGTAACGGTCCGGCGGCAGCAAAAATCGTCACTTCGGTTGTTGCTGCCCGGGTAGATTGTCAGGCCGAATGACCGGTGTCTTACCTTCCTCAGGCGCGGGCTGGCTGAATTCGCTGTCCCCGGTCGGGGGCGGCTTCAGGACACCGTGGCAATCGTCCATCTTTTGCGACAGCGAACCGTCCTTGGCCGCCTTCCCGGCGTCCCCGGTTGCCGACTGATTGTTCTGATCTGCAGGCGATGCAGTGCAACGTTCCGAGTCGGTAGACGGTTGTTCATTTGCCTGTCCAATAGCGTTTGAACTCGAAAATGCGACCATCGCAAAGATCAATGCAGCTTGGATTCGCATTGACTTTTCCTTTCACAGTCTCGCCGCAAGCGCATCCAAACCCCACGAGAATGCGCGGAAGTTCCGCCTGTCGCTCGTTCATTTCTAGCCGTCTCGCAGCCAAGGGGCACCGGCACTACGCTCATGGGATAGCGAAAATGCTGACGGCGCCGCGTTGGCTGGGCTCGAAGAGCGTACAGCTTCAGCCTCTCGCGCGCCTCCGTTTTTCGGTTGAATCTACTGAACCTGCGGCTCAGGCATTTGTTCCACGGCGACGCGCTGGAATCTGACTGGAACGTCTGGTTCACAACAGGGAGCTGACCGATCCCCATACTGCCATCGCCATCGTCAACAGGTTTTCGGAAACAAGGCCCAACGGAACGCCACCGGCACCGCCGACGCAGGCGAATTTCAGCTCGCGTTTTCGAGAGAAGCGAACTGAGATGAGGCGCCCGCTATTGCGCCGCCTCTTCCGTCATCCTGGCGTCGGAATAGACCTGGTTGCGGCCCCTGTGTTTGGCCATGTAGAGAAACTGGTCGGCGGCGTTCAGGTAATTCTCGAAGGTCTCGTAACCGGCGATCTCGGCAATGCCGATCGAAATCGTGACGCCGAGTTCCTCGTCGTCGGCCGTGACCTTCAGCCGCGAAATGTCCGAGCGGATCTCGTCGCAGAGCTTGGTCGCGGCTGCCGAATCCATCTGCGGGAAGAGGATGGCGAATTCCTCGCCGCCGAGCCGCGAGAGAAGATTGTCGCTGCCCTCGAAGATCGTAAACAGCCTGTTTGCGACAGCCTTCAGCACCTTGTCGCCAATCTCGTGGCCATAGGTGTCGTTCAGCCGCTTGAAATGATCGATATCGAGAATGGCGACGGAACTCGGCACCTTCAGCCGCAGGCACTCGTTCACCAGCTTCGGGCCGTTGTCGTAGAAATAGCGGCGGTTATAGAGGCCGGTCAGGTAGTCGCAGGCCGCCGCTGCCCTCAGTTGCCGCATCTGCGCCAGCGTTTCCGCATTGTTGGCGATGCGGCATTGCAGTTCCTCGGCAACGAAGGGCCGGTAGACGAAATCGCTGGCGCCGGCCTTGAGGAAACTTGCCGAAAGCATGCGGTCGTTGGAGGAGGAAACGCCGATGACGCGCAGCCTGTCCGAACCGAAACGATGGCGGATGCGCCGCGTCAGCTCGTAGCCGCTCATATCGGGCATGTGGTGATCGGTGACGACGAGCTCGATATCGCTGTAGGCCTCGAGCGCTGCCAGCGCCTCGAGCCCCGAATTTGCCTCGACGACGAGATACTGTTGTGCCTTCAGGAGGTCGACGAGCACCTGGCGCGCCGAGACGACATCGTCGACGACGAGCACCCGCGTCTTGCGGTTGGAGATCGCCCGCCGGACGGTGGCTACCAGATTGTCGAGCGCGAATTCATTGTCCTTCAGCACGTAATCGATGACATTGCGCTCCATGATCTTGTTGCGCGTGTTGAGATCGAATGTCGCGGTGAAGACGATCGCCGGGATATCGTGCTCGATCGTGCAGTCGAGCGCTTCGCCATAGGGCGAATCCGGCAGGTTGAGATCGACGACGGCCATGGTGTAGCCGTGAGCGTCGTCGGCAAGTTCCTTGCGAAGAGCCTTCAGCGACGGGCAGGATTTGACGGCAAGGCCGAGCTCCGTCTGGAACCGGTGACAGAGCACCGCGGAAAACATCCGGGAATCTTCAACCAGAAGTATTTTGAGCCCGCCGGAGCGTAACCCGATGCCATCCCGCTGAAAATCCGCTTGAAACGCCACAGCCGCTACTCCCCCATGCGTCTGACGGGCGCGACTCGGCCCTCTCCCCGGCGGGGACGATAACCGAGAGGCCTGTGCGCGTGAAGGGGACAAATAACGGCGACATTACCTGCAATTGCAAAAAATCGACGACTGTCCCCGACCGTCATTTCCGCTCCCCTGGCGATACCGATGCTGGAAGGGCCGTCAGGCAACCGCCCGCTCCTTACGCATCGATTGAATTTGCAGCAGCGTATCGAGGTTCTGGTTGACGCGGCAGTAGAACTCTTCGTCGATGAAGGGACGCAGCATGAAATCATTGCCGCCGGCCTTCAGGAAACGTGCCGAAAGCAGCCGGTTCGACGAAGAGGAAACACCGATGATGCGCAGCTCGTGCGAGCCAATATTGGCGCGGATGCGCCGCGTCAGCTCGAAGCCGTCGATGTCGGGCATATTGTAGTCGGTGATGACAAGGCCGATATCGCGGTTGGCCTTCAGGATCTCCAGCGCCTTGCCGCCGCTCTCGGCGACGCTGACCCGGAAATTGTAGCGCTTCAACCGGCTCGACAGCAACGCGCGCGCAGTCGCACTATCGTCGACGATCAGCACGTGGTGGCGATGATTGGTGAGGAAGCGGCAGATCGATTCCGCCAGCAGGTCGACGGCGAAGATGTTGTCCTTGAGGATATAGTCGACAATATCCTTGGCCATCAGCTTGTCGCGCATGTTTTCATGGAAGGTGCCGGTGAAGACGATTGTGGGTATGGAGAGATCGACCAGATATTCGAGCGCTTCGCCGTTTTCGGCGCCGGGCAGGTTGATGTTCGAGATCGCCAGCGTGATCGGATCGGAAGATTTGTCGTAGGAAACCTGCAGATCTTCGAAGCTGCGGCAGATCTCGACATCGATATCGAACAGCTCTTTGAGGCGTTTGCTGATCATCGAGGTGAATACGTTGGAATCTTCCGCGACAAGAATACGCGCGCCGGCAAACATTTCCCCGGAATATTGCATCCCCGAAATACCTAGAAACGCCATAGCAAACCTTTGATGTAAAATCTGTCCCCGGATCAAACCGATACATCGATTGATTTGAATAATTATTAATCGGCGCGCTTGGATATAAATGAAGAGGCGGCCCGATCGGGCCGCCTCCCGCTTCTTTGCGGATATGATTAAGAAATCAGGCGCGAAGCGCCGCATTCTCGGCGTCGCACAGGCTTTCGCCGACAACCGTCGCATTATAGGTCGAACCGACGTTTTGATCTTCGGTTTCGTGCCCTCCTTGGCATAATCCGGCCGCAGCATGGCAAGCGCCAGCGAGCGGTTGATGCGGAAACCGAAGGCGCCGTTCGTGACGCGGCCGACGAGCCCATCCGGCTGGCACCGCTCCGCCGAAGCGATTATAAACGAGCCATCGACCCCGACCCGCCGACAGGTTCGCCCATGATCCAATCCGACACAGTGATCGAATGGCTTCTCGACTCCGACCCGTCGATCCGATGGCAGGTGATGCGTGACCTGCTCGATGCTCCGGAGCGGGAATGGATGACTGAGCGGGCCAAAGTCGAGACCGAGGGCTGGGGCGCCAGGCTGCTCTCCTGCCAGGACGAGGACGGGCAATGGGCAGGCGGCGCCTTCCTGCCCGCCGGTTTCGACCCGCACGAGTGGAAGGAGCGTGGCCAGCCGTGGACGGCCACGACCTTCTCGCTGTCGCAATTGCGCGAGTTCGGTCTCGATCCCGCCTGCGGCTGCGCCAGGCGCACCGTCAAACTGGTCGGCGCCAACGCCCGTTGGGAAGAAGGCGGCCAGCCCTATTGGGAGGGCGAAGTCGAGGAGTGCATCAACGGCCGCACCGTTGCCGACGGCGCCTATTTCGGCGTCGACATCTCGCCCATCGTCGACAGGCTGGCCGGTGAGCGTCTCAACGACGGCGGCTGGAACTGCGAGCGGGCTCGCGGCTCTGTCCGCTCCTCCTTCGCCAGCAGCATCAACGTGCTGGAAGGTTTGCTGGAATACGAGAGATCGACCGGCGGCACGCATCGGTCTCGAGAGGCGCGCAGGACGGGCGAGGAGTTTCTGCTGGCCCGCAACCTCTTCCGCCGCCTTGGCACCGGCGAGCCGGCCGACGAACGCTTCCTGCACTTCCTGCATCCGAACCGGTGGCGCTACGACATTTTGCGCGCGCTCGACTATTTCCGCGCCAGCGCGATCCTGACCGGCGCCGACCCCGATCCGCGCCTCGGCGAGGCAATCGACCACCTTCGTTCCCGGCGCTTGCAGGACGGCAGTTGGCCGCTCGACGACAGCCCTGCAGGTCGGGTGTGGTTCGAGGTCGATGACGGGCAGGGCAAGCCTTCGCGGTGGCTGACGCTCCGGGCGATGCGGGTGCTCAGATGGTGGGATGCCCAGCCCTCAGTCCGTCTCGATGACTGCAACACATCTCCGTGAGCCCGCTTCCAATTCCAGAACCTGCATGCCAGTATCCAGCCCATGATTTTCCGGCGGACCATCCATCGTCTGTTCCTTGCCATTGCTATGCTCGCGATCGTTATCGGTCCGATGAGCATCGGGGTGGCGAGCAGTGCAATGGCGTCTTCCGCTCCGGCGATGATCGATGGCATGAGCGGCGCGATGGCCGGCATGCATATGGCAGAGCAGATGCCGTGCTGCCCCGAACAGCAGCCCGTCAAGCTAGATTGCGCCAAGGGCTGCCCGCTGGCGTTGGTCTGCACGACCTCGATCTTCGCCCACGCGCCCGACGTGCACGGCTGGTCGTTCGCGATCTCCTGGGCGTCACATCGCTACCACCTCATTCCGGCGTCGCAACTGACGCCCGCCCATGTCGAGCCTCCGGCTCGACCTCCGAAAGCCTGATCTCAAGTCATTCCTGAAACACGTCTACGGTTCACGGCGGGTGCTTCGCGCATCTTTCAGGGACCTACGGCAATCAATTTATGACTGAGGATGCGGCCTGAGCGCCTATCCCAATGAGATCAGATATTATGAACAAGACCACCTTTTCCGCGGGAGCGATGCTCCTCGCCGGCGTGCTTATTGTCGGTTCCGCCACAGCGTCCTTCGCCGCGTCACAGGACTACGAATTCCAGCCGGTTTCGACCGACGTCAAGCAGGGCCAGGGATCGCTGGTCTCCGTCCGCCTCGTTGACAAGCGCACGGGCAAGCCCGTTCCCGACGCGGTCATCTTCACCACCCGCATGGACATGGCTCCCGAGGGCATGGAAATGATGACGACACCCGTCGAGGCCGCCGCCTCCACGGAACCCGGTGTCTATGCCTTCAAGACGAACTTTACCATGGCGGGTGGCTGGCGCTTCAAGCTTGCCGCCAAAGTCCAGGGCGAACCGGACACCGTCGAGGGCGAACTCGTCCTCAAGGCAGCGCCGTGAACACGCCAGCGCGTGTGGCAGCCACGCTCTCCCTCGCCGTATTGGTCGGCGGGGGAGGCTATTGGGCTGGCACGAACGATCTTGGCGCACAGCTCGGCCTTTCCTTCTCCGAAACGGCGCTCGTGACGCCGGCAGCTTCCATGGCCGTGCCGACCGGCGCGATCATTTACTATCGCCATCCGGACGGCCTCCCGCAATTCTCTGCGACGCCGAAGAATGCAGAGGATGGCCGGCCGTTCGTTGCCGTGCACGCGAGTAAGGATGTGAGCTTCGCCGACACTGCAGCACCGAAGCCGGTCGAAACGGAAACGACCATGACATCGTCCGCAACCGCGCCGGGGACGGGGAAACTTCTCTACTATCGAAACCCGATGGGCCTGCCCGACACGTCGACGGTGCCGAAAAAGGACTCGATGGGCATGGACTATATCCCCGTCTACGACGGTGATCAGGGCGACGCCTCGACCGTCAAGGTCTCGCTCGGCAAGCTGCAGCGAACGGGCGTCAAGACCACGACCGCCGAGATGGCCAGCATCGTCAGGAAGATCGAAGTGCCTGGCACCATTGCGCTTGACGAGCGGCTCGTCAGCGTCATCTCGATGCGGACGGATTCGTTCGTCGACGACGTCGCCAATGTCACCACCGGCAACCGAATAAGGAAGGGCCAGAGCCTCTTCAGCTTCTATTCGAAGGACATCGCCACTGCGGCCTCCGAATACGCGGCCGGGAGAAATGACGGCCGCGGGAACGGAGAGGTGGGCTCCGCGCTGCGCCTGAAGAACCTCGGCGTTCCCCAGGAGGCGATCGATACGATCGCGCGGACCCGTCAGGTGCCAGCCAGTATCGGTTATGTCGCGCCTCGTGACGGCGTCATTCTTGAGCGCTCGGCGACCACTGGAATGATGGCCAAATCCGGCGACGTGCTGTTCCGCATCGCCGACATCTCCAACGTCTGGGTGATCGCCGACGTCCCCGAATACGATCTGACCTCCGTTCGGATCGGCGCATCGGCCGACGTCGTCGTCCGGAGCCTGCCCGGCAGGACGTTCAAGGGCGTGATCGACCTGATCTATCCCGAAGTCGAGACGCAGACGCGGACGACGAAAGTCCGCATCGAGATTCCAAACCCGGACGGCGTCCTCCTCCCCAACATGTATGCCGAGGTCCAGATCGAGGCCGGTGCGCCAAACCCCGTGGTGGTCGTTCCGAACAGCGCGGTCATCGACACGGGCGACCGCCAGGTCGTCTTCGTCGACAAAGGCGAAGGTCGGTTCGAGCCAAAGAATGTCATGCTGGGCCTCCGCGGCGAAGACAAGACCGAGATCACCAAAGGCGTCGCCGTCGGCGACAAGGTGGTGGTTGCCGCCAATTTCCTGCTCGACGCTGAAAGCAACCTGAACTCGGCGCTCAGCGCCATGACCGAGGATGCCAAGCCATGATCTCTCGCGTCATCTCCTGGTCGGCCTATAATCTCGTGCTCATCTTCGTCTGCGCGGTGCTTGCCGTCGCCGGCGGCGTCTACGCCCTGCGCTCCCTGCCGCTCGACGCCATCCCAGATCTCTCCGACATCCAGGTGATCGTCTACACCGAATATCCCGGCCAGGCCCCGCAGGTGGTCGAGGACCAGGTGACCTATCCGCTGACGACGTCGATGCTGACCGTGCCGAAGTCGAAGGTCGTGCGCGGCTTCTCGTTTTTCGGCGTCTCGTTCGTCTACGTCATCTTCGACGACGGCACCGATCCCTATTGGGCGCGCAGCCGCGTCCTGGAATATCTGAACGCCGCCCAGAGCCGTCTGCCGCAGGGCGTCACCCCGACGCTCGGCCCCGACGCGACGGGCGTCGGCTGGGTCTACCAGTACGCCGTCGTCGCCAAGGAGCTGTCGCTCGCCGAACTGCGATCGCTGCAGGACTGGGTGGTGCGGTTCGCTGTCTCGAAATCCGAAGGCGTGTCGGAAGTCGCGAGCGTCGGCGGCTTCGTCAAGCAGTATTCGATCGTCGTCGATCCGGCCCGCCTCAAGGCGCAGGGTGTTTCGCTCGACGACATCGCCAATGCGGTGCGCGCCAGCAACACCGACGTCGGCGGCCGTACCGTCGAGCTTTCCGAATTCGAGTTCATGGTGCGTGGTCGCGGCTACCTCAAGGGCATCCCCGACATCGAGAGCATCGTCCTGAACAGCCAGAACGGCGTGCCGCTCAAGCTGGGCGACGTCGCCAGGGTCGAGCTCGTTCCGGACGAACGACGCGGCATCACCGAACTGAACGGCGAAGGCGAGGTCGCAAGCGGCATCGTGCTGCAGCGCTTCGGGGCCAACGCCCTGACGGTCATCGACAACGCGAAGGAGAGCCTGGACCAGGTCAAGAGCAGCCTTCCGGCGGGTACGGAGATCGTTCCGGTCTACGACCGCTCGACCTTGATCGAGGCCGCGATCGAAACCCTGAAAGGTACGCTGGTCGAGGAATCCATCGTCGTCGCACTGGTGACCATCGCCTTCCTGCTGCACGTCCGCAGCGCGCTCGTCGCCATCATCATGCTGCCCGTCGGCATCCTGATCGCCTTCATCGCCATGAAGCTGCTCGGCCTCGGCGCGAACATTATGAGCCTCGGCGGCATCGCGATTGCCATCGGGGCGATGATCGACGCCGCGATCGTCATGATCGAGAACGCCCACAAGCATCTCGAACGGGCGCCGCCCGACAAGCCACGCATCGACATCCTGGTCGAGGCGGCGAGCGAAGTCGGCCCGGCCCTGTTCTTCAGCCTGCTGATCATCACCGTCTCGTTCCTGCCGATCTTCACGCTGGAATCGCAGGAAGGCCGCCTGTTCGGGCCGCTTGCCTTCACCAAGACGTTTGCCATGGCGGCGGCCGCATTGCTGTCAGTGACGCTGGTGCCGGCGCTGATGGTTCTCTGCGTCCGTGGGCGTATCGTCCCCGAGCGCAAGAACCCGTTGAACCGGTTCCTGATCTGGATCTACCGCCCCGTCATCTCGGGCGTACTGCGGGTGAAGTCGCTGACGATACTTGCGGCCCTTGCGATCCTCGCGGTCTCCGTATGGCCCGTGCAGCATATCGGCAGCGAGTTCATGCCCAATCTCGACGAGGGCACGCTGATGTACATGCCGACCACCCTGCCCGGCATATCGGTGACCAAGGCGGCCGAACTGATGCAGACGCAGGACCGGATCATCAAGTCCTTCCCCGAAGTCCAGAGCGTCTTCGGCAAAGCGGGTCGTGCACTGACCGCCACCGACCCGGCCCCCACGGAAATGTTCGAGACGATCATCACGCTGAAGCCGAAGTCGGAATGGCGGCCGGGGGTCACCACCGACAGCCTGAAGAAGGAGATGGACGCTGCTTTGCAATTTCCCGGCGTCTCCAATGCCTGGACGATGCCGATCCGCGCCCGCATCGACATGCTGTCTACCGGGATCAGGACGCCGGTCGGCGTCAAGGTCTACGGCACCGATCTCGGTGAAATGGAGAAGGTCGCCCGGCAGATCGAGACCGTGCTGAAAACGATCCCCGGAACGTCGAGCGCATATGCGGAGCGCGTGATCGGCGGCTACTACCTCGACATCGTCCCGGACAGGACGGCGCTCGGCCGCTACGGGCTGACCATCAACGACATTCAGGACGTCGTCGGTATGGCGCTCGGCTCTGAGGTCGTGACATCGACCGTCGAGGGCCGCGAGCGTTATGGCGTGGCCATACGATATCCACGGGCGTCCCGAAGCGATCCACAGTCGATCGCCAGGGATGTGTTGATATCGCTGCCGGGCGGAGGAATGGTGCCTCTCGGTGAAGTGGCGGACGTCAAGCTGACCCGCGGCGCGACGACCATTCGTACAGAGAATGGTCAGCTCGCCGTCTACATCTACGTCGACATCGCCAACCGCGATCTCGGCGGCTATGTCGGGGAAGCCCAGCAGGCGGTCGCAAAGAGCGTCAAGATGCCTCCCGGCTATTCGGTCGCCTGGAGCGGCCAGTTTGAGTACCTGCAACGGGCCGAGGCGCGGCTCGCCGTCGTCGTCCCGCTGACGCTGGCGCTGATCTTCCTGCTGCTCTACCTCAACTTCAAAAGGCTGACCGAGACGATGATCGTCATGCTGTCACTGCCCTTCGCGCTAGTCGGCGGCATCTGGCTGATGTGGTGGTTGGGCTTCAACGCCTCGGTGGCGGTCGCCGTCGGCTTCATCGCTCTCGCGGGCGTTGCGGCTGAGACAGGCGTGATCATGCTGATCTACCTCGACCACGCCCTGAAGGAGCAGCGTGAGGCCTGCGAAAAGGAACGCCGCGCCTTCTCGAAGCTCGACCTCAACCGGGCGATCATGGTCGGCGCGGTCGAGCGCGTCCGACCGAAGATGATGACCGTCGTCGCCATTATGGCGGGTCTCGTTCCGATCCTCTGGCGTACCGGAACCGGATCGGAAATCATGCAGCGCATCGCCGTGCCGATGATCGGCGGCATGGTGTCTTCGACGCTGCTGACGCTGATCGTCATTCCAGCCGTCTACGGATTAGTCAAGGGGTGGCGACTGCCAGCCGCTTCGGAAAGCGCTGCTGCCGGCGACAGTCAATCGCGAGAACTGCAGGCAGCCGAATGAGATTGGAGGCAGCACCTGGCTGCTCGACGGGAGCTCGGGTGTGGTTCGAGGTCGATGACGGGCAAGGCAAGCCTCGCGGTGGCTGACGCTCCGGGCGATGCGCGTGCTCAGATGGTGGGATGCCCGGCGCTCAATCAATGCCTGACGGCAAACCCAGCGTGCGCAGGAAATGCACCTCGATCGCCCGCAGCAATTCGGCACGGGCCGCGGGCGTCTCACCGATGCCGGGCTGATTGACCACACCGTGCAAGGCGTTGAACAGAAACACCGCCGTAAAGCCGGGATCACTGACCGACCAGGCATTCTCGCCAGCGCCGGCGGCAAGCAATTCGTTCAGATGATCGATCAGGATGTTGCGCGAAAGCCCCTCCCGCGTTGCAGGAGGAGCCGCCACGAAGGCGAGATGATGCAGCCCTGCTGCGTCGAGATAGCCAGTGGCGCATGCCGTCGACCAGGCCGCCAGCTTCCCGCGCCAATCCTCTTGCCGCCGTCCTTCGACCGCCGCGATGATGCCATCCAGCACGCCCTGCACGAAGCGGGCGCGCAGCGCCTGGAGAACATCGGCCTTCGAGGAAAAGTGCAGGTAGAAGGTGCCCTTGGCGACCCCCGCCCCGGTCGTGATCTCCTCGATCGTGGTCTGCTCCAGGCCCTTTTCCAGAAACAGCCGCTCGGCCGCGGTCATCAGCTCGTCGCGCCGTTCTTCGGGGGGCTTGGTTCTCGGTTTTGAAACAGGATTGGCCGGCGGCAAGACTGGTCCACTCTCATTGACGGCGCGCGGGATCAGTCCTGTGCAGGTAGCCCGTAAACACATCGCGCATTGCGGTGCTCTCGATAGCTGGCAGCAGGCGACCGACCTCACCGCGATGATAGCCGCCATGCGTCACCACATGGGCCAGCATCTCCTCGCGGGACATGCGTCCGCGTCCGCCATCGGTGAAGGTGAAGTCGACGACCTCCTCCATTTCCCCGGGCGTTATACGCGAGGTGTAATCGATATACCAACGGTCGGTATCCCGAATATCGGAGGATAACTGCGCCAAGGCTGGCGCTTCGCTGCTCCAGCTCGCCGCATGGGAGTGATCCAGCCGTTGAAGATTGGCGGCGAAGATCCGATCGACGAGATGGGCGTGATTGAGTACGCGGAGGGCCGATCGGAACTCATCGGATTGCGCCTTAGCCCCGAGCGCGTTCAAGGCACCGAGAAGCTCGTCATCGACGCTGGCTTTGTATTGGAACAGAGAGTTCAACAGGGTCTGCGCGCTCATTGCTACCTCCGGATGTGAAACGGGTGGCGCCGGCATTACATCGGCAGCTTCCACTTACATCGCTGACTGGCGGTCAGTCAATGCAATCCAGATCTCTCTGCCACCCTCCGCTGCCGCTCGATCTTATCTGTCCTTACGCGCAGCAGCCGCTCGGTGCCGCTTTCGGCCCACAGCAGGCTGCCACCCTGCTGTTTTCCTCTGCCAGCCAGCGGTCGCGCGGCTTGCAGCTTGCCGGCCGCGGCAAAAGCGAAACATGGACGGCGCCGGCTCGAAGAATCGGCATCGCCGCGCAATAGAGCTGCATCGGCCGCACGCCGTCGCTGACTTCGAAGGTCAGCTTCGCCAAGCCGTCCAGTTGCACATGCTCCGTCACTTTGCGGATGATGGAATGGAATTTGCCCGCCGGCATATGCGTGCGGTCGCCTTCCTCGATATCCCAGAGCTGGATGAAGATTTCCGCCCAGGCCTCGGGATTGGCGCCGCAATCCAGGCCTGAGAATTGGCCGGCCTTGACCTCGGTGACATGATAGCCGGGCTTCACCGGCCGGCCGTCGTAATAAAAAATCAGCGGCGTGTCCTTTTCGCCGGCGAGCGTTTTGAGCAGAAGGCCGAGACTGATGTCGTCCTCTTGAATTTTTCCCTTGTCGATCGCGTTCATATCGGCTAATCCTCATTTCAATAGTTCAAGGATCATTGAAATATGGATCAACGTCAAGCCCTCGCCGCATTCAGCGCGCTTTCGCAGGAAACGCGCCTGCATATCATCCGCATGCTCGTGGTCTCAGGCCCCGATGGCATGGCGGCGGGCTCGATCGCGGAAAAGGCGGAGGTTTCGCCATCGAACATCTCCTTCCACCTGAAGGAGCTCGAACGCTCGGGCCTGATTGCGCAGCAGCGCGAATCCCGTTCGATCATCTACACCGCCAATTACGAGGCGCTGGGCGGCCTGATCCGTTTCCTGATGGAGGATTGCTGCGGTGGAAACCCTGAGATCTGCGCACCGGCTGCTGCCGTTGCCGCATGCTGTGCACCTGCAACCAAGGAGGAACTGCAATGACCACAGACCGCGTTTACAACGTGCTTTTTCTCTGCACTGCCAATTCATCCCGCTCGATCCTGGCGGAATCCATCCTAGAAACCGAAGGCAAGGGCCGGTTCAAGGCCTATTCGGCCGGCAGCCAGCCGAAGGGTGAGGTCAATCCCTATGCGCTGAAGGAGCTTGCGGCGCAGGGCTATCCCACGACCGGTTTCCGCTCGAAGAGTTGGGACGAGTTCGCCGAACCGGGCGCTCCAGAGATGGACTTCATCTTCACAGTCTGCGACAGCACCGCCGGAGAGGCCTGCCCGGTCTGGATCGGTCATCCGATGACCGCCCATTGGGGTGTCGAGGATCCCGCTGCCGTCGAGGGCAGCGAAGTCGACAAGGGCCGCGCTTTCGCGCAGGCCGCCCGCTTCCTCAAGAACCGGGTCAGCGCCTTTTTGAGCCTGCCTCTTTCCTCGATCGACAAGCTCGCCCTGGAAACGCACCTGCGCCAGATCGGAGCCATGGAAGGCATGTCCACAAAACCGGCGACGGCCGATTGATGGGGCCGTTCGATTTGCCGCGCCGTCTGGTCGCTGAGGCCCTCGGCACCGCCATGCTGGTCGCGACCGTCGTCGGGTCCGGCATTATGGCAACATCGCTGACTGAGGATGTGGGACTTGCCCTGCTCGGCAATACGCTGGCGACCGGCGCCATGCTGGTGGTGCTGATCACCGTTCTCGGGCCGATCTCCGGCGCCCACTTCAATCCGGCGGTCTCGCTGATCTTTGCAATGTCGCGCACGCTGGCGAAACGCGATCTCGCCGGGTATATCGCCGCGCAAATCTTCGGCGGCATCGTCGGGACCGTCGTCGCCCATCTGATGTTTGCCCTGCCGCTGATCGAGCTGTCGAGCAAGATGCGCAGCGGCGGCGCGCAATGGTTTTCGGAAGGCGTTGCGACTTTCGGTCTGGTCGCGGTCATCCTCGCCGGCATCAAGTTCGAGCAGAAGGCGGTGCCGTGGCTGGTTGGGCTCTATATCACTGCCGCCTACTGGTTCACCGCCTCGACCTCCTTCGCCAATCCTGCCGTCGCTTTGGCCCGCTCGCTGACCGACACCTTCTCCGGCATTCGCCCAGTCGATCTTCCAGGCTTCTGGATCGCCGAAATCACAGGCGCGGTCGCAGCCCTTTTCCTGTTCACCTGGCTGCTGCAGCCGGGCGCGTCTTCAACCCTGTCGTCAGAGGCAAAACTATGAACATCACCATCTATCACAACCCTGAATGCGGCACCTCGCGTAACACGCTGGCGATGATCCAGAACGCCGGCATTGAGCCCAACGTGATCGAATATCTGAAAAACCCGCCGTCGCGCGAGCAGCTGATCAAGGTGATTGCGGATGCAGGTTTGAGCGTTCGCGAAGCGATCCGCGAAAAGGGCACGCCCTATGCGGAGCTCGGCCTCGACAACCCCGATCTTACCGATGAGCAACTGCTCGATGCGATGCTGAAAGACCCGATCCTGATCAATCGCCCATTCGTCATCACCCCGATCGGCACGCGCCTTGCTCGCCCTTCCGAAGTCGTCCTCGAAATCCTACCGGAAACGCATCAGGGCGCCTTCACCAAGGAAGACGGCGAGAAAGTGCTCGATGCCGGAGGCAAGCGCATTGTCTGATCTGCCTGCCGTATCGCCGATGCATCTGCGTCAACCGGACATGGATGCGCTCAGGCCGGCGTTCTCGACGCACAAGCCGCGCATCCTGATCCTTTATGGCTCGTTGCGGGCAGTGTCCTACAGCCGCTTCCTCGCACAGGAGGCCGCGCGGCTGCTCGAATATTTCGGTTGCGAAGTGCGCATCTTCAATCCGGAAGGTCTGCCGCTGCCTGATGCGGCGCCGGCGAGCCACCCCAAAGTTGAGGAACTGCGCGAATGGTCGGCATGGTCTGAAGGCCAGGTGTGGGTCAGCCCCGAACGTCATGGCGCGATGACCGGCATCATGAAAGCGCAAATCGACTGGATTCCATTGTCGGTCGGCTCGGTCCGGCCGACGCAAGGCAAGACGCTGGCGGTGATGCAGGTCTCCGGCGGCTCCCAGTCCTTCAATGCGGTAAGCCAGCTCCGCATCCTTGGACGATGGATGCGGATGATCGCAATTCCCAATCAGTCCTCGGTTGCCAAAGCTTTCCAAGAATTCGACGCGGACGGCCGTATGAAACCCTCGTCCTATTACGACCGCGTCGTCGACGTCTGCGAGGAACTGGTGAAGTTCACGCTGCTGACCCGTGATGCCTCGAACTATCTGACCGACCGCTACAGCGAGCGGAAGGAAGAAGTCGAAAAGCTCGAACAGCGCGTGAGCCTCAGATCCCTATGACCATCGCCAGCACCGAACGACCGCCGATAGCGGCCATCGCCGCGCTCGGGCTGACGCAGATCATCGGTTATGGATCGCTCTATTACAGCTTCAGCATCCTCGCCCCCGACATGGCCCGTGATCTGGGCTGGTCATCGGAATGGATCTTCGGCGCGCTCTCCGCGGCCCTTCTGATCGGCGGTCTGGCCGCACCTCTCATGGGCACGTGGATCGATCGCTTCGGCGCAGGCAGGATCATGACAGGGGGTTCGGCGATTGCCGCCGCCGCCCTCGTCGCCTGCGCCTTTGCGCCGGGAAAGATCGCTTTCGTCGCGGCATTGATCGGCATCGAGATCGCCTCGAACCTGGTGCAATATGGCGCAGCCTTCGCCCTGCTGGTGCAGATCAGGCCGCAGGTCGCCCAGCGCAGCATCACTTATCTGACCCTGATCGCCGGCTTCGCCTCAACCATCTTCTGGCCGATCACCACCGCGCTGCATGCGCATCTCTCATGGCAGAACGTCTATCTGATCTTCGCCGCGCTCAATCTCGTGGTCTGCCTTCCCCTTCATGCCTGGCTCTCCCGTGGCGTCAGTCAAACCAGGAGACGGACCGGAGAGGAGGCCGCAAAACGCGTCGAGCCGAGCCTTCCGCCGTCGGCGCGCAGGCCGGCCTTTATCCTGATGGTGACGGGCTTTGCTTTGGAAAGCTTTGTGAACTCGGCGCTTCTGGTTCACATGGTGCCTGTGATGTCGGCCCTCGGCCTCGGCGCCATGGCGGTGGTGGTCGGAACGCTCTTCGGCCCGTCACAGGTGCTGAGCCGCCTCATCAACATGGTCTTTGGCGAAAGCTTGTCGCAAGTGATGCTGGCGATCATCTGCGCTATCCTGCTGCCGACAGCCCTTGTCATCCTCATCGCCACGGCACCCTCGGTGCCCGGCGCGCTGGTCTTTGCCGTCGTCTTCGGTCTCGGCTCGGGCCTTAACAGCATCGTCTACGGAACCTTGCCGCTCGCGCTCTTCGGAAGCGATGGTTACGGCCGGCGGCAAGGACAAATCATGTCGGTCCGTCTCGTCGTCTCCTCGATGGCGCCGTTCGCGCTTGCCTTCCTGATGGGCAATCTCGGCGTATCGTGGTCGCTGTCGATCGCTGCATTGCTCAGCACCGTCGCCGTTGCCGCGTTCTTCGCCATCATGCGGCTGACGCGCCCGGTTGCCCGGCTGGAAACTGTTCCCAATCCCCGAGAGGCTTGAGCGCATTCATCGGGACAGGCGCTACTTGACGACGGCCGAGCCCTTGACGATGTCGATCGTCTCGCCGCCGTCGAGCCCGATGCGGTCGCCGTCGGGCGTTGTCATGAAGCAGCCGGAAGCACAGAGGTTTTCCGAAGCGCCGGCATCGACGACGACCTCGACGCGCTGGCCGCTCTCGGTGATGACGAGCACGACGGCGGCTGGATCGGTGTTGGTGATGGATGCCGCTTCAGCCGCAGGTGCGGCAAGCAGCGGGACAAGCAGAACGGCGGCAAATCTTGCCATCATGTGCGGCAGCGCTGGCGCGCCCTCCCCTCGAACGATCGGTGCTGCCCCCGGCAGCGATCCCGATAGTGGAGATCATGCACACATAGCTGTGAATGATGGCTGAATGACCCGTTCAGCCTTTCCGAATACCGTCTGCCGTCTTGCTGCGCAATTGCCGCACCGGCTGCTCTTCCTCCTCCATGGGCGTGTCCGCAGAGTTTTCCTGCTCATTGGCTTGATCCCTGCCCGCATCGGCAAGCGCGGGACGAGCCTCTCGATGGATGGTAAGATCGGTCTGTGGCAGCGGGATCTCGATGCCCTCGGCCTTGAAGCGCTTAAGGATCTCGATCCTGAGATTGTTGCGCACCGCCATGCCGTCACCCATGTCGGCGAGGAAGAAACGCAGCTCGAAATCCAGCGAATAAGGCCCGAAGCGCAGGAATTCGACATGCGGCTCCGGATTGCGCATGACGAGCGGTATCTTGGCCGTCAGTTCCAGCAGGATATCCATCACCTGTTGCGGATCCGCGTTGTAGGCGACGGAAACCGGAATTTCCGAGCGACCGATCTTGTTGCGGTGTGTCCAGTTACCGACGAGGCCGTTGATCAATTCCGAATTCGGCACGATGATCGACTGCTTGCGGAAGGTCTCGATCTCCGTGGCGCGCACCGAGATGCGTTTGACGATGCCTTCGGCCGTGCCTGATACGACATGGTCGCCGACCTTGAACGGCCGTTCGACGAGCAGGATCAGGCCGGAGACGAAGTTGGAGACGATGTTCTGCAGGCCGAAACCGATACCGACCGAAAGTGCGGAGGCAACGAGCGCGAAGCTCGAAAGATCGATCCCGGCCGCCGAGACGCCGATGATCGCCGCTATGCCGACGCCGAGATAACCGATGCCGGTCTTGACCGAATTGCGCACGCCAAGATCGACATGGCTTCTGGCCATCACATTGCCGTCGAGCCAGCGCTGCAGCCAGCGCGTCAGCAGGTAGACGCCGGCAAACAAGAGAATACCGGTGCAGATGCCGAGCAGCGAGATACTGATACCGCCGAGCCTGACCTCGGTAAACAGCCTATAGGCAAGAATCTGCAGGTCCTGCACATGGAAGCCCCAGAGCAGCAGGATCAACGGGATGCCGACGAGAAGCGCCACCGCGTAGATGGCAAGGCCGACGACCAGGCCGGCCTGGTCGATCGCCACCGGCCCGAGCTTGAAGCGGCGTGTCAGGAAGCGCGCGAAGAAAGTATCGCCGAAGCTTTCCTGCCTGGATATCGCCTTGCCGGAGAGCAGGCCGACATACATAGTGACGACGACCGCGCCGGTGATGATGAGCTGCGTGGCGACGAAGCGCGCGAGCCCGACATACCCCGTCAGGGCGGTGAGGATGAGACCGGCGCCGATGACCCGCAAGATGATCGCCATGCCGCGCGGCCAATGCCTTCCCGGTGCATCGGGATCGCCGTTCTTCGCCAGCATCGGCTTGCCGAAGGACGCCGCGATCAGGATCAGGCCGATGATCAGCGCCGCGATCAGGCTCCTGACCACGGTCAGCACCAGCGGCGAGCCCATCGCCTCGCTGATCGTACCGAACAGATAATCGAGCGCGTTGACGATCGCCATCGCCAGCAGGCAATAGCCGATCGAGCGCGCGCCGCGGTTGGAAAGCCGAACGAGCCGCCAATGCGGTTCGTTCGGCGCGAAGATGGCGTTGACGAAGCGGCCGACGAAATAGACGAGCCCGATCGCCCCGAACAGCGCACCGATGACAGGTGCGATGTCGGGCCGCAGGACGTTGAAACTATTGAGGAAGAAGAATGAGGTGACGAGCAGCACCGAGAGCGCCAGCGTGCGGATCAGTGTCGACCAGAAGGCGATCGATAGCCGGCCGATATAGGACGGGTTCTCGACAGCCTCGTCGCGGCGCAGGTAGGAGCCGAACAGCCGGTAACTGCCGGAGAGCAGGATCAGCGCCGAGGCGAGCGACAGGAAGATCGCGGCAAACATCGGGAAACGCTTGAATTTCCAGACGAAAGCGGCCCAGCTCGACAGGGCCTGCGAGAATTCGCGGGCCTCATGCACGAAGGCTCTGGCGGCATCGTCGAGCACCGAGACTGAAATCTCGGTGCGCCTGAGCAGCGTATCGGCAAACAGCCGCCGCCGCATCTCGGTGATCTCGTTGACGAGCTTCGTCACCGTGATCGACAGGTTTTCGGCGTCGCCCGTCAGCGCGTTGATCTGCGCGCGTTCGGCAGCGAGCGCGTTGCGCTCCTGGGTGACGATCTCGGCTTCCGGCGGCTGCCCATCCTTCGGCGGATCGCCGATCTCGGCAAGCCGGTTCTTGATCTGGTCGAAACGCGGCCTGAGATTGACCGATATGGTGATGACGGCGCGGCTGAGCTCGTCGGCCTTGGTCGCAAGCCCGACGAGGGCATCGTCATTGTCGGCATTCTGCTTGACGCCGTCCTGAAGCGCCGTCAGTTGGACCTTCGCCTTGTCGATCTCCTTCGTCGCCTGGTCGAGCGGGCTATCGGCAAGCGGCGCCTGCGCGGCCGCCGGTGCCTGCGGCTCCTGCGCGAAAGCAGCAGCACCCTTGAAATGCGCGCCGGCGACCGCCAGCGTCAGCAGAAGAATGGTGCGAAGCAGGATCGGTCTCAGCCGCAAAAGCGCCTCCGGGAAAGGTTGTCATCGGAATAGAATGCCAGCTTGTCTTAGTAAAGAAAGGCGACAGAAAGGCGGAAGCTCCCTGGAAACCCTCAGAAACCGGCATCGGGCCGGGAGAGATAGTCGCATTCCTCAGCAGTCGACTCGCGTCCGAGCATGGCATTGCGGTGCGGAAAGCGGCCAAAGGCAGCGATCACGTCGCGATGGCGGATCGCGTAATCGAGGTATTCATCGTCGCCAAGCGCGGTGAACAGCGCCACCGAATGTTCCTGTTCGTCGAGATTCTCGGCATGTTCGAAGGGCATGTAGAAAAAGGTGCGGCATGCGGCTTCGACCGCCCGGTCGGCGCCGGCGGCCAGCGCGAGCTGGGCTTCTCTCAACGCCAGCCCGTCGGTCGCAACGGCAAGCGCCGTGCCGCGATAGATATTGCGGGGAAACTGGTCGAGCACGATCACAGCCGCCAGCCGGCTCTCCGCATCCGCCCGCCATTCGTCGCCGACGCCTGCGGCAAGTGCCAGATGAGTATCACGGAAGCCTTCGCGGATCTCCACGTCGAGTTCCGGCGTCGAGCGGAACCACAGCTCCCGGCCGCATCTCACGAACCAGAAATCATACACTTCCTTCGGTGTGCGGATCGTCGCCATGTTTCCCCTTCCCTAGCATTAGGCTTGATGATGCAGCTTCGGTAAATTATTGTACGAAAAGGGATAACAGTGCTGGGAGCCCCCTCATCCGGCTGCCGCCACCTTCTCCCCGCTGGGGAGAAGAGATTCGCGGCAACGTCTCGATTCCCCCTTCTCCCCTCGGGGTCCGAAGGACGGGTCGAGACCAGTGGCTCGACCCCGATCGGTGCCTGTAGGGCGGATGAGGGTGCCACGCGGAACACCCTGCGCTGCACTTCCTATGTCCCCTCATGCAACGAAAACACCAGGGTCGCCTTGGTTCCGTCGTGGCCGGGGTCATAGGCGAAATCCGATTTCAGGCTGGCGGCCATGGCCGTCAGAATGCGTGTACCAAGGCCGGTTCCCCTGGCCGGGCTCGACGGGTCGAAACCGGCGCCGTCATCCTCGACAACGACGCGCAATGCCCCATCCGTCTGATCGACGATGACGCGGATCTCACCCGGCACGTTGTCCGGATAGGCATATTTGAAGGCATTGGTGACGAGCTCGCTGACGATCAGCCCAAGCGTGATCACCTTGTCGGTCGCCAGATTGACCGGCTGCGCGGTGAGCACGATGCGGTGCGGCCGCTTGTCGTCGCGCATCGAGGTTTCGAGTTCGGTGAGCAGGCTGTTCAGATATTCGTCAACCTGTACCGAGCCGACCTGCCGGTTGGTATAGAGCCGGCGGTGCACGCTGGCGATGGCGTTGATGCGCATCTGCGTTTCGTGCAGCGCATCGATCGCGACCTGGTCCGTGGTCATCGAGGATTGCATGCGGATCAACGCGCCGACGAGGCCGAGGCTGTTGGCGATACGGTGATTGACTTCGGCAAGCAGCATTTCGGCAAGGTCGCGCTGCTGGCGGATCACCTCCTGCGCCTGCGCCGTCTCGCGGCGAAAACGTGCCCGCTCCAGCGCCTGTTCGAGGGCGGCGGCGAGCAGGTCGAAATAATCGGCTGAGATGCCCTTCAGCATGTAATCATCGGCGCCGGCCTTCAGCGCCGCGACTGCGATGCTGGTATCGTCCGAACCCGTCGCATAGATGACCGGTGGGTGATCCGGTATCGCCGTGATGCTGGGCAAAATGTCGAGGCCGGTTTCGTCAGCCACGAGATGATCGAGCACGATGGCGTCGATACCGCCCTCGCCCAGTCTCGCAAGACCAGCGGCGCCGCTCTCGGCCCACTCGACCGAAAAGCCGCGCCGGCGCAGGTTTTTTTGCATCAGGAGGGCAAGCCCCTCGTCGTCGTCAATATAGAGGATGTGGATCAGGGCGTCCGCGTCGCCGCTAGCATTGCTCATTCGGTCTCCGGCGTTCTCTCGCAGCGACGACCGCCCGCAAGCCTCCGAGTCGTCCGCATGGGAATGTCGTATTTCATCGGCCGCCTGGGGTAAACAGCGGTTATCCCTCGCTCTTGTCGCAGGCGGCGCGGAAGTAGGATGTCGGGAAGCCGGCATTTTCAGAACATGACCCTGGCCTGCGGAGGATCCCTATGGATGTCGTTGAAGGAGATGGGGAAACGAAAAACCTGAAATGAGATGCATCAACGCCGAGCGGCCCGATTGGTTCCGCGCATAAGCTAATTTTTCTGGAATTTCCGGTGGCCGGATACTTCGGCCCCTGCCTCTGCCGGCAATTGCAGGAAGCGCAGCGACGAGACGACCCCGATCGCGCCGACCACGACGAAAGCCCAGCGGAAATCGGCAAGGACGGGATTGTCGGCGCCCCTAAAAGCCGAGGCGATGTTGAGCACGGCCGCTGCCACTGCCACGCCGAGCAGCATCGATACCTGCTGCAGCATGCTCGACAGCGTCGAGGCCGAGCTTCGCTGCGCCGGGCCGATATCTGCGAAGGCGAGTGTGTTTAGCGCGGTAAATTCCATCGACCGCGACAGGCCGGCGAGGAAAAGCAGCACGTGGATGAAAAACGGCGGCGTCTGCGGCGAGAGGAAACCGCAGCCGACGATCGAAAGCGCTGCGATCAGCCCGTTGACCCCAAGCACGGTGCGAAAGCCGAAAAAGCGCAGCAGCGGCGTCGTCACCGCCTTCATGCTGAAATTGCCGAGAAAATAAACGAGCAGATAGGTGCCGGCGGCAATCGAGCTCAGGCCGAAGCCGAGCTGGAACAGCAGAGGCAGCAGGAACGGCGTCGCATTGATCGCCATCCGGCAGGCCGTGCCCGCCGACAGCGTCGACATCGAGAATGTCTGGATGCGGAAGGCTGAAAGATCGAGCAGCGGATTGTCGACGGCGAGGAAATGCCGCGTCGCCATGACTGACAGCACGATGCCCGCCGCCAGCATTGATATGATGGGCAAAAACCCGCCGTCCCATTTGACCGAGAGTTCGAGGGCGGCGAGCAGGAAGGTCAGCCCGGCGGCGCTCAGCACAAAGCCCACAAGATCCAGCCTGCCGGGATTGGTCTCGCGCTGCTCCGGCACGAAGCGCAGCACCAGCGCGATGCCCAGAATGCCGATCGGGATATTGATGAGGAAGTTCCAGTGCCAGCTGGCATAGGTGGTGATGAAGCCGCCGAGCACCGGGCCGATCACCGGCGCCGTCAGCGCCGGCCAGGTGATCAGCGCGATCGCCTGGACGAGTTCCGACTTGCGGGCATTCCTGAGCACGATGATGCGCCCGACCGGCGTCATCAGTGCGCTGCCCGCCCCCTGGACGGCGCGCCACAGCACGAATTCGGCAAGGCTGCCGGACAGCCCGCAAAACAGCGAGGCGCCGGTGAAGACGGCGATCGACATCAGGAAGATGCGGCGCGCGCCGAACCGATCGCCGAGCCAGCCCGACAGCGGAATGAAGGCGGCCATCGTCAGCATGTAGACGGTGATACCGATGCTCATCGACACCGGCTGCACGCCGAAGCTTGCCGCCATCTGCGGCAGCGAGGTGGTGACGATCGTGCCGTCGAGGATCTGCATGAAGAAGGAAACGGCAACGACCAGCGCCACGATCTTCGCCTGGCGGCCGCCTGCGGCCTCTTGCCCATTCTCGCTCGTCTCTGCCGTGGTCATCGATCTGCCAATGAAAATTCCGGATGACGCGGCAGGAAAACGGGAGGAAGCCGATCGGAGATCTGCCGCGCGGAGAAGCGCAGACATGGAAGCCGCGCACTGGCTGAATACGCCCGTTGCATCCGGCCGGAAAGGCTAAATCTCGCACTGCGCAGGAATATTCCCGATGCGGCCCGATGCGTGGCGGCATCGACCCAAGAAGGATTCAAGAAAAAGGCCCCACCGAAGCGAGGCCAAGCTTGAACCGCTCCGGGGAAAATGAGGAGCGACGTGCAGTCCATATCGTGCGATCGATGTCGCAGCGAGGCCAGATGTCGCTGCTTCGGTACGCTCGCCAAAAAAATTTTCGCGATCTGCCGAAAAGATGGCTCCAAAACTATCCGCCCATGGGCGCGACACCTGTCGCGTTGCAGCAACGATTGGCGCTTGCAATGTTTATAAAAATAGATATCACTAAACATATTGCTAAACATGATGATTGAGGAGTTCATGTGAGCATTCTCTGAAGTGGGTGAACATGCGACGCCGGCGGGGAGCCGGCCCTTGGTTCTGGGAGGAACTTATGCAGAAAACATCGAAAGCCCTTTTTGGGCTGGCCACGGCATTCGTCATGTCGTCGGCATTGCCCAATCTCGCCAAAGCCGATGAACTGACGCTGTGCTGGGCCGCATGGGACCCCGCCAATGCGCTGGTCGAGCTGTCGAAGGATTTCACCGCCAAGACCGGCACACAGATGAAGTTCGAATTCGTTCCCTGGACGAATTATGCCGACCGCTTCCTCAACGAGCTGAATTCGCACGGCAAGCTCTGCGATCTCATCATCGGCGACAGCCAGTGGATCGGCGGCTCGGCCGAGAATGGCCACTACGTCAAGCTCAACGACTTCTTCGACAAGGAAGGCATCAAGATGGATGACTTCGTGCCGGCGACCGTCGTCGGCTACTCGGAATGGCCGAAGAACACCCCGAACTACTGGGCGCTGCCTGCGATGGGCGACGTCGTCGGCTGGACCTATCGCAAGGACTGGTTCGAGAAGCCGGAACTGCAGAAGGAATTCAAGGCGAAATACGGCCGGGATCTCGCAGCCCCGAAGACCTACGACGAGCTGAAGCAGATCGCCGAGTTCTTCCAGAAGCGTCAGATCGACGGCAAGCCCGTCTACGGCGCCTCGATCTATACCGAGCGCGGCTCCGAAGGCATCACCATGGGCGTCACCAACGTGCTCTACGACTGGGGATTCCAGTACGAGAACCCGAAAAAGCCCTATGACATGGAGGGCTTCGTCAATTCGGCCGACGCGGTCAAGGGCCTCGAATTCTACAAATCCCTCTATGATTGCTGCACGCCGCCCGGGAGCTCAAACGTCTACATGGTTGAATCCGCCGACGCCTTCAAATCCGGCCAGGTCGCCATGCAGATGAATTTCGCCTTCACCTGGCCCGGCCTCTACAAGGACGAGAAGGTCGGCGGCGAGAGGATCGGCTTCTTCCCCAATCCGGCTGAAAAGGCCCATTTCGCCCAGCTCGGCGGCCAGGGCATCTCGGTAGTCTCCTATTCCGACAAGCGCGACGCCGCTCTGCAATACATCAAGTGGTTCGCACAGCCTGACGTGCAGGCCAAATGGTGGGAACTCGGCGGCTTTTCATGCCTGAATTCCGTCGTCAGCGCGCCGGGCTTTGCCAAGAGCCAGCCCTATGCCCAGGCCTTCCTGGACTCGATGGCAATCGTCAAGGACTTCTGGGCCGAGCCGAGCTACGCCTCGCTGCTGCAGGCCATGCAGAAGCGCGTCCATAACTACGTGGTCGCCGGCAACGGCACCGCCAAGGAAGCGCTCGACGGTCTGGTGAAAGACTGGAGCGACGTCTTCAAGGACGACGGCAAGATCTAATGTCCGGCCAGACCCAGTGCGAAGGCAGACACGTGGCACTCTGACACGCGCCATCCTTCTCTGGATGGCGGCCCGGATCCGCAGACGAGCCGGGCCGCCAGATCTCCCATGTTCCAAAAGACCGGGTGAAAACTTGACTATTTCCCATTCTTCCATTGTCGAGAAGGCAGCCGACGCGACTGCAAGGGCAACGCCCTCCTCGGTCGCCCGGCGCGTCCGCGGCCTCTCCGACAGGGCGATCGCCTGGCTGTTCATTGCGCCTGCCATCACGCTGCTCTTGGCGATCAACATCTTCCCGCTGCTTTGGGCGGTCTATCTCTCCTTCACCAATTACCGCGCCAACCGGCCGAATGCCCCGGTCCTGGGTGTCGGCTTCGGAAATTACCAGCGCGTCCTCAACGATCCCGATATCTGGCAGGCGATGCAGACCACCGCGCATTTCGTTTTCTGGACGATCGTGCTGCAGACGGTGATCGGCTTCACGCTCGCCTATCTGATCGACCGCAAGTTTCGCGGTCATGCTTTCTGGACGACGATCATCCTGATCCCGATGATGCTGTCGCCCGCCGTCGTCGGCAATTTCTGGCGTTTCCTCTACGAGCCTCAGATCGGCCTCTTCGCCTATGCCGTGTCGCTGGTCACAGGCATTCCGACATCGGATATCCAGATGCTCGGCAACGTGACACTGGCGCCTTGGGCGATCATCATCGTCGATACCTGGATGTGGACGCCCTATGTGATGCTGATCTGCCTCGCCGGCCTGCGCTCGATCCCCGACTATATCTATGAGGCGGCCGAGGTCGACCGTGCCTCGCCCTGGCGCCAGTTCTGGTCGATCACCGTGCCGATGGCGCTGCCCTTCATCATGCTCGCGGTGCTCTTCCGCGGCATCGAGAATTTCAAGATGTTCGACATGGTGACGCTGCTGACCGGCGGCGGGCCGGGTTCGGTCACCGAGGTCGCCTCGATCACGCTGAAACGTGCCGCCTTTGAAAGCTGGGCGACCGGCCGGGCCTCGGCCTTCGCCATCATCCTGTTCGTCGCGGTGTTCGGCCTCGCCAACATCTACGTCAAGGCCCTGAACAAGGTGAAGCAACGATGAGCGCCGCCAACTCAGCCCATTCGGTCGTCGAACCGAGCCTGTCCAGCAAACGCATCGCCGGCACGATTGTGGTCCTCTATGCGCTGATCACCCTCATCCCGCTCGTCTGGATCTTCCTGACCAGCATCAAGTCGCCGCCGGATTCGATCAGCTATCCCCCGAAAATTGTCTTCACCCCGTCGCTCGAAGGCTATTGCAATCTGTTCACCACGCGCACGCGGCAGACGCCCGACTATATCGCCTCGCTGCCGGCGCCGGCCGGCGCCTGTGATGAGGTGACCCGCAAGCGCAACATGGTAATCGCCGGCCCGTCGAACTTCCTGCCGCGCTTCGTCAATTCGCTGGTGATCGCCTTCGGTTCCACCTTCCTGGCGGTCTTCCTCGGCACGCTCGCCGCCTATGGCTTCTCCCGCTTCAAGGTGCCGCTTGCCGACGACCTACTGTTCTTTATCCTGTCGACGCGCATGATGCCGCCGATCGCCGTCGCCATCCCGATCTACCTGATGTACCGCGAGCTCGGCCTGTCGGACACGGCCTTGGGCATGATCCTGCTCTACACCGCCGTCAACGTGTCGCTCGCCGTCTGGCTGCTCAAGGGCTTCATCGACGAGATCCCGCGCGAATACGAGGAAGCGGCGATGATCGACGGCTATACCCGCCTTCAGGCCTTCCGCAAGGTCGTGCTGCCGCAGGCAACGACCGGCATTGCCGCGACCGCGATCTTCTGCCTGATCTTTGCCTGGAACGAATATGCCTTCGCCGCGCTCCTGACTTCGGGTGAGGCCCAGACCGCGCCGCCCTTCATTCCGACGATCATCGGCGAAGGCGGGCAGGACTGGCCGGCGGTCGCCGCCGGCACGACGATCTTCCTGATCCCGATCCTGGTCTTCACCATTCTCCTGCGCAAGCAGCTGCTGCGCGGCATCACCTTCGGAGCCGTCCGCAAATGAGCTATCTGATCGAAACGTCAGCCCCTGCACGTCCGAAGCGGCCGCTCTTCCTGCGCCGCGGCCCGATGGAGACCATCGCCACCGTGCTGATCGGGCTCGGCTTCCTGATGCTGTTCCAGCCCTTCCTGCTGGTGCTCTACACCTATTCGCTGGTCACCCTGCTCATAGGCACCGTCATGTTCATCATCGTTTCGAAATTCCCGGAGTGAACCATGGCCGACATCCGGATCGAAAATCTCCGCAAGGAGTTCGGCAGCTTCGTCGCCGTTGAGGATTCGAGCTTCACCGTCCATGACGGCGAGTTCCTGGCGCTTCTGGGCCCCTCCGGTTGCGGCAAGACCACGACGCTTCGCATGATCGCCGGCCTCGAGCTGCCGAGCAGTGGCAAGATCTATCTCGATGGCGAGGACGTCACCTTCAACCGCGCCAGCGCCCGCGACATCGCCTTCGTCTTCCAGCTCTTCGCGCTCTACCCGCATATGAACGTGCGCAAGAACATCGGCTTCCCGCTGCTGTCGCAGGGCATGCCAAAGGCCGAAATCCGTCAGCGCGTCGAAGAGACCGCGCGCCTGCTGCAGATCGACCATATTCTCAACCGCCCGGTCTCCGGCCTTGCCGGCGGCGACCGGCAGCGCGTGGCGCTCGGCCGCGCCATCGTCCGGCGTCCGAAGTGCTTCCTGATGGACGAGCCGCTCGGCACGCTGGACGCCGAGTTCCGCGAGATCATGGTCCATGAGCTGCGCGAACTGCACAACCGCATCCACGCGACCACCGTCTACGTCACCCATGACCAGCATGAGGCAATGGCTATGGCCGACAAGATCGCCGTCATGAACCATGGCGTCATCGAGCAGTTCGGCACGCCGCAGGAGATCTATGCCAAGCCTGCGACCATGTATGTGGCCGATTTCATCGGCTCGCCGCCGATGAACTTCATGCGCTTCACCTCCGGCTTGAAAAGCGGCGATCGCTCCATCCTGCTCGACGGCGTCGATGTCGCTGTTCCCGAGATCCACCAGGACATGGCCGAAAGCGAACTGGCGCTCGGCGTGCGGCCGGAACATATCCGCTTCAGCGACGCCTCGGCGCTGCGCGGCGCCGTCTATGGCAGCGAATATCTCGGCACCAACCAGGTCGTGGCTGTGGAAACCCAGGGAGGATTAATCAAGGCCCGCGTTCCCGCCAATCGCAGCTTCCAGATCGGCGAAAGGGTCGGCCTCGAATTCAACCCGGCGAAACTCGCACTCTTCGACTGCACATCGGGCCGCGCGGTGCCATCCTCGCTCTATCAGGAGACCCGGCATGGCTGATGTCGTCCTCAGGAACCTCGCCAAGCGCTTCGGCGACACCCAGGCTTTGGCCGACCTCGATCTTTCGATCCGCGACGGCGAGTTCGTCGTGCTGCTCGGTCCCACAGGCGCCGGCAAGACCACGACGTTGCGGCTGATCGCCGGCCTCGAAAAGCCCGATAGCGGCGGCATCGAGATCGGCGGCCGCAATGTCGCCGCCGAAGCCCCCGCCGAACGCGATGTCGCCTTCGTCTTCCAGCAATATTCGCTCTATCCGCATATGACGGTTTACGAGAACCTCGCCTTCCCGCTGAAGGCGCCGGTCCGCAAACTCAGCACCGCGGAGATCGACCGGCGCGTGCGCGAAGTCGCGCGCATGGTCCGGATCGACCACAAGCTGGAGAACCGCTCGACCAGGCTTTCCGGCGGCGAGATGCAGCGTGTCGCGATCGGCCGGGCGCTGGTGCGCCGGCCGGCGATCTATCTGATGGACGAACCGCTGTCCTCGCTCGACGCCAAGCTGCGCGCCGAACTGCGCCTGGAACTGAAGCGTATCCAGAAGGAACTCGGCTCGACGCTGCTCTATGTCACTCACGACCAGGTGGAAGCCATGACGATGGCCGACCGCATCGGCATCGTTGCCGAGGGACGGCTGATGCAAGTGGGAACACCGCGCGAGATCTACGGCAATCCCGCCAACCTGCATGTCGCCGCCCGCCTCGGCCAGCCGCATATCAACCTTTTGCCGGCGGATCTGCTGCCGGGCGGCCAGCCGCCGGCCGGCACGAAGACAGTCGGCGCCCGCACCGAACATCTCGACATCATTGTCAGCAAGGATGCCAATGCCGAGATCGACTGGATCGAACATCTCGGCGACCAGAACCATCTGCACATCAGGGCTGGCAATCACAAGCTCGTCACACTTGCAGATCCATATCTGGCGATCGCGCCGGGCGACCGGATCAGCCTGACGTTGCGCGATCCGCTTTATTTCGATGCGGCTGGACAGCGCCTGTCCTGACCGGCAAACAGCGTGATGATGGCATGAAAAACAAACAGACGGGTCTCAATCGATGAAACACTTCTTCAACCGCAGGGAAAACATCGTCACCGAAGCCTTGGACGGTCTGCTTCTGACGAGCAGCAAGGGTCGTCTTGCCCGCCTCGACAGCTTTCCCGACATCAAGGTGATCCTGCGAGCGGACTGGGACAAGTCGAAGGTGGCGATCATCTCCGGCGGCGGCGCCGGTCATGAGCCCTCCCATGCCGGCTTCGTCGGTAAGGGTATGCTGACGGCTGCCGTATCCGGCGAGATTTTCGCCTCGCCGAGCGTCGATGCCGTGCTGACGGCGATCCGCGCCGTCGCCGGCGAAAAGGGCGCCCTGCTGATCGTCAAGAACTATACCGGCGACCGGCTGAATTTCGGCCTCGCCGCCGAGAAGGCGCGCGCCGAGGGCTTCGACGTCGAAATGGTCATCGTCGCCGACGATATCGCCATCCCCGGCATCAACCAGCCGCGCGGCGTCGCCGGCACGCTGTTCGTCCACAAGATCGCTGGCTATCACGCCGAAAGGGGCGAGGACCTGAAGACGGTCGCAGCCCATGCCGCGGCCGCGGCCGGCGATATCGTCTCGCTCGGCATGTCGCTTTCCACCTGCAGCGTGCCGGGCCAGGCGCATGAGGACCGTCTCGGCGAAAACGAAGGCGAACTCGGCCTCGGCATCCACGGCGAGCCCGGTGTCGAGCGCATCACCCTGCAGCCGGTCGCCAATATCGTCTCCACCATGGTGGCGCGCCTATCGCCAACGCTGCGCGAAGGGGCAAGCCACTGCCTCCTCATCAACAATCTCGGCGCCGTGCCGCCGCTCGAAATGACCGTCATCGCCAACGCCGTGCTATCCTCGCCGCTTGGCCACCGCCTCCGGCTGATCATCGGACCGGCGCCGATGATGACCGCGCTCAATATGAACGGCTTCTCGCTGTCACTGATCCGGCTGGACGCCGTGCGTGAGGCGGCACTGACGGCAGCGGTCGAACCGCATGCCTGGATGCCGGCCGTCGAACGCCACGAGATCCAGATCATCGCCGCACCGAGAACATCAGCCGGCTTGAACGGCGCGAATGGTATGGCCGGAGAGAACAGCCGCAACCGGCGCCTGATCACTGCGCTCTGTGAGCATTTGATCTCCCAGGAAACCGAACTCAACCGCCTGGACGGCCGCGTCGGAGATGGCGATACCGGCTCGACGGTGGCGTCAGGCGCCCGCAGCGTGCTGGCCCGCCTCGATACGCTGCCGCTCGACCGGCCGGCGGCAACGCTTGCCTCGCTCGGCGAAATCCTCGGCACCAGCATGGGCGGATCGAGCGGCGTGCTGCTGTCGATCTTCTTCACCGCTGCGGCAAAGACGATGGCCGACAAGGCCGATATATCAGCAGCCCTTCTTGCCGGGCTCGACAGGATGACGTTCTATGGTGGAGCCGCAGTCGGCGACCGGACGATGGTCGATGCACTGTCGCCTGCCCTGCAGGCGCTGGCATCCGGCGATGTCATCGCGGCGGCAAAGGCCGCGGCAGCCGGCGCCGAATCGACGAAGACGATGATGAAGGCGAGAGCCGGACGCGCCTCCTATGTCGGCGAAAGGGATCTGGCGGGCGTTGCCGATCCGGGCGCCGTCGCGGTTGCCGGCGCGTTCGGCGTGGTGGCAAGCCTCGCCTGACTGGCGTGAAATTCAAAAGCCCGCGGGAGGCGCGGCGACAGGGAGGATGGCAGTGCAGGCGGAACCGGTGCTTGTGGCAGGATTGATCGAGGTGTGCCGCGCGACGATCGCGGAAAACAGCGATCACCTCTGTGCGCTCGATCGCGCCATCGGCGATGGCGATCACGGAACCAATATGCGGCGCGGCTGCGAGGCGGTGAGCGCCGAAGGCGAGAGCCTGTCCAGCCTGCCCTTCCCCGACGCCATGGAAAAGATCGGCCTGACGCTGGTGATGAATGTCGGCGGTGCGGCCGGGCCGCTCTACGGCACGCTGCTGATGGAGATCGGCCGCGAGCTTCGCAAGAGCAACGAAAAGCCCGATTTTTCGCAGGTGCTGAAACAGGCGATCGATGCCGTCGCGAGACGCGGTCGGGCGCATGCCGGCGACAAAACCCTGCTCGACGTGCTCTATCCCGTGCATGCGGCACTCGCCAGCCGCTCTCCGCTCGGCGCAATCGCCCGCAGGGCCGAGCGTTCTGCCAACCGCACCGCTGACATGAAGGCGATGCGCGGGCGCGCGGCCTATCTCGGCGACCGTTCCATCGGTCATATCGATCCCGGCGCGTCGAGCTGCGCGCTGCTGACCACGGCGATCTGCCGCTATCTCGGGGAGCACCGTCCGCAATGATTGGAAAGACCGCAAATGTGGGTATCGTGATCGTCTCCCACTCGCCGCTGGTGGCAAGGGGGATCGCCGACATGATCAGGCAGATGGTCGGCGACTGTGTGCCGCTCGCCTGGTCGGGCGGCAATGCCCATGGCGAACTCGGCACCGATGCCGGCGGCATTCTGAAGGCAATCGAGGCCGCCTGGTCCGATGCCGGCGTCGCCGTCTTCGTCGATCTCGGCGGCGCAGAAACCAACAGCGAGATGGCGATCGAAATGCTGGGCCTTCCCCGCTCGGCCCTCGTCTCCATCTGCAACGCGCCGCTCGTCGAAGGCGCCGTCATCGCCGCCGCCGAGGCTTCGGGGGGCGCTTCGCTGGCTAAAGTCGTCGCCACAGCCGAGGAATTGTCTCCCTGATGACGAACGGATTGCGTCGAAAGAAACAGGAGCCCGAGCCATTGCCCGAGCCATTTAAGGTGAACTGCCAGACGGAAGTGGAAGTCAAGCACGGCGTCGGGCTGCATGCCCGCCCCTCCGTCACCTTCACGCGGCTTGCCAAGTCCTTCCCCTGTTCGATCGAGATCGCCGTCAACGGCAGCGATGTCTGGCTTAACGGCAAGAGCATCATCAAGATCATGGGCGCGCGAATCCGAAAAGGATCGATCCTCCGGATCCGCGCCGACGGCATCCTCGCCGAAGAGGCGATCCGCGCGCTGAAGGAACTCATCGAGCGCAACTTCGATGAGGAAAAGAAACATGGCCGAACCGCTTAGACTGAAGGCGAAGAGCGCATCCCCCGGCATCGCATCCGGCCCGGCCTTTCTCGCGGGGGAGCCGAAGGCTCCTTCCGCTGCCGAGCGGCCGGACGCTGCCCCTGCGTCCCGAGCCGTTGGTGGATACGGCGCGCTGGAGAAGGCGATCGATATCTCGATCGGCGAACTCGAGCACCTTGCCGATGGAGCCGATGCGGAAAGCCGGGATATCATCGATTTCCAGATCGAGGTGCTGCGCGATCCGACGATCGCGGAAGCGACCGGCGCACGCATCGAAGCCGACGGGAATGTCGTCTTTGCCTGGGTCGCCACCCTCGACGCCTATATCGGCGAACTCGAAGCGGCCGATGAAGAGCAGATGCGGGCACGCGCCGTCGATATTCTCGACATCAAGAACCGTGTGCTCGGGGCGCTCGCCGGCACGCCGATCGCCGATTTCCCGCCCGGTTCGGTCTTCGTCGGCAAGGATATGGAGCCGAGCCGCTTTCTCGCCCATGACTGGTCGAAAGGCGGCGGCATCGCGCTGTTCGCAGGCAGCACTGCCGGCCATGTCGCCCTGCTCGCCCGGGCGAAATCGGTGCCGATGGTGGTCGGCGCAGGCCGCTTTTCAGCCGCAGACGGAGATCCTGTCAGCGTGGATGGCAACGCCGGTGCGGTCATCCTGCAGGCGGGCAGCATGCTGATTGCGCCCTTGACACCGGCACAGGCGCCTGCCGCCGACACGCAAACCGCCGGCGGCGAACTGCGCACAGCGGACGGCGTGCCGATCCTGCTCTCGATCAACATCAACGATGCCGCCGAGATCGATGCGCTCGATCCGGCAACAGCCGGCGTCGGCCTGATGCGCTCGGAATTTTCAATAACCTCAGTGGCCGATGCCGCCAATGAGGAACGGCAGCTGGCGATCTATCGCCGCGTGCTGGAGCAGGCGGGCGACAGGCCGGTAACGATCCGCATGCTCGATATCGGCGGCGACAAGCCGCTCGCCGGCCTCGAAGACCTGCCGGCTCTCTCCGGCTCGGGCCTGCGCGGCATCCGGCTGCTGCTTGCCCGGCCGGAAATCGCCCGCATCCAGGCCCGCGCCCTGCTGCGCGCCGCCGTCCTCGGCAGGCTGTCGGTGATGCTGCCGATGGTGACCTTTCCTGATGAAATCGACAGGATGCGTGACATCTTCCGGGAGGAAGCCGAAAAGCTCGGCCGCCGTGCCCTGCCCCACCGGATGCCGCCGATCGGCATGATGGTGGAGGTACCATCAGCCGCATTGATGCTCGATACCTTCGGGGCGGCGGCGTTCTTCTCGTTCGGAACCAACGACCTCACCCAATATCTTGCCGCCTCCGCCCGCGACGATATCGACGCCGATGCCGGCAAGGCGGCACCCGCCGTGCTCCGGCTGCTTGCCCAGGCGGTGAAGCTGACCTCCGGCAAGCCGGTCAGCATCTGCGGCGATATGGCCGGCAATCCGCACTATCTGCCCAGGCTGCTTGCCGCCGGCTTCCGGCATTTTTCCGTGGCGCCGGCCCGGCGTCCCGCGATAAGATCGGCGATCATCGGCCTCAACGCCGATGGCACAAGGGCAGCCGGAGAGTAGAATGGCGCGCGAAGACACCGAAGACGCCATTATCGCCTACAAGTCCATTCTGGCGCAGATCATCGACAACAGGCCATCGGGCACGCGCCAGCGCCTGGCGACCGCGCTTGGAAAACATCGCAGCTTCGTCACGCAGATCACCAGCCCGACCTATGCAACGCCGCTGCCGGCGCGCCATCTCGCGACGATCGTCCGCGTCTGCCATTTCAGCGCCGCCGAACAGGAGCGCTTTCTCGAAGCCTATCAAGCCGCCCATCCCGGCAAGCTGCCGGACCTCGGCCATTCCGAGAAATTGCGGCACCTGTCGCTGATGGTGCCCGACTTCGGCGACGACAGGAAAAACCGCCTATTGGAAGAGGCGATCTCCGATCTGGTGCAGAAGATCGTCGCGATATCGGGGGCGAGTGAGTAGTGAGCGGATTGACGTAACGTAATGCTTTTGGCCTTGGGAGGGGCTTGATGAAGAAGTTCATGAACACTGCGGAAACCATGGTCGCCGAAAGCGTCGAAGGCTTCGTGCGCGCCCATGAGGCCTTGGTGGTGTTCGGGCCTGAGCGCAAATGCATCCGCCGCCGCCATCTCACCGCTGGCAAGGTGGCGCTCATCTCGGGCGGCGGCGCCGGCCATGAGCCGATGCATATCGGCTTCGTCGGCCACGGCATGCTGGATGCCGCCTGCGTCGGCCATATCTTCACTTCTCCCACACCGAGCCAGATCATCGCCGCCATCGAAGAGGCCGATACGGGCGCCGGCTGCCTGCTCGTGGTCAAGAACTATGACGGCGATCTGATGAATTTCGAAATGGCGATCGAGATGGCCGGCGACCGCCACAACATCGACATGGTCGTCGTCAGCGACGATATCGAGACATCAAGGTCCGGCGAAGGCAATGGCCGGCGCGGTGTTGCCGGAACGCTGATCGTCGAAAAGCTCCTGGGTGCTGCGGCCGAACGCGGCATGTCGCTTGCCGAATTGAAGCAGCTCGGCAAGGGATTGAACACCCGCATCCGCTCGATGGGTGTCGCGCTGAACGGCGTGACGATGCCGCAGACCGAGCGCACCACATTTGCGCTCGGACCCGGCGAAATGGAAGTGGGCGTCGGCATCCATGGAGAACCCGGCCATGCCAGGCAGCCCTTCGCCACCTCCGACGCCATCATCGGCCATCTCTGCGAGACCATCGCCGGCGATATCGCCGTGGCGCCGGGTACCCGCGCACTGCTCTTCGTCAACGGCCTCGGCGGCACGCCACCGGCCGAACTCTACCTTGCCTATAACGGCGCCCGCCGCTTTATCGAGCAACGCGGCATTCCGATCGAGCGCTCGCTTGTGGGAACCTACGTCACCTCGCTCGACATGCAGGGACTGTCGGTTACCCTTGCCTTGCTGACCGACGAGGAGATCGCCCTCTGGGACGCGCCGGTGGCAACGGCAGCGCTGCATTGGCCATAACGGCGCCCCGTCAAATATAAAGCGCTGCCATCTTCCGCCAGGCGCCGGCGCGGTGGGCGCGTCCATCCCAGACATGCAGCTGATGGCCAGCTACGGGAAAGCACCGGCTGCGGATCGACCGTCAGCGCCTCGAGATAACGCGCCTCCCAGAACGCATCGAAGCAATCAGGCGCCTCGGGCGGCTCGACCGCAAGAAGCTCTTCGACCTGCATGCCGTAGGTTGGATCGAAGGCGAAGGGATGTGTCGTCGGAATACTCATCCAAGGCTTGTCTCGTGAAAAGGCCGGCGGCGCAAGACTCTGCCTTAGCCAGCCGATAAACCTTACCGGCACTCAGACACCTTTACGCGGCGTCAGTCGCCTCGTTTCGCCCGGATGTGACGAAGAGCCTGCGGCCAACGGCGCGCGCAGTCTCCAGATGGGCGGCCGCATGGTCCGGTCCGGCTTCGAGCAACAGCTCCGATGTCACGACGCGGGCGCCGCAATAGTCGAAGATCCCGTGATCGATCTGCGTCTTCATCGCGCCGAAATAACCGTGCCGCGTATAGGTCCCCGCATCGGCGCCGCCGAGGCCGACCAGATGCACCGGGAGACGGCCAAGCAGCTTCACGAGCCCGGCATCCGCGCGATCGTCGTAAGCCCAGCCATTCGTGAACACCCGGTCGATCCATCCCTTGAGCAGCCCCGGCATCGACCACCAGTAGACGGGATAGACGAGCACCAGCGCATCGGCGCGGTCGATCCTTGCCTGCTCGGCGGCAACGTCGGCGGGCAGCACCCCTTTCCTCAGATGCAGGGCGATATCGACCGCGGTGAACCGGGGATCGAAGCCCTCGGCCGCGAGATCGGCAAACTCGACGCAATGGCCGGCATCGGAAAGTGTGACACCTTCGGCAAGATGGGCGGCGACGCCGTGGGTGAGCGACTGGGATCGGGATGCGCGACGACGATGAGCGCGTGCATGCAGAAAACTCCTGTTGAATGATTGCGGACGGAAGTCGCGGGCTGTATACCTTTGGTAAGCTACTTTCAGTAAGTTACTTTTGGTATATAGTGATGTCAAGCGCCGAAACAACAGGTCAGCCGATCGATCCGCAACCTCGCCGCCGCCTGTCGCGGCAGGATCGGCATCGCCAGTTGCTCGACGTCGCTTGGCAGATCGCCCGTGACGAGGGAACGGAAGCGCTGACCCTCGGCCGGCTTTCCGAGCGGGCGGGCGTGACGAAACCCGTGGTCTATGATCATTTCGAAACCCGCCCCGGCCTGCTCGCCGCGCTCTACCGCGAATTCGACACCCGCCAGACGGCTGTGATGGACGCAGCCCTTGCGGCAAGCCAGCCGTCGCTCGCCGACCGGGCCACAGTCATCGCCGCCTCCTATGTCGACTGCGTGCTTCTTCAGGGCCGCGAAATCCCCGGTGTGATCGCAGCACTTGCCGGCTCGCCGGAACTCGAAAGGATCAAGCGCGAATACGAAGCGGCCTTCATCGAGAAATGCCGCATCGCGCTTTCGCCCTTTACCGGTGTCGGCACGATCGCCGCAGCCGGCCTCTGGGCCATGCTCGGCGCCGCCGAAGCCCTCTCCTATGCCGCCGCGTCGGGCGACATCACCGCCGTCGAGGCAAAGAACGAACTCTTCGAAACCATCGTCGCGATGGTGGCGAGAAGTATGGGCGGCGGCACGCATCCCGATCACCTGCGCGATACGGCCGGCCTCGCATCGAGATGATCCGGCGGGAATACCTGTATCGAATCCACCGCCCGCTTCGCCATGGAACTCGGTTATTTCGCGACCCTGCTGAGCGACGCGACGGCCGCCTTCTCGCACCAAATGATGCATGCTGCGCACAAGCTGAACGGCCCGACCTATGCCCATGCTATTCTGACGACGGCCGAACTCATCGAAGTCTTGCCCAAGGCGTCTGCTTCAAAGGAGACAATGCCATGCTCTTCAAAATGCTCACAAGTGCCGGCTCGCAATCCCTGAACCGCGACCGGCGCAGGTTCCTGACCACCGCGGCGATCGGGATCGCCGCCGCGGGCGCGACCAGCCTGTTTCCGTCCTATCCGGTATCGGCTGCCGCGGGAGATGCGATCCGCCCGTTTCGCGTCGACACTCCCGAGGCGGACCTCCTCGACCTTCGCCGGCGCGTGCTGGCAACACGCTGGCCCGAACGCGAGACGGTCGACGACCAGTCGCAGGGCATACAGCTCGAAAAGATCAAGCCGCTCGTCGATTATTGGGGCACCGGCTACGACTGGCGAAAGGCGGAAGCGAAGCTGAACGCGCTGCCGCAATTCATCACCGAGATCGACGGCCTAGACATCCACTTCATTCACGTCCACTCGAAACATCCGAATGCCCTGCCCGTCATCATCACCCATGGCTGGCCGGGATCGGTATTCGAGAACCTCAAGATCATCGGCCCCCTCACCGATCCGACCGCTCATGGCGGACGCGCCGAAGATGCGTTCGACGTGGTCATTCCGTCGATGCCGGGCTACGGCTTCTCCGGCAAGCCGACCGGCACCGGCTGGGGGCCGGACCGCATCGCGCGGGCCTGGGCGGAACTGATGAAGCGCCTCGCTTACAGCAGCTACGTCGCCCAGGGCGGCGACTGGGGCTCGCCGGTCTCCGGCGCGATGGCACGGCTCGCGCCACAAGGTCTGCTCGGCATCCACATCAACCTGCCGGCTGTCGTGCCGCCCGAAGTTGCCGCGGTGCTCGCCGCGGGCGGGCCGGCGCCGCAGCGACTCTCCACCGAGGAACGCGCGGCGTTCGATGCCCTCAGCGCCGCAGCCAAGATGGGGAACAGGTCCTATGCCACGATGATGGGCACGAGGCCGCAGACGATCGGCTACGCCATATCGGATTCCCCGGCCGGCCTTGCGGCATGGACGCTCGGTCATCCGGGCTTCACGCACTGGACCTACGACAGCAGCGATCCCGAAAAGTCTCCCGACGAGGTGCTCGACGACATCACGCTTTACTGGTTGACCAACAGTGCCGCTTCCTCGGCCCGGATCTACTGGGAATATGGCGGCGGGCGCAGTCCCGTCCTTGCGGCCGGGGAGAAGACCTCCAAGATCGCGCTTCCGGTCGCCATCACCGTCTTTCCTGGGGAGAGTTATCAGGCCCCGGAGACATGGGCCCGTCGCGCCTATCGCAACCTTATCTATTTCCACAAGGTCGACAAGGGCGGCCACTTCGCTGCCTGGGAGCAGCCGGAGCTCTTCTCCGCCGAGCTTCGAGCAGCGTTCAGGCCGCTGCGCCGACCGATATGAGAGGAGCGGCGGCCCCTCGCCGCTCAGGGATGCTGCCGCCTGGTATGATTGTCCATGATCGGCACCGGGGTCGCCGCCTCCCTTGGCGCCAAGCTCACGGATTCCAGCCGCCACTGCCATAGGGGCGCGTGATGATTTCGATCAGATGACCGTTCGGATCTTCGAAATAGACCCCGCGCCCGCTGTCGTGGTCATTGGTCTCATCAGGCTTCCGCTGGCCGGGGTCAGCCCAGTAGCGCAGGTTCCGCTCGCGAATTCGATTGAATATCGCCTCGAATTCAGCGTCTCCGACCAGGAAGGCGTAGTGTTGGCGGACGATTTCGCCTTCAGTATCCATATAATCGAGATTGGCGTCGTTGTCGGTCGTGACCATGTAGAACGGCCCCCAGCGCCGCGGCGCCGGCAGCCCCAACATGTCGGCCAGAAAATCTGCCGAGGCCTTGCTGTCGCGAGCCGACAGAATGGTATGATTGAAGTGGATGGGCATGGTGGCGTCTCGCAAACGAGGAGCTGCAAGCTTGATGGAAGCTTTGCCGGTTAACACCCGCGGCCGCCTCTTGTTCCGAACTTCGACCGCGCCTCTCCGCCTTCAAATCTCTTTCGAAACGAGGTAGACTCACCGGTGGAGGAGCCGCGACAAATGGCACGAAACACGCGCCCCATACGCTGGAATCCCAGGGACCGGGGAGACCGGATGGGTGGCGGCATCAACGCGGCGAACGGCAATTTGCGCGACAGTTCGGGCGCGGCGGTGCGGCCGCCGATCGCCTGGGCGCTGACGGTCGTGGCAGGGCTTGCGCTCGACTGGCTTTATGCGCTGCCGTTCCTGCCGGCGGCCATGCCTGCCGGTGGGCTCGGTGGCATCGTGTTCCTCGCCGGCCTGGCGCTGCTGATCTGGGCGGCAGCAACCTTCCGCCGGGCGGGGACACAGGTCCAGCTCAGCCGGCCGACGACGACGATCGTCGACGAAGGCCCCTATCGCTTCACGCGCAACCCGATCTACATCGGTATGTTCCTCGGCCTCATCGGCCTCGCCGTCGCCTTCGACAGCCTGTGGCTCATCATCCTGTTGGTGCCGTTCTACCTCGTCATCCGCTACGGCGTGGTCGCCCGCGAGGAGGCCTATCTCGAGCGGAAATTCGGTGACGCTTATCTCGCCTACAAAGCCCGCATCAGGCGGTGGCTGTAGCGAGCGTCGACCTGCTGAAACCCGAATGACGGAAACGGGTCGAGACACGACCCCTCGCGGCATCATGGCATCGCCAAAGCAAGCCGGCAAACGGCATCGCCGCTTTGCCGGCCGCTGAGATCAGTTCGTGTTCTGCCCCGCCGCCTCGATGATCAGCCGGGCAATCTCGTCAGGGTGGGAGATCAGCGACAGATGGCTGGCCTTCACCTCTATCGTCTTCGCCCCCATGCGCTTGGCCATGAAGCGTTCGAGATCCGGGTTGATCGTCCTGTCCTCGGTGGAAACGGCATACCAGCTCGGCTTCGAACGCCAGGCCGCCTGCGTCGTCTTGCCGGTCAGCAGCGCCTTCTGGAACGGTTGCTGCACGGCATAAAGAACTTTGGCCTTCGCCTCCGGCAGGTCGCCGGCGAAGTCGTGCAGGAATGCTTCCTCGCTGAGGCGTCCCTCGTCGCCGTCGAAGACGATGCCGGCGGACGCCGGCGGCGTCGGGAAGGTTTTGGCGAGAGCGGTATAATCCTCACCTGCATCCGGCGCCCGTGCCGCCACATAGACGAGCGCCGAAACATCAGGGTGCACGCCGGTCTCCGTGACCATCATGCCGGAAAACGAATGCCCGACCAGAACCGTCGGGCCATCCTGACGGTCGAGCACCCGCTTCACGGCAGCGACGGCCTCGGGCAGCGTCGTCAGCGGGTTCTGCACCGCCGTGGCATTGAGCCCGGCCGCCTGCAGGCGCGCGATCACCTCGGTCCAGCACGAACCGTCGGCAAACAGCCCGTGCGCCAGCACGACGTTGCGCACCTTTACGGGAGCGGATGTCGCGGCCATACCGCGGGTAGCAAGCAGAGAAGCGGCGGCGCAGGCAACAAGGGCAGCCGAGAAAGTCCGTCTGTTCATCATCATGATCTGGTTCCTTGTGCGTCCAGGAATTGAAGGATCGAAAGCATGCTGGTTCGGGACCGAAGAACGAAGCCAAGTCAAAATCGGTTGGTCTGTGATGCCATGTCGGAACGGTTCGCTTTGCCCGGCGCGAGACGTTGGCCTTCGCCGCGTTGCGGCTCCCGTCGTATTCAAATTCGGTATTTGAAGGGCCTCGTGTATGCAGAAGCCTCGCTTGCTGGAGATTTATGTATTCCCATCCGATATAAAGTCAATTATTGAATACGTAACACCTTCGTGATGCCATAAGTGTATACGCTGAGCGGCAGGTCAAGCGCATTTGTATACACAATCGATCGAGCCGTCGATGTTGAAATTAGATCGGAGATAACGGAATGGCGAGTGGTTTCGAAACTGAGGATGACGGCGATGATCGCGGGTTGCTCTCCGACCGCATCCGCAACGCCCTGACGGACGAGATCGCCACCGGCACGCTGGCGGCCGGCGCAGCATTGGACGAACAGCAGCTTGCCGATCGTTTCGGCGCCTCCCGCACGCCGGTTCGGGAAGCTTTGCGTCAGCTGGCGGCGGGCGGTCTCGTCGAGCTTCGCGCTCGACGC
The DNA here is from genome assembly GCF_001679785.1 of Rhizobium leguminosarum. Classification (NCBI taxonomy): domain Bacteria; kingdom Pseudomonadati; phylum Pseudomonadota; class Alphaproteobacteria; order Hyphomicrobiales; family Rhizobiaceae; genus Rhizobium; species Rhizobium leguminosarum. The sequence goes on from NZ_CP016286.1 coordinate 2,078,506, forward strand.
GGCGGTGTCGTCGCCCGCATGACGCCGGAACGCATCATGGAGATGTTCGAAACGGTGGCCGAAATCGAGGCCGTATGTGTCAGGCTCGCCACCTACCGCATGACACCGCTGGAGCGCAGCCACCTGATCGAACTGCACGATCTCTCAGAGCCGACCGTCGAAGCCGGAAATTTCGATGCCTATGACAGCTTCAACCGCCAATTCCATGAAGCCATCTATCACGCCACCCACAATAGCTTCCTTGCCGAACAGGCGATCGCCGTGCGCAACCGCCTGAATGCCTTCCGGCGCACGCAGCTGCGCCAGGGCGAACGGCTCCGCCGATCCCGGGACGAACACGAGGCGATCATGCAGGCGATCGCCGAAGGCGACGGTGAGATGGCATCCCGGCGCATGCGCGCCCACATGCTGAACGCCGCCACCTCGCTCAGCCGTTTCATCGAAACCAACAAGCCGGGGGGAGTTTGACGTTCTTACGGCACGGGGCAGCGGTATTTATAGGCGATCAACGTCGTCATCAGCTCGTCGCCGGTGGCCTCGCGAATGCCGGGATTCTCTTCCAGGAATGTACACAATGTATTGCCGATTGCTTCCGCGGTCGTTCCAACCGGCACACAGACGTTTACCCCAACGGAGTTGGCAAAATACGCCGAGTTCACCATTGCTTTCGGCGCAGGAACGACTTCGGTGAAAATACGGCGGGCCAAATATTCGTCCCGGTTCCACTTGTCCAACCAACCCGCGACATATCCGACGACAAACTGCCGGGAGCCGCCGCAATCAGAATAAAGCAGGTCACCGCTGGAAAATCCGGCAGGAATCTTTGCTGAAACCGTTGCCAACAGGGTGGCGATCAGAATTCCCGACATCACATCTCCAAAGCTCGCGATGGCGGAGCTTTGATCGGGAAAGTGTCGGAAATTAGCTTCAAACGTGTCATCTTTTTTTCTGCAACTAAAAACAAAATGGCCGCTGGTCTCACGTCAGCCTCAATCGAACCGACTGACCTCAAGCCTGCTGCCGACCGGCAGCAGCACGCTTGACGTCCTGGATTCTGGGGTCCATCGTCTTCTCCATAACCGCTGATCGGCCGTATCCATCCGAGGTGGGCCGCAGGACTTAATGGGGTTCGCGTGGTAACGTCGGGTTCATGGAGATCGATGAGGACAAGATCGACGATGCCGTTTTGGCGCTGTTGTGGCTAACGCTGCATAACGAGCGTTGTGCCTGGAAGGGCTTTGACTGGGCAACGACGGATCGCTTGCATCAGAAGGGCATGATCGGCGACCCGGTGAACAAGTCGAAGTCGCTGGTGCTGACGGACGAGGGTCTGCGGCGGTCGGAGGAGCTGTTTCGGACGCTGTTTACGCGGCAACCGATATCGCCACCGCCTTGATCCTCTTCCATTCCCAAGGCAAGAGCTCACGCAGGCGGGAGACGGGAAGATCTGCGATGCGCGTCAGCACATCTGCGAGCCAAGCCTTCGGGTCGATGTCGTTGAGGCGGGCCGTCGTAATAAGGGTCAGCATGATGGCCGCCCGGTCGGCGCCCCGCTCGGATCCGGCGAAGCTCCAGTTTTTTCTTCCACATGCAACCCCGCGCAGGGCTCTTTCCGCCGCGTTATTCGTCATGCAGATCCTGCCGTCGTCGGCGTATCTGGCAAAGTCGGCCCAGCGCGACAGCATATAGTTGATGGGTTCAATCACCGGTGAGGATCGCGACAGGCCTTCGAGTTCCAGCCTGAACCAAGCCTCCAGTTCGTCGAGCAGCGGCTTGCTCTTTTCCTGGCGCACGGCAAGGCGCTCTTCGGCGCTTTTGCCGTTGATGTCGCGCTCGATGTCAAACAGCGCATCGATGCGTTTGACCGCTTCCAGCGCCGTCGCAGAGACAGGCCTCAAGCCCTTGCCCCGCCGGGCACTGCGAGAGACATCGGCCAGCTCGAAGAACTTTCGCCGCGCATGGGCAAAACAGAAGGCTGGCGTTACCGGGATTTGTTTCCTGCTCCGGTCGAAGAGCGGATTGAAGCCATTGTAGCAATCGGCCTGCAGGATGCCGGTGAACTCGGCCAAATGTCGTTGCGGATGTTCGCCACGCCGGTCGCTGGAGGCGTAGAAGACGGCAGCCGGCGGCGACTGCCCGCCAAATGGCCGGTCGTCGCAAACGTAAGTCCATATGCGGCCGGTAATGCACTGCCCCTTGGCCAGGATCGGGATGGTGGTGTCATCGCCGTGGAGGCGCTCGGCCGCAAACACGTGGGTTTCGATCATATCGAAGAGTGGCTTGACGGCGGCGCTGACGTAGCCAACCTGGTCGGCGAGCGTCTGGGTTGACAGATCAATCCCCTCGCTGCGGAACCGGCGACTTTGGCGGTTCAGGGGCTGATGCTCGGAGAATTTGTCGAAGACGATCGTGGAAAGAAGGTTGGGGCCAAGGAAGCCGCGCGACGTGGCATGGAAAGGCGCCGGCGCCTGGCTGATGCAGCCACAGTCCCGGCAGGTAAATTTCTCCCGGACGGTTTCGACGATCTTGAAGCGGCGCGGGACCTCCTCCAGCGTCTCGGTAGTATCCTCACCAAGCTTCGACAGACGCTCGCTGCCACAATGGGTGCAGGCGGTCGGCGCGTCGACGACGAGACGTTCGCGCTCAATATTTTCTGGCCAGGGTTTGCGCACCGGGCGCTTGCGGGTGAAGGCACGAACGGTCTGTGTTTTCGCTGAGGCCGCCTCTGACGCAAGCTCATCCTCGGTCGCATCAGCGACCAGTTCCTCAAGCTGCAATTCCATCTGGTCGATCAGCCGCTGGGTGCGCTCCCGGCTCGGACCGTGTTTGTCGCGCTCCAACTTGGCGATCAGCAATTGCAGATGGGCGTTGAGCGCCTCAATGCCGGAAAGTTTTGCTTTTGCACTGCTCGCTTCAGCCTCAGCGCGTATCCGCGCCTCGCGTTCCGCCAGCAACGCGGCGTGGGCGCTGGCAAGATCGTCCGGCAGTGAGAGAGGCGGTAACGACATGCTGTCATAGAAGCATATTTATCCAACAAATTCAATGCAAAAGACGTTCAAACCCGCGTCGGGCGCCAGGTTTCCTGAGGGGCTCGCCAGTCAATTCCGGACAGCAAATAAGAAAGCTGCGCCGGCGTGATTGCCACCGCGCCGCCCTCTACATTCGGCCAGATAAACCGGCCGCGTTCCAATTTTTTCGTGAACAGGCATGCGCCCTGGCCATCATGCCAGATCAATTTTACCAGATCACCTCGGCGGCCCCGGAAGCAGAACAGATGACCGCCCAGCGGGTCATGCTTCAACACTTCCTGCACCCGAAGGGCTAGCGAAGGAAAGCCGCACCGCATGTCTGTATGTCCGGTCGACAACCAAACCTTGACACCCGTTCCCATCGGAAACGGGTTCATCGCAACGTCTCCAGACCCCGCATAATCCGCAGCAGGACGTCCACGTCGACATCCCGACCGACGATCACACGCCGGTCGTTCGCACTCACCACCTCCATGCGACCGTGGTCGCTGACAGGCGGCGGCACAGCGACAGTCGCCGCAGGTGGCGTGTTCGCAACAACCGGCTCGGCAACGACGATCGCTGGAACAAACCCGTTTGTCGAGCGGTGGACAAGCCGTCCTTCCCGGGCGGCCCTGCGCCAGGCATTCAACTGCCAGCGCGTGATCCCATGACGCTGCGCCGTGGCCGTCACCTGCCGCGGGCCGTTATAACTCTCAGCCACAATCGCTAGCTTCGCTTCATCCGTGAAACGCCGGCGACGCCCGCTATCGACAATCTCCATCCGGCTAAAATGCCCGGTGAGATCATTCATCAAGTCCATGTGTGAAGCACCGTCTATATTGCCGTCTATATAGACAGAGCATCCACACTCTCACTCACTCCACAATGCGGCCCAACTCGGATGCGTTCGATCGGCCGATCATTGCCCCAACCGGAACGGCACCGGAAAGTTAAGCTTTGGCAATCATCGCCCTTGTTGACCACCTTGCCGTTGCACATGTTGTCGCCGTCGGCTACATCATGCCGTCAATGGTCGGGTCACCCGGCCACGTAAGCGTTAACGTCACTCAACGCGTATGATCGAACGGCTTTGCGGCTTCGATCTGCGCGACTGTGTCCTGCGGATCGAGCTTCAGAAGCCCCGGAAGGACACATGGATAACAATCAATTCAAAGATCAAGCTTCATCGACCCCTGGCATCGAGCGGATTCGCCACGACACGCGGCGGCGCTTACTGACAGTCGAAAGCGTCGTCGATATCACTCCGAGCATGCGCCGGGTCATTTTGGCAGGTGACGATCTCGCCGATTTCATCAGCCTCGGTGCGGACGACCACATCAAGATCTTCATTCCCACAGCCGATGGTGGAGAAGAGCACCGTGACTACACGCCGCGCCGCTATGACAATGCCGAGCGGAGATTGACCATCGACTTTGCCTTGCATGAAGCAGGTCCGGTGACGCGATGGGCGATCGACGCCCGCCCGGGCGACAGGCTCGAGATCGGCGGACCAAGAGGCTCCGCCGTAGTGTCGAAGACCGTAAAACGATGGCTGCTGATCGGCGACGAAACCGCTCTGCCGGCGATCGGCCGCCGGATCGAGGAAAGCGGCGCCGGAACCGTCGTCACCACAATCGCAGCCGTCATCGGCCCGCTGGAAGAGCAGACCTTCGAGACATCAGCCGAACTGTACGTCCGCTGGGCACACCGGCCGCTTTCTCAGGCAACCGATGCCACTGCACTGCTGAAACTCTTGAGCACGGTCGATATCAAACCGGAAACCTTCATCTGGGTCGCGGCGGAAGCCTCGGTGACACGCGATATCCGCGCCTACCTGCTGGAACGAGGTTGCCCGCTCGGCTGGATCAAGGCTTCCGGCTACTGGGTGTTCGGCAAGGCAGATACGACAGAGAAATTCGGCTAGAGCATGATGCCGACAAGTGTGAGCGGTTTTCGGACGACATCATGCTCTAACTCTTTAATTTAGAACAGGATTCAGATTTTAGGCCGACCCGACCTAAAGTCATCCTGTTCTAGGCCGTGTGGACAGTTATCTGAGCCATAGCACGGTTGCGGCGATAGTGACGACAGCTTGGTAGTTTCGGGCGGTTTTCTCGAAGCGCGTGGCGACCCTTCGGAACTGCTTGAGTTTTGAGAAGCAGCATTCGATCAGATGGCGCTGAGCATAAAGGTCCTTGTCCAGCGGATATTTTTTGGCACGAGAAGGATTGTTGGGGATGACGGCGACTGCGCCTTTTCCGGCGATTTCGGCGCGCAGGCGATCACTGTCATAGGCGGTATCACCCATGACGACCTTGGCGGGAAGTCCCTCGATCAGGGCATCAGCTTGCGGTGCATCTCCTTTCTGGCCTGCGGTGAGTGTGAAGCGAACCGGGCAGCCCAACCCGCGCACCACCATGTGGATCTTGGTGCTCAGACCGCCGCGAGAGCGACCAAGGGCCTGATCTTCAGCCCCCTTTTTGCGCCGGCAGCGTGCTGATGGGCGCGGATGATGGTGGAGTCGACGATCAGATATTCAAAATCTGGATCGTCTGACATCGCCGCAAACATGCGCCACCAGATACCCTTCTGGCTCCAGCGGCTAAAACGGCGGAAGACACTGTTCCACTCGCCGAAGACCTCTGGTAGGTCACGCCAGGGCGAGCCAGTGCGTACGATCCAAAGCACGGCCTCCACAAACATTCGGTTGTCGCGGCCTGACGAACCGCGCGTGCGCTCGTCACCAATGATGTGGGGAGCGATCCGCTCCCACTGTTCATCCCGCAGCACCAATCGATCCAAAACACCCATGACTGCCTCCAAAAGACAGTCTTGAATCTGATTTGCTCAAACTTGGGAATCCCAAGAGTCCACGCGGCCTAAGGGTCAATCCACACTCACGGCGTTCCGGATTTTATGATCCGGTGCGATCAGACGGATGTGAAGAAGTATGAATTGAGCGAAATCCCCACATCTGCCGGAACGCTGCGACAGGCGGATGGCGTCCGCTACTATAGCACCGGGCGGCCCCAGCCACCGACTTGTTGAACAAGATCGACCACGCGGCGGGCGGAGCCCAATGCGAGTGTCCAACCCAGCATGCCGTGACCGGCATTGATGTAGAGACCTTTGATGTGTCGGGAACCGGCGATAATGGGCCTGGAGGTCGGTGTCACAGGCCTCTCGCCCGACCATCTCATCAGTTCATCCGAACGCTCGAAAAGGTCGGGCAGCACCGCGGAGGCGGCCAGCTTGAGCGTGTCGAAACGTCTGGCATCAAAACCGGCCCCCGGACGCTCGATATCTGCCAGTCCGGCGACACGAAAACGGTCGCCGATTGCCGCAAAAGCAAGCTTTCGCTTGACGTCGGTCAGGCTGATACTTGGTGCAAGGCCAGTTCTTCGAACGGTGAACGAGTAGCCTCTGATGGGGCGTATGTCTCGGGCCTCGGGCAAATCGGATATGAGGGAACGGATCTGCGGTCCTGCGGCGACGATGGCTGCGTCGACGCGAAGCTCGTCGCGGTCCTCGAACCGCAGCCCCGTCAGCACGCCTCCCGTTTGGACGAAGCTCGAGACCCTCCTGCCGAAGAGCACCGAGACTTGCCCGCGCTCGATCATCCAGGCGGTGAGTTGGCGGCAAAATCCGGCCGCATCGCCAAGGGCATCACTGGGTGTATAAACGGCGCCGGCAATCTCTCCCTGATATGCGGCGAGCGCAGGCTCCACGTCTTCCGCCTCCACCCGCGTCAGCAGGCGCTGTTCGAAGCCGAGGGCATTCTTGCGCGCGACACTGGAATCGGCGGCAGCAAAACTTTGCCGATCGGCGTAGAGGTGCAGTTTTCCGGCGACACGATAGTCGAATTCGACATCGGTTTCTTTAAGCAGGATTGCGAGCTCGTGACGGGATTGTTCGGCAAGGCGCAGGATCTCCTGCGTATTGTTCCACCAACGCCTGAACCGGGTATTGGCAATAAATTTCAGGCCCCAGCAGAAAAAGTCCCGATCGAGTTGCCAGCGGATCCGGAAGGCCGGATCGCGGCCCATCGCAATCGCTGGCAGATGCTTCAGCAGGGCTGGTGATGCCATTGCGTCACCGTAGGCCCAGGACAGCTGCGCGGCGTTGCCGGCACTCGCTCCCATGCCCGGCTCGCTTGCCGCATCGATAAGTGTCACATCATGCCCCGCCCGGGCCAGAAGATAGGCCGACGATACGCCGATGACGCCGGCGCCGATCACCGCAACGCGTGCCATCTCAAGCCTCGTCGCCGACGACGGCCGTCAACTCGACCTCAACGGGAACCCCGCGCGGCAGGGATGTTACGCCGATTGCGATGCGGGCATGCGCCCATCGATCCGGGAAGAGCTCTCGGAGCAGTTCGGAAGCCCCATCGATTACGGCGCCGTGGCGCTCGAAAGCAGCATCCGCCGCGACATAGCCCGCGAGCCGGACGAAGCCCAGGATGTTGTCAAAGCCGCCCGCAGCCCCCTCCAGCTGTGCAAGCGCATTAAGAAGCGCCCAGCGCGCGCATTCTCGCCCCTCTTCGATGGAAACGCATGCTCCGAGATGTCCCGTCCGCAGCACCACACCATCCTTCAGCGGCACCTGACCTGAAACGGTGATGATATTGCCGGTCCGCACAGCACCGGAAAATGCGCCTGGCGGCGAGGATGCTTCCGGCAGAGCAAACTCAAGCCGTGCCAGTCGTGCGCGCACACGATTGCTTCCAGCCGATGAAGCACTGCGTGCCTTGCGGACTGCTGCTTCTGCGCTGCGGTCGACGAAGGCCCTCATGATATTCCTGTCGAGTTCGCTCAGCCGGTATTCGGGGTGCCACTGGATGCCGAGGCAAAAGCCGTCCGTGTCCCCTTCGAATGCTTCGATGGTTCCGTCCAGCGCCCGCGCGGCGACACGGAAGCGTCCTTGGCCGGCCAAAGCATGCCGGTGCAGGCTGTTGACGCGTGCCGGCCCCTTCCCCACCCAATCGGTCAGCACGCTGCCTTGCTCGAGGATGATCTCGTGCGCCAAAACGTCGGGGATATCTTGCGGGATGTGGGATACGGCGGCGGCCGGCAGCTCGGTTTGAAATTCGCCCCCAAGGCATTCACCGATCAGTTGCATGCCGTGGCATATGCCGAGAAGCGGCTTGCCCGTTTTCAAGGCCTGCTCGACCAGCTGAATTTCGAACTGTCTGCGCGCGCCTGTCACCTCGGTCCCTGGCCGCGCACCGGTAAGGACAATTCCATCGGCGAGTGCCAACGCCGATGCCAGGTTCCGGGTGTTGTAAGGCAAGATCAAAGGAATTCCCCCTGCCTCGGCTATGGCATCCGCATAGTTGGCGCGCACCACATACTCCGTCTCGGTCGGAGCATCAGGCGCCTCGCTGACGTCGGGCGTCATGAGGATCACCGGCCAGCGAGGTTCATGCGATTGCGTTGCAGGTCGACGTGCGTTGCCCGTGGCAACGGTCGTTTCAGTGGTCATGATCTTGGCCTTGTGATGACGAGTTAGCGGGCGGCCGGAAGGGCTAGCCGGCGCGAGAGGACCGAAAACGGCCAGGCTATCGCGAAATAGCAGAGCCCGACGGCAACATAGATTTGCAACGGAAGGAAATACTCCGTCGCCATTGACCGCCCCGTGAGCACCAGTTCGTCGACGGTAATCAGCGAAGCGAGAGAAGAATCCTTGAGCAGCGAGACGAAGGTGATGATCATCGGCGCCAGGATGACACGCGCGACCTGCGGCAGGATGATCAGGACAAAGCTCTGGGCCGGGGTAAAGCCCGCGGCCAGCGCTGCCTCGCTCTGCCCCGCCGGTATAGCCTTCAGACCGGCGCGGAAAAGCTCGGCGACCTGGGCCGCGAAACACAACGCCAGGCTGGCAATCGCCGCACCGAAAGCATCGAAGACGACCCCGATGCCCGGCAAGCCGAAATAAAGCAGAAACAGAACCGCCAATAGCGGCACGCCCCGCACGATCGTCACATAAAGAGCCGCAAAATACCTCAGAGCTGCGAAACTGGATTTCTGGCAGAGCGAAAGCAGCAGGCCGAAAACGAAGGCCAGGGCAAAGGCACAAACGGAAAGCAGCGCCGTATTCACCATCGCCCGCAGCAGCAGAGGCAGCCATTCGGCACCATAATCGCCATAGGGGGCCAGGAAAGCACTCATCCTTTCAATCTCCCGTAACGTCTTTCGAGGAACTGCGTGACCTGCATCAATGGCAGGCTCAGCAACAGGTAGAGTGCCGCCGCCGTCGCATAGATCATTGTTGTCTGGAAGGACGACGTCACCATTGAACGGGCGAAGAACATGATTTCCGGCGCCGCAATGGCCGAGACGACGGATGTATCCTTGAGAAGCTGCACCGCGTAGTTTCCGAGCCCCGGAAGCGCTATCCGCATGGCCTGCGGCGTCAGGATCTCAAAGATGGTCTGGAGTGGGGTCAGCCCTGCAGCAAGCGCCGCCTCCGCCTGCCCGCTCGGCAGCGCAGCAAAACCGGCGCGAAAGATTGCGCAGGTGATCGCCGCCCCGATGAGCCCGAGGCCCAGGATGGCCGCCGTGATCGACGTCAATTTCACGCCGAGGCTGGCAAGCCCGAAGTAGAGGATGAACAGATGCGTCAAGGCCGGCACATTGCAGAGGATTTCGCAGCCGGCATCGATCGCGAGATTGATGAATTTGATCCCAGCAAATTGTCTGAGCAGAGCGAGAAGGAACCCGAAGGCGGCTGCGAGCGCCAGCGAGGCGATCGTGACGAAAACGGTTACGCCAAGCCCGGCGACGAGCCCCTGGACGACCGAGAAGAATACAGAAAATCCAATCATGACACGCCTAGTGCCGGATCTTGTTGAGAAACGCTTGCGTGCGCGCCTCGCGGGGAGCGGTTATGACCTGGCGTGCCGGGCCGGATTCCACGATCGTGCCGCCGTCGAGAAACAGGACGCGGTCGGCAATGTCGCGCGCAAACGCGATCTCGTGCGTGACGATCAGCATCGTGCGCCCTTCGTCTGCCAGCTCCTCCATCACTTTCAGAACCTCCTGGACCAGTTCGGGATCGAGTGCCGATGTCGGCTCGTCGAACAGCATGAGCTTTGGCTTCTGGGCAAGCGCCCGCGCAATCGCGACACGCTGTTGCTGGCCGCCGGACAGCTCGAGCGGTGAGGCTTCAGCGCGGTGCGTCATATGGACTTTGGCCAGCATCTCCAAAGCCAGTTCGCGTGCCTCGGCGGCAGCCAGGCCGCGGACCTTGCGCGCCGCGATCGCCACGTTTTCCGTCACCGACAGATGCGGCCAGAGATTGAAGAGCTGGAAGACCATGCCCATCTCGGCGCGCTGCGGTGCAAGTTGCCGATCGCTCATGATACGGCCGTTGCGCGTACCGATCCGCTCGCCATCGAGGCGGATCTCGCCGGCACTGGGCTTTTCCAGAAAATTCATGCAGCGCAGACAGGTGGATTTCCCAGACCCCGATGGGCCGATCAGGGCAATCTTTTCACCTGGCGCGACGTCGAAATCGATGCCTTTCAGGACTTCGACAGGGCCATAGCTCTTGCGCAGGCCCGCAACGCTCAGAAGCGCATTCATCGCCGTTTCCTTATGCGATTATATCTTGGCGAAGATGGTGGACGAAAGCCGCCGATTGCAGCTTCCGTCCGCACGCTCGTTCAGCCGCCAGCTGCGCAGGACGGCAGCTTGTAATCTGCGGGGCGATCGACGCCGGCGCGGAAGTTTTGACCCACAGGCTTGAACCAGACATCCGACGACAATCCGTAGCGGGCGCCGATTTCCTTCATCTCGCAAGTCTTCCACATGTCGGCGATGATGGCGTCCATCTTCTGGCGCAGATCGTCGTTCTTCTGGTTGAGGCCATAGACGACCTGGCCGAGACCGGTCAGCAGCGGGAAATCCGGACTGTTATCGGTGAAGGCGAGGAAGTGCATATTCCAATCGGGGTTCTGCTTGATGGCGTAGGAGATCACCGGCGGATCGCCGATGACAGCGTCGATGCGCCCGGCGATAAGATCGCGTACGGCCGCATCGGAAGTGTCGTAGAGCGACAGTTGGAGATCCTTGATGCTCTTCAGTTCCGGGACGAACGAAAAGCCGGTGATCGTGCCGATCTTCTTGCCTTCCAGATCAGAAAGCTTGTCCCAGCTCGTCTTCGTCGACTGCATGATGCCGTTCTTGAAGTAGTGGATCGGCTCGGACAGAGTCATGATCTTCGTACGCTTTTCGGTCCAGCCCATGGTGCCGAGCATGACGTCGACGCGGCCTGACTGAACGGAGGCGATCGTACCCGACCATTCCATGAGCGCAGGCTGAATCTTGAGCCCGAGCTTGTCAGCAACGCGCTGCATGATTTCACCGTCATAGCCCACCAGCTTCCCGTCCTGCCAGCCGGAGCCGGGCATGTCGCCGGTGAAGGCAACCGTCAGCTTGCCCTGCTCGGCAACTTCGAAAGCATTGGCGATAGATGAAAGGGACATGAAGCCGCCTGCCAGCAGAGCGCACGTCACCATCCTTCTCGAAAGAGAAAGTGCCATTGTTCTGATCCTTGATTTGTTGGTTCCCCGGTCCGGTGGTTTCTGCTCCCCGGATGTCGCGTTCGACGAGAGAAAACTTGACACTGAAAGCTGCGGCTGAATTTTATAAATCGGACATTTTCTTTGAAAAAAGGACATGATGACCCTATCATCGCCACACGCCATGATCACATCCGAGGAACCTTCCGAAATATCTGCCAACGAGCCGGGCTATGTACGCTGGCTCGACGATCTTTGGGTCGAGCGACTTCTGGTTGCACGCGACCGAAAGGCCGATCTCTCCGTCGGCATTCTCCTCTGGCCGACCTTCCCTATGATGTCGCTGACGGGTATCGTCGAGCCTCTCAGGCATGCGGCGGACTTTGCCGACAATTCCCGTCCATTGCATTGTCGCTGGTCGATCATGGGGGCTCCGGGCCATGCGGCGGTTGCCAGCTGCGGCATCCGGGTTCACGCCGATGCGCCCTATACAAACCCAACCGACTTCGACTACGTCGTGGTTATCGGTGGCCTCCTGCCACATCTGCGTGCAGCACCTAGCAAGCATCGCGACTATCTCAGGGTGGCGGCATCAGCGGGAGTCCCGGTCATTGGCGTTTGTACAGGCGCCTTCATATTGGCGCAGGAGGGACTGCTCGCCGGCCGCAAGGCGTGCGTTCATCCCTTTCACGCGGAGGATTTCCGAATTGCCTTCCCGCGTCTTGCCTTCTCCACGCGCGATGACTTCCTGATCGAAAACGGCCGTATTACCGTGCCTGGCGGCGTATCGGTCCTGTCGCTGATGACGGAGCTCATTCGCACGCATTGCGGACCGGATCGGGCGGCCAAGGCTGTGCACCAGCTTTCGCTCACGGAACAAAAGCACATGAGCGCCTTCGATCACGGCCGCGCTACAACATTTCGCCGCACAGAAGATTCGCGCATACAGCGAGCCGTCGTTCTCATCGAGAGTCGGAAAGGCCGCGACGTCTCACCGGAACAGGTGGCCTCTCTGGTCGGCCTGTCACCACGCCAGTTCGCGCGTCTCTTCCAGGACAATATCGGCATGACTCCGAAGCGTTTTATCGTTGAAACGAGATTGCGCTATGGCCGGTTTCTGGTCGAAAACAGCACACTGCCCATGACGGCGATCGCCTTTGAAATCGGATTCTCCGACTCCGCCCATTTCGCGACCGCTTTTCGCAAGAAGTATGGGAAGCCTCCCAGGAGTTTCCGCTGATCTTTGTCGAGTCACCACAAACGGCAGGATCGAAAACCGACTTCGACACTATTGCGATTTAATCGGATGCGATTTATATAGATCTCATCGTCAGAAAGCTTGGACAGGATGGATCTATGCCGGCATCTAAAGCAGCTAAGGGGCCGGATATGCCTGCACTCACCTCTCCGCAGTCGGGCAAGGGCGGTCGCAAGCTTTCCAATTTTCTGTGCTTCGCGGTCTATTCGGCAAATCTCGCCTTCGGCCGCGCCTACAAGGCGATCCTGGACGACCTTGGCCTGACCTATACCCAATATATCGCCATGGTGGCCCTCTCCGAAGAGGACGACCAGACCGTCGGGGTGTTGGGGGAAAAGATGTTTCTCGAATCCAACACGCTGACGCCCATCCTCAAGAAGCTGGAGTCGAATGGTTATGTCACCCGTCACCGCGATCCCGCCGACGAGCGGCAGGTGCGGGTCAGCCTGACGCCGGCAGGGCGCCAACTCGTTGAAACCGATCCCGGCGACGCGCTGCTTGGCGCCACCGGCCTCGGCGACGACTTTCCCGTCGTGCAGAAATCGGTGACGACGCTGCGCGACAACCTCCTGCGGTCAACGCAGGGCGAACCGGCGAAATCGTGATCGCGGCATCAGTCGGCAGTTGCTGACATAACGGAGAAGACGAGATGCCCGAGATCGCTATGGGCGCCCTGAGCCAGAACGGAACCGTTCTTCTGGCCAGACGCAATTCCATGCGCAAGGCGAACCCGGATCGCTGGAGCCTGCCGGGCGGCTATATCGAAAACGGCGAAGACGCCGAGAGGCAATGCGCCGGGAATTGATGGAAGAAATAGGCGTGACGCCGCAGCGTTGGCAGTTTGCGGGAAAGCTCGTATCGGAAGGCCCCTGAGGCATCCGTCACCTTCCATGTCTATCGCATCGATCAGTGGCATGGCTATCCGCGGCTGGTCGATGACGAACACACCGAGCTTAGATGGTTTAGCCTCGCCGCGATAGAAGGCGAAGCCGAGCTGGCGCCGCCTCAGCTCGGCGAAATGCTCGCAAAGCTGATCAGCTGGGAAACGGGGAAGCCCGCTTAGATCTCTTGGCGGCCATGATCCCCGCGCCGGCTGGGTCCTGAGCTACGGAGCATGATGCCGGACGACATCGCAAAATGCGCCTTCCTCCATCATCTCGGCGGCCCTGGCATAGCCGCCGCCCATTCCATCGAGGAAATGCAGGTGCGAATCCGGCCTGTCCGATGGCACGAGACAGGTCATCAGGGCATGCGACTGACGGTGCAGTCCGAAGTTGATCTTGCCGCGCGCCCTCGCCGGAACAAGGATCGCTTCGACCCTGTCGATCTGTTCGCGCGTGCAGTCCAGCGTCAAACGCAAACCATCATCGAATTTGCGGAAATCCGAATTGGCCGCGACCTCCGACCAGCCTTTCGCATCGACCTGCTTCCCGCTGTCTCCATCGGGGGGAATGCCACCGGGAAGCGGATGAGATTGGCGCGGCGCGGCATTGAAAACCGCAAGGACGCGTTTCGCCAGCGCCGCAAAGACCTCGGGACTGATATGGTCGCGAGACTCGACCAGCAGCGACAGGATCTCGCCCCGCTGGCTTGGGAACGGGGTCCAGTCACAGCTGAGGGCGGTCAGGTCTGGCTTCGTCGCGTAGCGGCCCGGCTTGACCAGATACCGGCCGTTCTTGATCTGCTGCTCGGCCCATTTGAGCCTGCCCCCTGTAAGCATCGCATAGGTCGCGTTCTCGGAGGCGGCATAACGGGCAATTCTGACGTCGCGCCCACTGGTGCGGATTTCGCGTACGGTCAGCAGCCCGATACGAAGGGTAAGATCGAGATCGGCTCTTGCAAAGTCCGCGACCTGCCGCAATGCCGATGTCGCCGCCATGATGGCCTGTGGCGGCAAGGCGAATGCGGCCCCGTCTCCGCGAAACACGAAGGGGAAATCGAACGATCCCCAGGCATTGCCGAGGGCGGCGATGATCGATGCGCCCGCATAGTTGACGTCTTCATAGCGCCCCGACCGGATCGCCGTGGTCGAGTTGACGACATCAGTGATGCCGACCAGCCAGTCATCGGGCAACGGCTCATAGACATCAGGGTCGAGCACATGTGAAAACTCGTCAAAGGCCTGGTGTGACTGGCCGTGGCTGCCGAAGCCTTCGGATATGACGCTGCCGAGCGATCGATGCGGTCGCAGTTTGGAAACGTGAGCATGTCGCAGCATCCGGCCAGCCTGCGGATCACTGAGCCCGAGGATGTCTTCCTGGCGCTCACCTCCTATCCGTCCGGCGATGGCGCCGGCGGACCTCAACTCACCAGGTTCCGTCAAGCCATTGCCGATGCGTTCAGCCAACGCAGCGGCGTGCTTGAGGTCGCAAAGAGACCGCGCTGTTCCTGAGCAGAAAGACGGCCTGATTGCTGTCGTGGGGCGTTCAGACCTTCTCTTTCTTCCTGATTTTTTCCTTCGGTTCCACCGGTGCATCGGGCCTCGGCGCCAACAGCTTGCGCAGTGACGAGATCTTGTCCTTCACCAGCGGCCGGAACCGCGTGGCGCGATAGGGCATGTCGGCCGCTCCATATCCCTCCGGCCCGTCGTCATTGCCGCGGTTGATTTCCGCGAGCTTCACCCCGATGAAGGTGCCGTCGATATAATGGGTATATTCACCCACCCAGCGGATCGTATAGATCTCGCCCTTGCGGATGAGCTGGTCGATGCTGACATGCTTGAATTTATCATCGATGCAGACGACCTTCTGGCCGACATGGAAATCATAACTCATGGATCAAACTCTCGAAACGGCAATCCGCCTCGCCGATCTATAGCGTGCCTTGTGGCGCGGATGAACCGTTTTCTCGTAGCTGGGCCCCGATTGATGCGACACCAGTTGCACCCATGCCGCACGCTTTAAGGTGGCATGCATCAATCGCAATAGGCCTTGCCGCTCTTGCGGGAGCGAAGATCGAAGTGGAAGTGGTTCCAGTGCTCCGGGTTGCTGCCGGGGCCGAGCACGGTGTTGAAATAGCGGCAGCTGTCGCTGCGCACCGCCTTCAAAAGCCGCCCTTCGCGCAGCGAGAACAGGCCCTTCTTGCGCACGTCGATCTCGTGGCCGTTCTTCAGCACGAACTTGCCGACGTCGATGGCGTTGCCGCGGGCGTGTTCCGACATCGGATTGTATTTCTGCCGGCTGTTGTTCATGCGCCGGCAGGAATAGCCGCCGAGCGGCTGGATCGTCTTGATGCCGGACCAGTAACGGTAGCGGGCGGACGGCGCCAGTTCGTTCTTCACCCATTTGGCGAAGGCAAGCGTCACCTGGCAGTTCAGCGTCACGGCGGGGCGGACGCCGATATTGCCGGAAAGCCCCTTCAGCGACACCGGATAGGGCACCTGGCAGGCCGGCCCGTTAGAGATCGGCGGCTTGTTGTCGAAGAGTACGCCCATGCGCTTCAGCTCGCGTCGGCAGGCAAGCTCGGAGGACGGCATGACGCTGGGATCAACGGGCGCCGCCGGTTCGCTCATCATCGGATTGTTCGGCCGCAGCATCGCGACCTCTTCGCTCTCGTCCTCTTCGGGAACACGGGTCGGCGCCACCACAGGGCTGCCGTCGTTCCAGGCGGGCGCCCGGCTCATCTGTGCCTCGGCCGCCGGCTGCGGCATTGGCTGCTGCGGGGGCTGGCGCATGGGCTGGTTGAGCTGCGTCGGGTTATCGGTGCCGATGCCGTCGACAACCGGCTCGGTGGCGTTGCCCTCGGCGATCTGTTGCTGTTGTTCCTGCGCCAGTCCGACGACCGGCTCCGCCCCGAGATCGTCATCCATGTTGACGCCGCCGGACGGGATCGCTAGCGCCTGCGTGCCGCCCCAGTTGCCGCTCGGTTGGCCTGCCGCCAGTGCCTCGTCGCTGTCGATCATCGGCAACCTGCCCCCCTGCGCCGGTGCGGCCCGCGCCCCCGGAGCGGTCCGCGCCGTCTGGCCGGTGCCGGCAAGGTTTGGCGTGTCGAGGTAATCGACGGAGCCCTGGCTATTGCCGACGGGCGCGCTGGAAACCGGATAGGAGGCCTGGCTCTCCACCGGCGCCATGCGCACGGCGGGCGCCATGCGCGCTGCCCCCCGCGACGGCGAGATCGAACTGACCCTGGTGCCGTTGTCGACATTGGCCGGCGGCACCAGCCCGTCGCTGATCGAACAGGTCGTCAGCGCCGCCGAAAGCAGCAAGGGCAAAAGGGATCGCCGAGGAAAGGAAACAAACGCCATACTCTTATCGCTTCCACAGGCTGGCTGGGCAGTGACCGAAAAAACTCACTCCAATTTTAATTAAAAACGGTGAATGAAAACTTACCGGCACAATCTGCACGCGACGGAAGTGAAAAAGGCCGGTTTCCCGGCCTTTGTTCAGTGGCTTAACTCACGCTGCCCGTGTGTATCTAGCCCCGGCTCTTTGCTCCGCCCCGCGCAGGCGGAAATTCGAAAGCAGCGTCTTCAGCTGGGTGCTCTCGTCGGCGAGCGTGCGGCTGGCTGCCGTCGTCTCCTCAACCATCGCGGCATTCTGCTGCGTCATCTGGTCCATGTGATTGACGGAGCCGTTGATCTCGTTCAGCCCGGTCGACTGCTCTCGCGCCGCCGTCGCGATCGATGCGACATGATCGTTGACCTGGTTGACCAGCGCCTCGATCTCCAGCAGCGCCTCACCCGTCGAGCGCACCAGCGCCACCCCGCCCTCGACTTCCGTCGCCGACCGGCTGATCAGTTCCTTGATCTCTTTGGCCGCATTGGCGGACCGCTGGGCAAGTTCGCGCACTTCCTGGGCGACGACGGCAAAGCCGCGGCCCGCCTCGCCCGCCCGCGCAGCCTCGACGCCGGCATTCAGCGCCAGAAGGTTCGTCTGGAAGGCGATCTCGTCGATGACCGAGATGATTTGACCGATGCGGTTGGAGGAATCCTCAATCCGGCCCATCGCCGTCACCGCGTTGCGGACGATCTCGCCGGATTTTCCGGCACTCGCCTTGGTCTCCGCCACCATCTCGCGTGCCTCGTTCGCCCGTTCGGATGCCGTCTTGACCGTCGCGGTGATCTCGTCGAGAGCGGCCGCCGTCTCTTCCAGCGCAGCAGCCTGCTGTTCCGTGCGCTTCGACAGGTTGCCGGTTGCCTCGCTGATATCGGACGCGCTGTCGTTGACGACGCGGCTCGATTCGGCGATCGCGTGGATGACGCCGTTCAGCGCGTCGACCGCCGCATTGAAGTCGTTCCTGAGCTTGGCGTAATCGTCGCCGATATCGCCGATCGCAACCGTCAGATCGCCGCTCGCAAGCTTCTCGAGGCCGACGCCGAGCGCCTGCATCGCATGGGTCTGCCGTTCGGAGGCAGAGCGCAGGCTCGCCTCGTTGCCACGGCGCTCTTCTTCGATCTGCCGCTGCCTCTCGTCTTCCCGGCCGCGCAGCGCGCTGCGCTCATCGACGGAGTCGCGCAGCACCAGCAGCACCTTGGCCATCTGGCCGACCTCGTCGCGATACTCGCTGCCGGCGATCTCTACCGACGCTTCTTCGGCAGCAATAGCATTCATCGCTTTCCTCAGCCGGGCAATCGGCGCCGTCACGCTGCGCACGATGGCAAAGGCAATCGCGATCGTCGCCGCAGCGCCGATCAGGCAGGCCATCGTGGCCCAGAGCAAATTCTGGCGATAAAGCGCGGCAAGGTCGTCGGCATAGACGCCGGTGCCGACGATCCAGCCCCAGGGCTCGAAACCGGCGACATAGGAGTATTTCAGCACCGGCTCATCGGCGCCCGGCTTCGGCCAGAGATAGTCGACGAAACCCTTGCCGTCCTTCTTCACCTTGTTGACGAACTCGACGAACAGGAATTTACCGGTCGGGTCCTTCATCTGCGAGATATCGGTACCATCAAGCGCCGGCTTAATCGGGTGCATCACCATTTTGGGATGCATGTCGTTGATCCAGAAATAGCCGTCGGCGCCGTAGCGCATCGCGCCGATCACGTCTTTGGCGGCCGCCTGCGCCTGCTCGCGGGTCATCGTGCCCGCCTGCTCCATCTTGTAATATTTTTCGAAGATGCCGAGCGCCGTCGCATCCAACTGCGCCAGCCCTGCCTTCCGCTCGTCTTCCAGCTCGGAGTAAGAATAGTTCAGAAAGAAGACCATCGTCGCCGCGAGCACGGCAAGCGTGAAGCCAACGAGACAATAAAGACGGGTGGAAATCTTGACGTTGCGCATGAGGTTCCCAGCGATTCTTATAGGTGAAATCAATCGCATTCTGAATTGCCGGAATTACTGGAGCGTAAAGCTTAATTAGAAGAAGATTAAATAACGTAAGGTCAGGTGAGAACTACAAAATTCAACCATTTGAAATAAAACGAAATTTCAATCGACAACGACAGCAACATTTTTCCCGTCGGCCGTCTGTAGCGCTTGGTCTTGCCGTCTTTTACAGCCCTCGGCCTTTGCACTAGGGTGCTTCGCAGTGAATCGCCGGCCCGACGCCGCACCAGATGGAGAAGACTTGATGACCGATGCCGCCAAGCCGAGAGGCGAATTGACGCTGAGGACGCTTGCCATGCCCGGTGACGCCAATCCGGCCGGCGATATCTTCGGCGGCTGGGTCATGGCGCAGATGGACCTTGCCTCTGGCATCCGCGCTGCCGAGCGCGCCAAGGGCCGCGTCGTCACCGCCGCCGTCAAGGAGATGGCCTTCGAACTGCCGGTCAAGATCGGCGACACTTTGTCTGTCTATACCGATATCGACCGTGTCGGCCGCACCTCGATCACGCTCTGCGTCGAAGCCTGGGCGCACCGCGCACGTTACGCCAAGATGGAAAAGGTCACAGCTGGCACCTTCATCATGGTGGCGCTCGACGAAGAGGGCAAACCGAAGCAAGTCCCCGAGGAGTGACAGCCTAAGGATCGAAAGCATGGAAACGGTCAGCACGCCGGAGGTCTTCCTTCACATCAAGGTGGTGATGGGCATGGTCATCAGCCTTTCTCTCGCGAGAGTGCTCACCGGCCTTGCCGGCATCGTCCAGCATCCCGCCAAGGCCAAGGTCTATCCCATCCATCTCGGTTGGGCGCTGTCGATGTTCCTGTTCATCATCCATATCTGGTGGTGGGAATATCGCCTGCAGGCGGTGCCGGCGATCGGCTTCGGCATCTATCTCTTCCTCATCTGCTTCTGCAGTCTGTTCTTCCTGCTCTGCGCCCTGCTCTTTCCGGCCTCGCTCGACGAATATGGCGGCTACGAGGAATATTTCATCTCGCGGCGCAAATGGTTCTTCGGCATCCTCGGCCTCACCTACGCCGTCGATATTCTCGACACGGCAATCAAGGGCCATGAGCGCATCCTCTCGCTCGGCTGGGAATACCCAGCTCGCAACATCATCTACATCCTCCTCTGCGCCATCGCCGCCTGGACCGCCAACCGCCGCTTCCACACCGCCTTCATCATCGCCAACCTGATCTACCAGATCAGCTTCATCTTCCGGCTTTATGATGTGCTGGGGTGAGACGTGGTCCCGCGAAGCGGGAGCAATCGATCCAGTGAATCGATTGCAAACGTCGAACGCCCTGAGCCATGCGAGGGGCCGGGAAGCGGCAAGCTCCCTGGCCAGCCAGGAGAGGACCTTATTCTTGCCCTTCGCTTACGCTCCGTGCATTCGCGGCCCCGCCGCTCACCCCCTAAGAAACTGCGACCCCTTATCGAACCCCAGTCCCGGAAAGATCTTCCCGGTCAAATCATCCGCGCTCACATCGAACTGCCGGTAGAGCATCGCTGCCGCAAGCTCGCGCACGTCGGCGGTCGGCATCAGGTCGCGGTCGTCGAGCAGCTGGCCGTCGCCAATGCCCGGCCAACGGCCGAGGACGCGGCCGCCGTTGATGGCGCCGCCTGATAGCAGCGCGCAGCCGCCGGTGCCGTGGTCGGTGCCGGCTGAGCCGTTCTGACGCACGGTGCGACCGAACTCGGTCATGGCAAGCACCACCGTCTTTGCCCAGATCTCGGACCCGAGCGTGGTCTTTAACGTATTGATCGCCTGCGAAAGGTCCTGCACCGGTCGTTTGAACTGGCCGGCCTGGCCGATATGCGTGTCCCAGCCTGATATCGAGAAGCTGGCGATGCGGTAGTCGCCCTTCAGCATCTTGGCCGCGAGCGCCGCCACATCGGCGATCTTTGCGCCGCGTTGGCCCTCCGGCTCGACCATCATCGAGGCGCTATTGGCCCGTGTCGCCTCGGCAAGCGCCTCGGCGAACGGCGGATCGCCGGCATAGAGTCGCGCCAGGAATTGCATCTCGTCGCGCGCCGGCGCCAGATTGGAATCCGACGCCCAGACGTCAACATTGTTCGGTCCGGAGAGGATCAGCTCCGTCGAGGTATTGATGTCGATTGCCTTGCGCGCATCCGAGCGCGGAATGACGGCGAGCGCCCGGTTCAGCCATCCGGTCTTTTCCTCGGCGACATGTTCGCCGCCGGATTCCAGCATGTCCTGCCCGTCGAAATGGCTGCGCTGGTCGCGATAGGGCGTCGAGACCGCATGCACGAAGGCGAGCTCCCGGCTTTTCCAGAGCGGCATCAGCTCGGCCGCCGCCGGATTGAGGCCGAAATGCCCGTCGAGATCGAGAAGCCCGGTATCGGGCGTAAGCGCCAGCGTCGGCCTGAGCGGCGCAAAGCCGGCATCGCCATAGGGCTGCACCAGATCCAGCCCGTCCATCGCGCCGCGCAGCACAATAGTGACGAAACGGTTGTCACCCGGCATCGCCGCGAAGGTGACGGGCGTGAAGATGGGAGCAGCGGCAAGACAGCAGGCCGACGTCAGAAAGCCGCGGCGGGAGAGCGAAATCCGGTTCATGACAGAGGCTCCTATCGGCGGTTGAATTCGGGCGACGCCAGCACCAGCGTCAGCCCGCTGATCTTGTTCGGCGCCTGCGAGACGACGCGGATCGTCTCGTCGCGCGCGGCATCGGCGAGCGTCGATTTCAAGAATTCGCGCGGATCCTCGTCCCGGCCGAACTGTGCTGCGGCCCGCCTTGCCCAGGCCAGCCGCTCGGCGAGCTGGCTGCCGGTGATCCAGGCGGAGAAGCCTTCCTCGAAACCGGCCGGGCTCGGCGGCAGCCAGGTCGGCTGGCCCATGCGCCTGAGTGCCCCCTGCCCCAGCGCCCGCGCCGTCTGGAAGGCTTTGAGGCGCTTCTCCCTCGCCTCGCCGGCGGGATCCGTCGGCACCGGCGATCCTGCCATGCCAGGCGTGTTCGCCGCCATGTCGCCCTCGTCAGTACCCTGCTGGTTGGACGCCAGGAAACTGCCGACGACGCCGTTGACCGGCCCCGCATTCAGCGCCCTCAGGCCAGCGACGATATAATCGAAGGGCTGGCGCGCCTTGGCGCCCTCGTCGCGCCAGGCGGCGGGATGATCGAGCATGGCGGTGTAGACGGCAGTCAGATCGCCATCCGTCTTCTTCCAGGCCTCCGCCATATCGGACACCATGCCCTCGTCAGGCTGGTCGGCGATAAAATGCACCGCGAGCTTGCGGCTGATATGCGCCGCCGTCTTCGGATGCAGCGCCAGATCGTCAAGCATGTCGAGATAATCGTCGCGCGAGCGCCTGCGCCCGCCATAGCTGACGCCGAGCACCTCATGCGCGCCGGGCTCCGATATATTCGGCCGGAAGGCGATGTCCATCTCCTTGCGGTCGATAGTGAGCCCCGTCAGCACCATGGCCGCCGCCGTGACATCCGCCTGGCTATAGCCGCTGCCAGCGCCAAGCGTGTGCAGCTCCAGCAGTTCGCGACCGAGATTTTCGTTCAGCCCTTTGTTGCGCTTCATGCCGCCGGCCGAATCCGGCCCAAGCGAATCCGCCTGGTCGAGATAGATCAGCATGGCCGGATGGGCGGTGGCATTGCGCAAGAGATCGCCGAACCTGCCTGATATGAACGGCCGGATCGCCTCGGCCTCGTAGAGCGGCACGATGAGACGCATCGGCAGGCTCTTATTGGCGCTGGTGGAGAAATGATCGGTCCAGAAGGTCGAAAGCCTCTCGTAGAAGCCGTACGGCGATAGCACCGCCTGCATCAGCCGCAGGTTCGCATCATGCTGGAACTGCTGCTGCACTTGCTGTTGCACGCCTTTGCGCATCTCGCGTTGCGTCGTATCGTCGGTCACCGTCTTGGCGTCCTGCCGGATCTGCTTCAACTGCGCCTGCAGGCTGAGAATTGCCTGGTGGCGCATGTCGGGCCCGCCGAGGGGAAAATCCGGCGTTGCCGCCACCCCCATGCGCAGCTGGCCGATGAGATCGTCTTTGCTATCCGGCGGCGCCTCGCCCGGCCGGAAACCATAGCCGAACCGGATCGCCGCCATCGTCGGGAAAGACAGGCTCATGACCGCTCACCTCCTATTCACTAGAAGGTGACAGGCTGCCAGCTGATTGCGACCGCAATCTGTAGGAAATGCGGCGATATCCAGACATGAACAATTTGTAATCTATTGAAAAGGCTAAAGTTTATGCACGAAAGATGAAGGATGCCCCGATTGCGATCAGGGCGAAGCCGATCGCATGGTTCCAGGTCAGGTTCTCGCCGAGCCAGAAGATCGAGAAGCCGGCAAAGACGATCAGCGTGATCACCTCCTGCATCGTCTTCAGCTGCGCCGTCGTATAGACCGCCGAACCGATCCGGTTGGCCGGCACCGCCAGGCAATATTCGAAAAAGGCGATACCCCAGCTGACGATGATGGCGAGGAAGATGGCACTGCTCTTATGCTTGAGATGCCCGTACCAGGCAAAGGTCATGAAGATGTTGGAAGCAAACAGTATGACGACGGGCAAGACGGCGGCAGGAGAAAAGGACATGGAAAACTCGGGGGCTGTGAAGGGGGGAACCGATCCGGCAGGGAGATACCGGCAGCCCTTACCTAGCACGCCGCCATTCGACGGCAAGCCCCGGGAACGGCTGCGACCTTACGCCACCGAGACGATGCGGATGCCAGGCAGGTCGCGCGGCGGTTCGCCTTCCCAGCGCAGGAATTGCACCGGAACTGGGCTCGCGGGAGCGCGACGTTCCGTGAAAAATACCGTGCATTTTTCCACTTAATGTTGAAACGAATCAACCTGCCGGACTAGGTTGCGCAGATACATAGGGGGCGACATGGACACGACACCGCAGATGCCGCAATACGCTACTTTGCCTTCCCGCCACTTCTGGCGACGCGCCGTGGCCTATCTCATCGACATCATCATCTTTCAGGCCGCCATTCTCATAGCCGTCTACTGTATTTCAACAGTTCTTCCCCTAGACTTCCGCTTTCCCGGCTGGAGTTACACACAGTGCGGCGTAGAGTTGCCGGATCAGCTTGCAAAGCGGATTGACGCCGGATGGCCGCTGAGAAGTGGGGAAGTTCGTATCAATCAGATCTGCGAAGTCAGCCAAATCGGCTCGGAAAAACAAAGATACCTGCAGACGGGCGTCTCCCGTCAAACAGACAACGGGACATCAGGCCAATGGCTGACCATCCCTGTCGACGCGGACGACAATCCAGTGATCGGACCCGTGTTCGTATATTCCAGCGTGATCTCCGGCATCGTCAACATTGCCTTTCTCGCGTTTGCCTTCGCCTATTTTTCCGCAAATGGCCGCCGCACGATCGGAAAGAAGCTGCTCGGCCTGAGAGTCCAATCCGTCGATGGTAAAAGCCCCGGCCTTGGCACCGAGTTTAGACGGGAGATCCTGAAATTCAGCCCGTATCTGTTTTTCATCGCCGCCGCTTTTGCGTTTTCGCTGTTTCCAGTCTCTCCCACGGAAGACTTCGACGCCTTGCTCCGCATGTCTCGCGACGGATACACACTTTTGAACAACGGCGCCGCAACGTTCAACATCATCCTGGGTATAGCCGCCCTTATTTGGTGGTTCTTGCCCTTCATCTTTTGGCGAGGACAGACCTTTTACGATCGCATCTGCGCCTGCAAGGTGGTGAAGAGCTGAAAGGCTCTGTCGCCTTGGCGGCAGTACGCAAGAAAAGGCCGGCAGCCATCGCCGCCGGCCTCCATAGCCGCAGGCAGCGCTAGATTCGCATCGCGCCATGCGGCTCCTCGGCCTCCTCCGTGCCGAAGCGCACATCCTTCTTTTCGTAGCCGAAGCCGGCAAGAGCCGCGACGATCAACGCCACCACCGCCGCGACGATCAGCAGTGCATAGGCATAGTCGCCGTCCCAGCGGGCGGCCAGCCCCGCCTGCAGCGTCGCATTGCCCGAGGCGAGCAGGTTGCCGAGCTGGTAGGCGAAGCCAGGAAAGGCGCCGCGCACCTCGTCGGGTGACAGTTCGTTCAGATGCACCGGCACGATGCCCCAGGCGCCCTGGACGAAGAACTGCATCAGGAAAGCACCGATGGCGAGCAGCACCGGCCCCGGCGCATAGGCCCAGAGCGGCGCGACGGGCACGGCGATCAGTGCGGCGATGACGATTGCCTTTTTGCGCCCGATCCGCTGCGACAGTGCCCCGAAGAACAGCCCGCCGCAGATCGCCCCGATATTGTAGACGATGGCGATCGCGCCGACCGTATAGCTCGAATAGTTGCGCTGGGTCTCGAGGAAGGTTGGGTAGATATCCTGCGTGCCGTGGCTGAAGAAGTTGAAGGCCGTCATCAGCAGCACCGCCCAGATGAACAGCGGAATATTCTCGCGCAAGACCGTCAGGAACGGCCGGCGCCCCTCGGCCTTCCGCTTCAGGAAGGCTGGGCTCTCCTCGACATTGCGTCTGATGTAGAGCACCAGCAGCGCCGGCACCGCGCCAACAAAAAACATGCCACGCCAGCCGATGACCGGGAAGAGCAGGAAGAACGCGATCGAGGCGATCAGATAGCCCGACGGATAACCCGCCTGCAGGATGCCGGAAACGATACCGCGGCTTTCCTCCGGCACCGTCTCCATAACAAGCGAGGCGCCGACGCCCCATTCACCGCCCATGGCGATGCCGTAGAGCGCCCTGAGCACGAGAAACATCGTGAGCCCGGTGGAGAAGCCGGTCAGGAATTCGAACAGCGAATAGAGCAGCACGTCGGCCATCAGCGTGATGCGCCGCCCGTAACGGTCGGCCGCCAGCCCGAAGATCAGCGCGCCGAGCGCCCGCATGGCAAGCGTCAGGAAGATCGCCACCGAGACGGCGGGAACGTCGGTGTTGAATTCCTCGGCGATATATTTGAGAACGAAGACGAGAATGAAGAAATCGAAGGCGTCGAGCGTCCAGCCGAGATAGCTGGCGATGACGGTGTTGCGCTGCTGCGGCGTCAGCCGGCGCAGGCTTTCCAAAGCGGACATCTGATATTCCTCCGTCCGAAAGCGGCGGCGAGGCGGGCAATTCCGGATGCCGTCGGAAGGGGTGCCCGAAACGGGCGGGGTGATGCTGTACGGCAGCGTTTGCAGCCGGAGACAGCGGGCAATAACGTCAGCAATGCTGCTCGTGTTCCATCACGATTGCCGTGATCGGGTGGCACCTCAGCGCCATATTGAAGGCGTGCACCTTCCTTCCAGCACCCTGGCTTTCACGTTGGTGCATGCGGGCCGCTGCCTGCCTCTTCTCCCCAGCGGGGAGAAGTGCCGGAGCAATAGCGAGGCGATGAGGGGGCGAGCGGCAAAGCCGCGAATGCACTGAGCGTAAGCGGCAAGCAAAGGTGTACCGTGCCGCCCCCTCATCCGACCCTTCGGGCCACCTTCTCCCCGCTGGGGAGAAGAGGGAGCAGCACGATTCTCCCTTTAGAGGAGGTGGCGCTCCCGCTAATCTATCCGGGCACCCTGCCCAGGCACGCCCACGCCACCGATGCGAACGATCGCGGCCCATCCGGCTCGCCGGCCTCATATGCCGCCCTGACGGCGGCATCCACAGCCGTTCGCTTCGCCGGGTCCAGCCCCGCGACATATTTGCCGAGCGGTCCCTCGCCGGCGGCGATCGGGTTCCAGTAGTCTTCGAAGGAGAGGTATTCCATCCGGATCAGCAGCGAGGTTTCCTCGACGTCGGCAAGGCCCTGCGCGATGAAGCTTTCCTTCATTTCCCCCGGCCGCATCATCGGCTGGAAACAATATCTGCGGCGCAGGGCCAGCGCATTTTCATCCAGCATTGCCACCGTATCCCACATCATCCGCATGCCGGACATGCCGCCATAATGGTCCCAGACGGCGGCCGCGACCACGCCGCCCGGGCGCACCACACGGCGCATCTCGGATACCGCCTTTCCCGCCTCCGGCACGAAATGCAGCACGAGCAGCGACATCGCCCTGTCGAAGCGGTTATCCTCGAAGGGAAGCGCGCAGGCATCGGCCTGCCGGATCGATACGCGGGGATCGGTGTTGCGCCGCGTTGCCGCCTCGACGAAGACCGGCGAATAGTCGACGGCGACGATCTCCTGCAGGCCCGGCGTTTCCGCCAGCGTGAACGCCAGGCTGCCGGTGCCGCAGCCGACATCGAGCACCCGGTCGCCATCCGCGAGACCGGCGAAATCGATGAACATCGGCGCCAGCTTCCTGCTCCAGCGCCCCATCAGCCGTTCATAACCATCGGCACTTTCGACATTGAAACTCGACGGCATCGAAGCCTCCTCCCTCAAGGACACAGGTCTTCGATTGAATACTAGCGTTCGCCCGCGACTGTGCAAGCGGACTTCTCCCAAGCGTCGGCGGTCAGACGGGCAAGTCCAGATGCCCTGGGAGGCGTACCTCTTGCCCTGCCGCGGCGGAGAGCCCGGCATCCTCCAACATCCCTTATCTTAAGCAGCCTATAGGGCGAAGCCTCGAAGGATCATCCGCCCTCTCCGGCCTTGTCCCAAGGTACCAAGGATCATCCCAGCGCTCCGGCGGTGGGCTTGGCAAGAGCGTCAACCCCAACCTCCCTCATTCCTGTGCCCGTCACAGGAATCCAGTGCGCCCAAGTCCTTGGGCGCGGGAGACTTCCTTTCTCGTATGAGAGTCCTTCACGGCGCGGACGCGCCGTGGCTGGATTCCTGTGACAAGCACAGGAATGAAGGATGAGAAGTAGGCGCCTCGCCTCCGACTTGCCCTCTAACGCCTCTCGTACGAAGTTGCCGTGAGGCAAACGCCGGTCGATCGGCCCTCACCAAATATCAACAAGCGGCGACATCGCCAACACGGCGGCTAGCTCACCCAGCCGGCTTGCTAAGAACACTCCAGTTGAACCCCTTCGCCCAGTCGGCATAGCTGTGCCAGCCGACATCGGCGAAGTCGCGGCGCAGGGCGGCGATATCGGCGTCGTAGCCGGTACGGTCGAACCATTCGAACATCAGCGCCGTATCCTCGCTCTGCTGCCGTATCGCCGCGATCGGCAATTCCCGGTAAGTGATTGGGCGGCCGAGCGCCTCGGTGAGGATCGTTGCCTGCTGCTCGCCCGACAATTCGTCGCCCGCAATGTCGAAACGCTTGCCGAACACCTGCTCGCGCCGCTCGGCCAGTGCCGCGACGAAAGCGCCGATATCTGCGATGGTGATCTGCTGCAGCACGCGGGTGGGCGGTAGGGCCGCGGCATAGACGCCCTGGCGCAGGCCGTCGATCGCCCAGGGCGCCACGGTGTTCTCCATGAAGGCGACGGGAGCGCTGATCGTGTAAGGAAGGCCGAGGCCTGCGATGTGCTTCTCGACGAGATACTTGCTGTCGAAATGCGGAATGCCGGTCTTCTTGTCGGCGTCGCCGACGGAGGAATAGATCAGGTGGCCGATGCCGGCGGCCTTCGCCGCATCGGCGGCGATGATGCCCTGGCGGGTCTCCGCTTCCACTCCGGCCTCATAGCTGTTGCCCATCAGAAACATCGTGTCGACGCCGCTTGCGGCCTTCGCCACGGAAGCGCCGTCATTAAGATCGGCGGCGACGACTTCGACCCCTGCCGCGGCCAGCCGCTTGGCGCCGTCACTATCAGGCTTGCGTGAGATCGCCTTGACGCGATGTCCCCGCGCGATCAATGCGCGCACGACCGCGCCACCCTGCTGGCCGGTGGCGCCTGTGACCAATACGCTTCTTATGTTGCTCATCTGTCTGCTCCTTGTTGGTGACCGATCGGCGGGAGCGACGACTTCGTGATCGTATAAAGGTAGCCGCCGGCATTGCGGCAGCACACAGGCGATAGGCCTCGTCATGTCGGATCGGTCACCGCAATCGCCGATGACGAAGGCGTTGGTCAGCGCTCTGCGTGATTCCGATTTCGACGCCGATTTTCGCTCTCGCCTGAAAGCGGCTTGATAGATGACGCCTACCAATCGTTCCAAAGCTTTCATTTGCGCCCTGCCCCCTGGCATGAAATCATCCGGTCGTTGAACGATATCCCGGCAAAACGGGATGCAGCCTCGAGGAAACACCAGCGGCGCGCTCGCGAGCCCATTCGACGAGACCCGCTGCCAGAACGCAACAATGGAATGGCGATGCGAGAAGAGCGCATTCCGGCGTGTTTCCGGCTGCTCGAACAGAGGAACCGACCATGGCCAAAGTATTGTGCGTACTCTACGACGACCCGATCGACGGCTATCCCAAATCCTACGCCCGTGACAACCTGCCGAGGATTGATCAATATCCTGGTGGTCAGACCTTGCCGACGCCGAAGGCCGTCGACTTCCAGCCCGGCACGCTGCTGGGAAGCGTGTCGGGCGAACTCGGCCTTCGCAAATATCTCGAGGCGAACGGCCACAC
Source organism: Rhizobium leguminosarum (assembly GCF_001679785.1). Taxonomy (NCBI): domain Bacteria; kingdom Pseudomonadati; phylum Pseudomonadota; class Alphaproteobacteria; order Hyphomicrobiales; family Rhizobiaceae; genus Rhizobium; species Rhizobium leguminosarum. The sequence goes on from NZ_CP016286.1 coordinate 2,107,952, forward strand.
TCTGGTGGTCACCTCGGACAAGGACGGCCCGAATTCGGCCTTCGAGCGCGAACTCGTCGACGCCGACGTGGTGATCTCGCAGCCTTTCTGGCCGGCCTATCTCACCGCCGAACGCATCGCCAAGGCGCCGAAGCTCAAGCTGGCGCTGACCGCCGGCATCGGCTCTGACCACGTCGACCTGCAGGCGGCGATCGACCGCGGCATCACTGTCGCCGAAGTTACCTATTGCAATTCGATCAGCGTGTCCGAGCACGTCGTCATGATGATCCTCGGCCTCGTCCGCAACTACATCCCCTCCTACCAGTGGGTGGTGAAAGGCGGCTGGAACATCGCCGATTGCGTCACGCGATCCTATGACGTCGAAAGCATGCATGTCGGCACGGTCGCCGCCGGCCGCATCGGTCTTGCCGTCCTGAAGCGCCTGAAGCCTTTCGACGTGCACCTTCACTACACCGACCGCCATCGCCTGCCTGATACGGTGGAGAAGGAACTGGGCCTCACCTGGCATGCGACGCCTGAGGAAATGTACGAGGTCTGCGATGTCGTGACGTTGAATTGCCCGCTCCACCCCGAAACGGAGCATATGATCAACGACGAGACCCTGAAGCACTTCAAGCGCGGCGCCTATCTCGTCAACACCGCCCGCGGCAAGCTCTGCGACCGCGACTCGATTGCGCGTGCGCTCGAAAGCGGCCAGCTTGCCGGTTATGCCGGCGACGTCTGGTTCCCGCAGCCGGCCCCTGCCGACCACCCGTGGCGCACCATGCCACATCACGGCATGACGCCGCATATCTCGGGCACATCGCTCTCGGCCCAGACCCGCTATGCCGCCGGCACGCGCGAGATCCTCGAATGCTTCTTCGAGCAGCGGCCGATCCGCGACGAATACCTGATCGTCGACGGCGGCAAACTCGCCGGCACCGGCGCGCATTCCTACAGCGCCGGCAATGCGACGGGCGGTTCCGAAGAGGCCGCAAAGTTCAAGCGCACGTGATCTGAACAGGCAAGGCGCATGCGGCCCCGCATGCGCCTGACCACGTCCCGCCGCAGAGATGATCGTGGCGCCGGCGCGACAGGAGGCGGTGCCTCTTTCACTGCCAGAGGAAGTCCGGTCCCGTGCTCTGGGACGTGAGCTTGAGCGTCCCATCCGGCTGCACGACATAGGTCTCGAACACACGGTAACCGAAATCGCCGAGAAAGGTATTCTTGACCACCGTTCCCGGACGATAGGGCGAACGGAGAACCTTTCCTCCATAGGTGAGGCTGCCGGGAAGAGGCTGCGGATCCCCTGCGCTGGCGCAGGCCGAGAGACCGAAGAGAACGGCAAGGAGCGCGTATTTCATCCGGACTTCTCCTCGAGCAGGCGCAGCGGCCTGAGCGACGTCGATTTCCTTCTTATAACACGCAGCCTTGATGCTGTTCAGAACGCAGCCTTGCTGCTGTCGAAGTTTTTACGTCGCTCCTCCGCCCGCGAGAGGGCGCTGGCGATCCTCTCATCGGTAAAGGGCTTGGAGATGACATCGAGCGCGCCTTCGATACCGTGACCGACATTCTCGGGACTGCCGGTCACGAAGATGACGTCAACCCCATGGCGGTCGATCAGCCGACGCGCGAGCTGGGCGCCGCTCAGCCCATCGGAGAGACTGAGATCGACGAGCGCGACATCGCTTCTTTGAGCGTGGGCGAGTGCCTGCTCCACCGTCGAAACCGGCCCGATGGTCTGGTGTCCGGCCTCTTGCGCAATGCGTTCGAGCTCCAAAGCGACAAAATTCTCATCTTCAACGATCATCACCTTCATGGATAAGCCTCCTCATAGACGGCCTGTCAGGCGCACTGCCGGCAGGGCTACAACGCAACCGTCCCCGGAATGTTTCCACTTTGAGAAGAGTGTGTTGGCGATGGACGGGCAGCGCTGCGTTATCGTCCCGCTACCGGTCCTTGTGGAGGAACCAGCCGATGGCGAGGTCGCTCCCCGGCCTATGCCGCACCCGTCGTCACCAGCGACATTACTCCGCCCGGGCAAACAACGCCCGGTCCCGGGCGCGGATGGGGTCGGTCCAGTCGCGTTCGAACCAGGGCGTGCCGCCGGGCTGAGGCGGGCGTTTGAGCTCCAGCGGACGGGCCGGCCCGTCGCTCGCTTCGGAGGCGACGCGGAAGATGTAGTGGTCGTACATCCTGAGCGCCTCGATCATGTAGCTGGTCGCAACCGTCCGGTCGCGCACGACGACGAGGTTCTCGCCGTTCTCGTCATCGGCGGGGTTCGAGAAATTGTAGGAGCCGAGATAGACGCGCGCCGTCGGCTTGTCGAAATCGAGCACGACGAATTTATGGTGCATGCGCGTGCCGCGCTGGTTGCCGTCGACGCCGGCAAGGCCCGAGGGTTCCGTCAGGAAGGGCGGCGGGACGTTGCCCGTTAAGGCCGCCGCCCGCACCACCCTGCGGCGATTGTCCGGCGTCAGCACGTTGAGGCCGAGATTGCCGGCTCGCACCTCGGCATCGGCGATGCCCATGACATGCACCTCGGGGCGTTCGAGCGCGCGGCCGAGCGCCGGGCCGATCGCCCCCCTGGTCATCTGGCCGAGGAAGGCGAGCGAAAAGAGCACGCTGGACTCTGCCGTATCGATATCGGCGCCGATCTCGTCGAGCCGGCCATTGGCATCGCTGTGTGGGGAGAAAGCGACCTTGGCGTCGACGCCGTCAAGGCCGAGATCGATCCAGCCGGCAGAACTTGGCGAGTCGCGGAAGTCTTCGGCGCGTTTGGCGGTGAAATAGCTCTCGAAGGCGGTGAAATAATCGTCGATCGCCTTTTCGCTGTGGACGGCAAGGCTGTTGTTCGACTGTACATAGAGCCCGCGCCAGCTGAGATTGGTCGAGCCGTAAAGCACGGTCGAAATGCCGCCGCCGCGGACCGCGATCGACTTCTGATGCTGCAGGTTCGCCATGTGCTGGCGCTTGACATTGGCAGCCCCCGCCGAGGCGATCAGCCGGTCCGCCGCCCTCGTCTCCGGCGAATTCGGGCGGCCGTGGCCCTTGGTGCGGTCGCTGTCGTCGATGATGATCTTCAGCTTCGGCCCCAGCGCCTCCAGCCGGGTGACCACCTCGGGCAGGTTGAGATCATAGGCGATGACGCGCACCTCGGCGCCGGCGTCGCGCGCTTTATCGAGCAGCGCAAGCGTCTCGGCCCGCGCCTCGAAGCCCATCCAGGCGAGCGCCCGCTCGGCATCGGCGTGCGTCGGCACGAAGTCCAGCCCCTCATCGCCAACCGGCGGCACCAGCGTGATGATCGTCGGCGCGTCGGGGGCAAAATTGCGCACGAAGGCCTGCGATGAGACGAAGCCGCGGGTGAAGGCGACGTTGAGCTTGCCGGGGATAGTTTCGCGCATCAGCGCCAACTCCGCCTCCTGCGCTTCACCCGATGTCAGCGCGCCCGCCGCATCCATGAACTTCGGCGTGACTCGATAGAGAAACTTGCCGGGCAGATCGGCATTGAAGGGAAAATGCACCCAGCGGAATTTCTGGATCGGCGCCTCTGTCGTGCGGATGCCGTCGTCTGGAACCGGCTGGCCGGGAAAGCCGATACGGTTGCGCACGTTCTTGAAGAAGTCAGTACCCGGCTCGCGATACTGGATGGCGAAACCGACGAAATCGATCGGCGGCCGGCCATTCTTCCAGTCCATGCCGAGCAGCACCATGCCGTCGCCGCGATGGATGGTCAGCGCAAAAAGCGAAGCAGCATTCCTGCCGGTCACACGAAAATCCGTATCCATGCCCGCCTCCCCTGGAAATCGGGCGAAATCTAGCATGGTTCCGTGACAGTAAGGAGATATGCCGGTGAAATTTTGCGCGCAGAAGGTGCAGGGAGGCGAAGCTACGGCGCAAGCGCGTTCTGGGATACCGCCCCGGCGCCCCGACCTGCCCAGCTGATGCATCGTCATGAAAGGAGATTGCGGTTCGCCAGACTTTCAGACGGACCGCCGTACCCTCCTGCCGGGACGGAGGATACGGCCGGACCGACCCTACGGTTTCTCGTTTGCACTCTCGGCCCTGAACGCCGCCTCGCCGGCGTCGGAGACCTCGACCCACTTCTTGTCGGGCTCGTCGTCCGGCACATAGCTGTCGTGCCAGTTCCACCACTTGTAGGTCGGGGTCTGCGGATAGCCTTCGGGCGAATCCTCCCAGACTTCCTGGCGGCCGAGCGGCGTGATGTCGAGGTAGTTCCAGGTGCCGCCCATCTGCTCATCGCCGCGGTTGTTGATGAAATAGGTGCGGAAGATGCGCTCGCCGTCGCGGTAGAAGACATTGGTGCCGTGCCACTCGTCGACGCCGAAGTCCTTGTCGAAGCTGTCGGTGATCGTGACCCACGGCATCGTCCAGCCCATCCGCGCCTTCAGCCGCGTAATGTCGGCCTGCGGCGCGCGGGAGGCGAAGACCAGCGTCGTGTCGCGGGCGTTGAGATGGGCGACATGGGCAACCTGATCGGCCACCATCGAGCAGCCGCGGCAGGCATGTTCGGGCCAGCCGAACACGCCGGGCTCGTAGAAGGCGCGGTAGAGGATGAGCTGGTGTCTGCCTTCGAACAGGTCGAGCAGGCTGACTTTGCCCTGAGGCCCCTCAAACGCATAGGCCTTCGCCACCGCCATCCACGGCATGCGCCGGCGCTCGGCGGCCAGCGCGTCGCGGGCGCGGGTCTCAGCCTTTTCCTTCACGAGCAGCTGCGCGCGGGCCGCTTCCCAGGCTTGCGGCGACACGACCGGCGGTTTGTGCATGGCTTGTCCGCTTTTTCCATTCTCGGCTGAAGCAGTCATGGCTTTCAATCTCCTCATTGGGGCGAAGTTCCACGCTTCGAGGCTGAAACGTGCTCCTTCGCAGCTCGTCACTCGTTGATGGGAGATAGTTTGGCAGCGAATATCGACCACTGGGAGTAACAAGTATGACGCTATTTCGTTCCGAGGGCTGCGCTTCTGCCGGCACAGCTGTTGCACTTGCCTTCAAAGACCGTAGAAATAGCGGATCGGCTGTTGCCTTGGAGGGCGGTTTATGGAAGTCCATGCCATCAATTCTCCGTCCGACTTCGAAGAGGCGCTTGCGCTGATCGATGCCATGGGAAAATGGGACGCGGAACAATCCAGCCGGTTCGGAGTGCCGGAGGTCGAACTGCTGGAATATGTCTACGGACACACGGTCGACACCCTGATGGAAAAGTTTCGCCAACCCGGCGCGGGCTTTTTCCTGGCGCGCGCGGACGGAATTGTCGCTGGCTGCGCCGGCTATTCGAAGTCGGATGACGGAATCGCCGAGTTGCGGAAAATGTATGTTCGCACCGAAGCGCGCGGCCGAGGCGCAGCCAAAGGCCTGATGACCGCCTGTCTGGATGGAATGCGCGATGACGGATACGATCGCGTGCAGCTGGAAACCGTGAGCTTCATGCGTGGGGCCATCGCCCTTTATGAGAGCTTCGGCTTCAAACCCTGCGACCGGTTTCGAGAGATTCCCGCAAGCTTGCAGCCGATCACGATTTTCATGGAGAGGAAGCTCTAGGAACCGATCCGCTCGCCCGCTGCCGGAAACGCCTGTCTGAGCGCGCGCCGATGACACCTGCGCAGACGAGTGGTGTTGGCCGGAAGCGCATCCATTAGCGCAATCTTGTTTACGAATTGCACACGTGCTAAAACGCGACAAAACGGCGCATACGAACCCTGATCAAACCGAGATCGTGCCCGTGAATATTTTTATCGCGACTGTTGCTACGCTTGTCATTGGCGTCCTGCCGGCATGGGCAGGTCCTTTGCATCAGGCGGCCAAGGACGGCGATATCGCCCGCGTCACACAGTTGCTGGACCAGGGCTCCGATCTGTCGGAGCTCGATGAGGCGGGCGAGCCGGCGTTGATTATCGCGTCATTGGCGGGCCATGCGGATGTCGCCGTTCTTTTGCTGGATCGCGGCGCCGACATCGAAATTCGCAACAAGGGTGGGCTGACGGCACTGCATGCGGCAGCCTATGCAGGAAATCTGGAGGTGGTGAAACGACTTGTCGCCGAGGGAGCTGATGTCAACGACAGGAAGAATTTCTATCAGATGTCGCCGCTGCACGGCGCCGCCGAAGAGGGCCGCACCGACGTGGTCGCTTTTCTGCTGACGAAGAGCGCGGATGTCGAAGCGACGGAAAGAAACGGGTACACGCCTCTCACTCAGGCCGGGTGGCGGGCGCATTGGGATACGGCCAAATTACTCATGGAAGCCGGTGCTGTTTGCCAGAAAGCCGAGCTTGTGGGCGAACCGCTCTACAAGGAATGCACCAAACGGCAATAGCATTTCGCTGGAGTAACGGACCGCGTCCGGGAACGGAGCTTGTTATGTCTTATCATGTGCAAAAATGCGGAACGCGGATGGGCGTGGCTGTTGGCGCTGCGGTGATGCTGCTTTCCTTCCTTCAGCCTGCGGGGGCCGAGGAACTCGTCAATACCGGCTATTTCGGCGATGTCGCGATCAAGGGTTATGACCCGGTCGCCTACTTCACCGAAAACCAGGCCGTTGAAGGATCCGAGACATATTCCCACCACTGGCTTGGCGCGACCTGGTATTTCGCCAGCGCCGAAAATCGCGATCTCTTCAAGGGCGATCCATCCAAATATGCACCGCAATATGGCGGCTATTGTGCCGATGGCGTGTCTTTCGGGACGGTGACCACCAATATCGATCCGAAAGCTTGGCGGATCATCGATGGCAAACTGTACCTGAGCTATGATCCCGGGGCAGCCGAAGGCATGGAGAAAAATCCGACCAAGGTGACCGACTCGAAGAAGCATTGGTCCGAAGTTCAGCAGACGCTGATTTCGGAGAAGATGCACACCGTCTGGCAGCAACCGGATACGAAATGAAGCCGCAACGCCCGACCCGTCAGGGTGTGGGTGAAAAGAACGTCAAGGCGCGCGGCGTGACATGGACGTATGGCCTGTCGCGCTGTTCACCTGACGTGTTGCGGTAAACATATCCGCACACCATCCGGTCGAGGAAATAGCCGTCGAATTTTTCGCAGAGACTGTCGCCTCGCACCTCGACGATGCCGGTGATGTTGGTATTCGCGCTGCGATAGGCAGTGTTTCCAGCCTTGTCGAAATATTGGGTGAAATCCGTGCCGTTCTTGTGCTTGCCGGTCCAGCTCTTGCCATCGACAAGATTGCGCAGGTCTGCCTCGCCCAGCCTGTCGGCTTGACTGCCTGTAAAACCGAAGGGCCATTCGGGGATGCCGGCCTTTCGCAATGCGGCCAGATGGCGCTGCAGATCGCCGTCCCGCCAGTAATCATAGAGATAGCCGTAATAGGTGAGATTGCTTTCGGGGAAGAGCTCCAGCAGCTTTGCCGTCTCCGCTGCAGCCTTGGTTTCATTGCCCTGGTCGGCATAGGCGGCCGCCAGGTATTCGCGTGCCGGCTCGACCTTCGGCAGGCTGTCGAGCGTCGGCTCTATCAGCGAGATCGCGCTCTGATCATCGCCCGCTGTATAAAAGACGATCCCCGCCAGCAGTTGAAAGCTCGACGCCGGCGAAGGGTCGAGCCGCAGAGCCTTTTCCATCTCCGTGATCGCCTGCCCGCTGCTTCCGGTGTGGACCAGGATGAGAGCGAGGTTGGCGGCGGCCTCGGCATCGTTCGGCTCCATCGAAACCGCCATGTTGGCGGAATTTTTGGCCTCCGTCTCGCGTCCATCCACCCATTGCAGCAGGGCAAGCACCGTGTGCGCCCTGGCATTGTTGGGATCGAGCTTGAGGGCCTGTCCGGCGGCGTCATAGGCGATCTTGCGGGCGACGGCAGCCGACCAGAGGTAATTATAGTCGTTGCGCCAGACATCGACGGCCACGCGCGCGATTCCCGCATGGGCATTGGCAAAGCCCGGATCGAGATCGATCGCTTTCTGGTAGAAGGACAGCGTCCGACGATAAGTGTCGACATCCCTCAAGATGAAGCCCTCCTGCTCGGCCCGCATGTAATAATCGTAGGCTTCGAGGTTTTCGGTCGGGATTCGGGCCAGTTGGTCGCGCTCGCGCGCGCTGAGCTTGACCGACAGGGCCGAGATGATCTTGCCGATCACATCGTCCTGCACCGCAAAGAGGTCGGCATACTGGCGGTCGTAGCGCTCGGCCCAGAGCGACAGGCCGGTGACCGCATCGATCAGTTTGACATTGATCCGCAGCCGCGGCCCGGCCCGCTGCAGGGTCCCTTCGAGCACATATTTGACGCCGAGTTCGGCGGCCACGTCCTGGATCTTGCCGACGGAGTCCCGGATGGCAAAGACCGAGTGGCGGGCGATGACGAAAAGACCCGATACTTTGGACAACTCGGTGATCAGATCGTCCGTCAACCCCTCTGCGAGATGGTCGTGCTCGGTGTCGCCGCTGACATTGATGAAGGGCAGAACCGCGACAGAGGGCCTGTCCGGCAGAGGATAGGCGAAACGTTCGCCAGGCCCCGGTGGTTTTGCCGGCATCCATGGCTGCCACCAGAGTGCTGCGCCCGCGAGAGCGAGAATAACGGCCGCTGCTATGCCCGCAACCAGGCGGCGTCTCGGCAGGCGCCTGCGGGTCTTGAGGGTTTTGCCGGCAGCAGTCGGGTCAAGCAGGACGCGATAGACCCGGATCGGTTCGGTGATGCTCTTCAATCGCTGTTCGCCGAGCGAAACGAAACCGACCGGGACTTTCGATTTCACCTGGTCGTATGTCGTGCCCGATATGGCGATGCCGCCCGGTTCGGCCAGCGCCTGTATTCGATCGGCGATATTGACGCCGTCGCCCTGGATGTCTTCGCCTTCGACGATGATATCGCCGAGATTGATGCCGATCCGGAATTCGAGCCGATGCTCCGGCAGCGCCGCGGCACTCTGCGTGGCTTTCAGTTGCTGAACCTCCACCGCGCAGCGCAAGGCATCGACGACACTCTGGAATTCGACCAGCAGCCCATCGCCCATGGTTTTGACCAGCCGCCCGTGGTGACGTTCGATCGCCGGCTCGAAGACATCGTTCTGATCCGCCTGAAAACGCACGCGGGTGCCCTCTTCGTCGATCTGGCTCAATCGACTGTAACCGACGACATCAGCGATCAGGATTGCTGCAAGACGGCGCTCCATCCCCGGTCTTTCCTGGAGAGCGAATGTATTACTAACAATATTCTACAGTAGGTCCCACTGCGATGCTATCGCCGGACCGCGCGATATTCAACTTAGTGGCGACGTGTCCCAGAAGAATGGGGCCTGGACGAAATAGTTCGAGCCATCGTCACCCTCGACGGTCGGCAGAGTTGCCAAAAGCAGGCAAGTATCGGAAGCTCATTTTTTTGCTATCAGGCGATGGATTGCGAGATATGACGACAGCCTCCTCTACGGAGCCAACCAGGCACGGCAGCGCCCGGATCTGCCGTGGCTGCTGGGACCAGATGCACATGCCGATCCCGATCGGCGGCCCGCTTGCCTTACCCTTCCGCGCCTTCGGCATCACCCGCAGCAAGATGAATCCCGATATCTGCACGATCTGCGAACGCTCCTTCCAATATGTCAAGAAGCAGCGCCAGATCACCGTCGATGCCACCATCCTGTTTGCCGATATCCGGGGCTTCACGGATCTTTCGGAGCGCATCGAGGCAGTACAGCTGAGCGAGATCGTCAGCCGGTTCCAGGATCGCTGCGCGCAGGCGATCTGGGCGCATGATGGCATCGTCAACAAGCAGATGGGCGACGGCCTGATGGCGATCTTCAATTTCCCGATCGTCCGAAAGGATCACGCCGGCGCCGCGATCCTGGCCGCGCAGGAGATCCAGCAAAACTGCGCCGCCGCGCTGAACGGCCTGACACTCGAGGCATTGCCCGGCCGCACCCTCGGCGTCGGCGTCGGCATCCATTCCGGTGAGGTCCAGATCGGCGAATTCTCAACCTTCCGCAGCGATTTCACCGCCATCGGCGGTGTCGTCAATCAGGCCGCAAGGCTCGAATCCCAAGCCGCCGCCGGCGAGATCCTGATCTCGGCCGAAACGGCGGCGAAGGCTGCCGATCTCGCCGCAGGCGCCGAAACCCGCATGCTTGTGCTCAAGGGCATCGAGCAGCCGGTGCAGGCACGGGTGCTGGCCAAGCCCTGAGCGACTGCGCCAGGGCCCTCTTCGAAGCATCATCCCGCCTCAACATCGGAGCGCGGTAACGCTGCATATTTCTTACGAACACAGCGGGAATAATATTTGAAATACATGAAAGGAACGTTGTTGACGCTACGGACGCCGGCCGAGCGGCGCGTGGATATAGCCGGCGGTTCCAGCTATACCGCAGGGTTCAAGGCGGAGGCTTCTGCGCCGTCTTCATCATCATTGATCGTAACGCCGGCTTCCAGCGCGGCCAGGATGAAAGCCTGCCGCACCGTCTCGGCCGGCATGCGTCCGGCAAGCCAGGCGCGGCAGAAATCGATCGCCCTCTGCTGGTGGACGCCGCCATTGACCGGCCAGTCCGAGACGAGTGCATAAAGCGCATCCTGCGGTGAGCGCAAAACCAGCCGTTCGCCGGTATCAAGGTCGATCGAGATGGGGGTTTCCCAGAAGGCAGAATGGTCGCTAATGGCAGTAGCACCTGAAGCTGAAGTGACAGGAAACTAACTGCGGAAGACCGATTCTGGTTCCGATACGAGGGGGCGGACGATCGGCGCGCGGCATTTCACGAATGCCATCGCTCTTTGGGCGAAGAAACGACGAGCGCCAAATGGATATTGAAATCGGGATCACCGGCCAATGCCTCACTTTTGGCAGAGCCGATCTCGATGGTTGCCGCCCCGGCTGTCAGCTGGGCAGCTTGCAGCCCTTGCTCATTCCAGCGGACTGCATGGCCGAAACCTTGCCTTTGGACGCGGCAATTTCCCCTTCCTTGTCTCCCCCGGCGACGCTGCCGATGGGGACGCCGACGAGGAAGACACCGAAAGCATCGCCGTTCGCTGCGCTGATCTGCTGCTTGGACAGGTCGTCGAGCTTGGCCTTCTCCTTCTTATGTTCCACTGCGAGCGCCTCGCAACTGAGGTTCGTATAGGCAGCCATCGGAATATCGACCTGGACGATGGCGTCAGGACGTTTGGCGCAACTGGCAAGCGCCACGGCGGCCGCAAATGCAATGATTATCTTGTTCATGAATGGTCCCCAATTCCCGCAACAGCTGTAACATCGGCGCGCGCAATGCGGGAGGCGGCGGAGCCTTCAACCACAGACTTTTATTTATCGACACTTTCCATTTCGGCTTGGCATTGCTGGCGATGCCCCCCATTGATATCCGGAGTTTGCATGATAGCCGGCACGCCTACCGCCCCGTTGGTTTCCGCGCTTGACCTCTGCGCACCGCCTCTACCTAAAAGCCCGACTGCTATGCAAAGGAGGCTCCGGTGTCGGTACCCATTGAGGACTACGCGCTCATTGGCGATTGCGAAACCGCCGCACTCGTCTCGAAGAACGGCTCGATCGACTGGCTCTGTTTTCCGCGCTTCGATTCGCCCGCCTGTTTTGCCGCACTGCTCGGCGCCGAGGATAACGGCTTCTGGTCGCTGTCACCGTCAGGTGAAAACGTCCGCGTCACGCGCCGCTACCGCAACGACACGCTCATTCTCGAAACCGAGTTTCAGACCGAGACCGGCACCGCCGTTCTCATCGACTTCATGCCGCTTCGCGATGGCACGAGCGATCTGATGCGCATCGTCGAGGGCAAGAGCGGCACTGTCGCCTTCGATATGGAGCTCAACCTTCGCTTCGATTACGGCCGAACCGTTCCCTGGGTCACGCATGGCGAGGATGGCGGCATCACCGCCATTGCCGGCCCGGACAGGCTAACCCTGAATTGCGCCGTCCCGCTCGAAGGCCGCGGCCTGAGCACGGTCGGCTCCTTCCAGGTTGCCGCTGGCGAGAGCCAGATCTTCACCCTGACCTGGTCCCCCTCGCATATGCCGCAGCCGGCTCAGCGGCAGGTGGAATATGCGCTGCCGGACACGGAGGAATTCTGGCAATCCTTTGCCGCGAAATGCCCGAAAGTGGGCCGGTGGACGGAACAGGTCAAACGCTCGCTCATCACGCTCAAGGCACTGACCTACATGCCGACGGGCGGCATCGTCGCCGCGGCGACAACCTCCCTGCCGGAAAAGATCGGCGGGCCGCGCAACTGGGACTACCGCTATTGCTGGCTGCGCGACGCGACGCTGACCCTGCTCGCCCTGATGAAACTCGGCTATTACGAGGAAGCCAGTGCCTGGCGGAACTGGCTGCTGCGCGCGGTCGCCGGCGCCCCGGCGCAGATGCAGATCATGTATGGCGTCGCCGGCGAGCGCAATCTGCTGGAATGGCAGGTTCCCTGGCTGAGTGGCTACGAGGGCTCGACACCCGTACGCATCGGCAATGCCGCTGCCGAACAGGTGCAGCTCGATGTCTATGGCGAGGTGGCCGACGCTATGCTGCAGGCCCGCAAGGGCGGGCTTCCGCCGCATCACCGCGGACGCGAACTGGCGGCGGCCATTCTGCCCTTTCTCGAAAAAGTCTGGGTGGAGCCCGATGAGGGCATCTGGGAGGTGCGCGGCCAGCGCCAGCATTTCACCTATTCGAAGGTCATGGCCTGGGTGGCCTTCGACCGCGCCGTCCAGATTGCCGAGGCGGACGGCGAGCCCGAGGCCGCCGCACGTTGGCGCACGCTCGCAGATCACATCCATGCCGAGGTTTGCGAGAAGGCTTTCGATCCCGAACTCGGCTGTTTCGTGCAGGCCTACGGCTCCAAGGCGCTTGATGCCAGCCTGCTGCATCTCGGCATGGTCGGCTTCATCCCGCCTGATGATCCGCGCTATGTCGCGACAGTCGAGGCGATCGAGCGCAAGCTGCTGCGCGATGGCCTGCTGCTGCGCTACGAGACGCAGGAGGTGGACGACGGCCTGCCGCCAGGCGAAGGCGCGTTCCTCGCCTGCAGCTTCTGGCTCGTCGACGCCCTCGGCATGATCGGCCGCCGCGACGATGCGCTACGCCTGTTCGAGCGGCTGCTTTCTATCTGCAATGATGTCGGGCTTCTGGCGGAAGAATATGATCCCGGCGCCCGCCGCATGCTCGGCAACTTCCCGCAGGCCTTCAGCCATGTCGGGTTGATCAACAGTGCGTTGAACCTCGCGCGGTTGGAGGGGCCGGCGAACCAGCGTTCGGCTTGATGAGTGTGGTAAGAACCGCTGAAGAATGACCCCTCCCCAACCCCTCCCCACAGGTGGGAGGGACTAACCGGCGGCACCGCCTTGCCTCTTCCGAAACGTTGAGGATTTGGAAAGCCGGCGCGGCAGGTTAAACCCCTCCCACTTGTGGGGGTCCGAAGGACGGGTCGAGACCCGTGGCTCGACCCCGGCATCCGACAGGATGGGGTTTGGGGCGGGGTCTTTTAGTATCACGCGACCGGGAGACTATTCCAAAAATCCGAACGATTCATTCGTTTCCCTTTTGTACTCTTTCCCTCTTCACTTTCGCGCTGACTCTCTCCATATTCCCGCCATGGCCAAATCTCCGAAGAAATCCCCCGCCCCGAATGGCTTCGAGGAAGCCCCTCAATCGTCTTTTGAGGGAGCCCCCCTCTCAGGCTCGGTTGCCGACTGGGTGAAGCAGCTGGAGGCCGATGCCGAAACCTCGGGCGTCGAGACCCAGCGCCAGATCGCCTCTAAGGCCGGCAAGCACCGCAAGAAGGTGGAGATTGCCGCCAGGACGAAAACCAGCGACGGCGGCGTCAGCGCCTCGAAATCGGCGCGCGGCACCTCCATGGGCGGCTCGACCGATCCGAAGACGCGCGCCGCCGCCGGCCTCAATCCCGTTTCCGGCATGGATACGACGCTGGAGGAGGCCTCGTCGCTGCAGGCCGGCACCGCCGTCACCGCCACGGTGGAGGCGCTGTCGGCGCTGATCGAGAGCGGCAATCCGCTGCACAAGAACGGCAAGATCTGGACGCCGCATCGCCCTGCCCGGCCCGACAAATCCGAAGGCGGCATCGCCATCCGAATGCAGTCGGACTACGAGCCGGCCGGCGACCAGCCGACCGCCATCCGCGATCTCGTCGAGGGGCTGGAGAATGGCGACCGCAGCCAGGTGCTGCTCGGCGTCACCGGCTCAGGCAAGACCTTCACCATGGCCAAGGTGATCGAGGCGACGCAGCGCCCGGCCGTCATCCTGGCGCCGAACAAGACGCTGGCCGCCCAGCTCTATTCGGAATTCAAGAACTTCTTCCCCGACAATGCGGTGGAATATTTCGTTTCCTACTACGATTATTACCAGCCGGAAGCCTATGTGCCGCGCTCCGACACCTATATCGAGAAGGAATCCTCGATCAACGAGCAGATCGACCGCATGCGCCACTCGGCGACGCGCTCACTGCTCGAACGCGACGACTGCATCATCGTCGCCTCGGTCTCCTGCATCTACGGTATCGGCTCGGTCGAGACCTATACGGCGATGACCTTCCAGATGTCGGTCGGCGACCGGCTCGACCAGCGCCAGTTGCTGGCCGACCTCGTCGCCCAGCAATATAAGCGCCGCGACATGGATTTCACCCGCGGATCCTTCCGGGTGCGCGGCGATACGATCGAGCTTTTCCCCGCCCACTTGGAAGATGCCGCCTGGCGCATCTCGATGTTCGGCGACGAGATCGACGCCATCACCGAGTTCGACCCGCTCACTGGCCAGAAGGTCGGCGACCTGAAATCGGTGAAGATCTACGCCAATTCGCACTATGTCACCCCGCGCCCGACGCTGAACGGCGCCATCAAGTCGATCAAGGAGGAGCTCAGGCTTCGCCTTGCCGAGCTGGAAAAGGCCGGCCGCCTGCTGGAAGCCCAGCGCCTGGAGCAGCGCACCCGCTACGATATCGAAATGCTCGAAGCCACAGGCTCCTGCCAGGGCATCGAGAACTATTCGCGTTATCTCACCGGTCGCGACCCCGGCGACCCACCGCCGACGCTGTTCGAATATATCCCCGATAACGCCCTCGTCTTCATCGACGAAAGCCATGTCACCGTGCCGCAGATCGGCGGCATGTACCGGGGCGACTTCAGGCGCAAGGCGACGCTGGCCGAATACGGCTTCCGCCTGCCCTCCTGCATGGACAACCGGCCGCTGCGCTTCGAGGAATGGGACGCCATGCGCCCGGACACCATCGCCGTTTCGGCTACCCCTGGTAGTTGGGAGATGGAGCAGTCGGGCGGCGTCTTCGCCGAACAGGTGATCCGCCCAACCGGCTTGATCGACCCGCCGGTCGAGGTCCGCTCGGCCCGCAGCCAGGTCGACGACGTGCTCGGCGAGATCCGCGAGACATCGGCCAAGGGCTACCGCACCCTCTGCACCGTGCTGACCAAGCGCATGGCCGAAGACCTCACCGAATATCTGCATGAGCAGGGCGTGCGCGTCCGCTACATGCACTCCGATATCGACACGCTTGAACGTATCGAGATCCTCCGCGATCTCCGCCTCGGCGCCTTCGACGTGCTCGTCGGCATCAACCTTCTGCGCGAAGGCCTCGACATTCCCGAATGCGGCTTCGTCGCCATTCTCGACGCCGACAAGGAAGGTTTCCTGCGCTCGGAGACCTCTCTGATCCAGACGATCGGCCGCGCCGCGCGTAACGTCGACGGCAAGGTCATCCTCTATGCCGACCAGGTCACCGGCTCGATGAAGCGGGCGATGGAGGAAACCAGCCGCCGCCGCGAAAAGCAGATGGTCTATAACCAGGAACACGGCATTACCCCTGAATCGGTGAAAGCCAGGATCTCCGACATCCTCGACTCCGTCTACGAACGCGACCACGTCCGCGCCGATATCTCGGGCGCCTCCGGCAAGGGCTTCGCCGATGGCGGCAACCTCGTCGGCAACAACCTGCAGACCCATCTCAACGCGCTCGAAAAGAGCATGCGCGACGCCGCCGCCGACCTCGACTTCGAAAAAGCTGCCCGCCTCCGCGACGAAATCAAACGCCTCAAGGCCGCCGAGCTGGCGATTATGGACGATCCGCTGGCTAGAGAAGAGTCAAAGGCAATGGAAGGCGTCAGACGGAACGCCAAAGCGACCCGCGAGTCCCTTCTCCCAGCCGGCGAGAAAGTGCCTGGCAGTGCGGATGAGGGGGCCACCCCCTCCTACTTCTCCAGACCCAGCCTCGACGACATGGGCCCAGGCACCGACACCACCACCCCTCTCTTCCGCAAACCGGCGCTGGATGAGATGGGCCGCGACATCGCCGAGCCCGCCAAGAAAACCCTCTTCCGCAAAAACGACCTCGACGAAATGACCGTCGGCCGAACGGAAAAACCGGTTACCGGCGCGCTGCCGGAAAAGCCGGATGGTGAGGCGCGGTACGCGAAGCGTAGCAATCGATCCAGTGAATCGATTGCAGCAACGAACGCCCGAAGCGCAAGCGAAGGGCAGAAGGGCACGAAGCGGTTTTCACCGCTGCTTGAAGGGCACGATGACGTGCGGCCGGTCGTGCGCGGGAAGACGGGCGTGGGGAGCTATGAGGACCCGGGCGAGCAGAAGCGTAAAGGGCGAACGAAGGGGAAGACCGGACGGCCGGGGCGGTGAAACGACATATTGCTATAATAGAATTCCACCACAGCTATATTATACAATATATGTTGATGTATTTATGTCCGGACAAAGTAATTTAACATATTTTGATATCGTAGCGGGTGCGATTATCGACCTCAAATTTGGCGGCAATCTAATATCTTCAGGTCTGTCGATTTCAATACGAGAGATATTTAAGCTTGTAAGTGATTTAAATTTATCCAAATTTTTTAGTAAAGCTGGGGCGCACCCTGAAATATCCAAATCTTTAAGGGACTCCAAATCAGAAATGCATGATAGATCCGTTACCGCAGTATTTGAGATTTCAAGATTAGAAAGCTTTGTAAGTTTTTGCAGAGGAGTAATATCGTGTATTTTCGTAGAAGATAATGAAAGGTATTTAATTGATTTCCATTGCGCGATCGGCGATATATCAGATATTGCCGTGCCCTCCAAATCCGCATAAAATAAAAAAGGCATTTTTTCAATATGAGATATATATCTAATCTTACTCCACGGCATGATTAGAATTCGCATGTGACTAGATTTCGAAAGAAATTCTATACTCTCGATTGCCGAGCTCGATGCGTAAAACCCCTCCAAAGAAAGAAATGGTCCGGTATTTTCTGGCCAATCACTCGTTGTATTGTCGGCTCTAATATATCGAAGAAACTTTTTTCCTGATAGGAAACTAATGTCATCAATTTTCGTTTGAGAAATATCTATATTACTTAAATATTCGGAATCCTTCAAACAGCTGAGATCTTCTATCCTCGTTGCACTAACATCAAGCTTCCTTAGCTGCCTTAAATTTAATTCGGAAATTTCATCAACCTTCGTTTGGGAAATTTCAAGAGAAGTAATATTTTTTCCCCGCAGTGGGGACAGGTCAGTTATTTTTGTGCCAGATATATTTACTTCGACTAGCTTCCCACATGCTGCAATTGGAGCCAAATCCGACACCGAAGTATTTTTTATCTGAAGAGTTCTTAGGTTAAAGCAAGATGAAAGAGCAGATATACTTTCGACGTAGGTATTATTAATCTTAACTTCTCGAAGATTGCGAGAACCGTCGAGCTGATTAATGTTGTATATTATCCTGTTGCTTGCGCGAAAATGAAATATATTGTCTTTCCACTCCAGAGGAAGCGAGACGTTATCAATAATAAATTGTTTTGCTTTCTTCGGAGAGAACACCTCTTCTGAGCTTGCGGGAATATCCAAATCTAGATCATCGATATCTTGATTGGACAAATCTACGCCAGCCATAACTGTGCCCTTGTAGAGTATTTTCGGATCATATCCGGCTATTTCGGCGAGGACGCGCAAATCAGATGATTTTGAGTTCAAAATATTTACAACAACATCAAGCCAGTGAGACATGTCACTTATCTTTCTGTTTTTGCAACAAGATCCATTAGGACAAGTTTTGCGAAATCATTACTGAGATCGCCGACCTCTAGCCCAATTTCGGTCAGTTTTGTGCGTATGTAGGCCTCCGCCGCTTTCAATTTCAGTTTCTCATCATTTCCAAGAATCTTATCCTTTAGCGAAGGATCGTCTTTCAATTTTATATCAGTAATTATTAAATCTTCACGCAAACACTGAACAGCGACTCTAACGTTCGGCGCGATACCGCGCTGAGGATCATTGCGGAGATCGCGAAGCTTCATAAGAGGTGAAGCATTGGCGTCCCAAATTCGTCCCTCAAGAAACTGGGCGGCGTCACAATCAATAATCCAAGAATATGTATTGTTGACATTATTGATTCGGAACAGAGCCTTCATGGGATGGTGCTTGCCCACAACTTTTTCTTTGTCTGTTCGGGATATCTCGTGCTTTCCCGCAGTGTGGACCGATAGAGCCCCCTTTATTCCGCCCGCCAGATTTGCCGAGGCATTTACGTCGAAACCAGCCGCCAAATCGCTCTTCGTCACCTGTTCGGAAGAAAACTCCGTTAAAAGGTGATTCTCTTCACGCCGAATGCTTTCACGTACAACCTCTACAGGCTCAGTTTCTGGCGTAATTACGATCAATGTTGCCCGCTTTAACTTTAGCCTGAACTGCACAGGCGATCCGCGCTCACCGCCGATACGTCCTTCGGTGAAAACAACGTCAACTTTCAAATCTACTTCCTGCTTTCCTTCATCAAAAGATTGATGCCATGCATCAACGCTCACAACATCCGCAAAAGCGCGAACTCGATTCAGATCATTGTTCATCTGGCTAAAAACCCAATTGCTATTAGCTCGACGATAAGCTCAGGAGTCAGTTTGTTAAACGGGCGTTTGCGGAGAAGATGCATATTTCCCGCTTTAAATTTTTATAGGCATGCATTGATTGCCGGTGCCGGCAGCCGGCAGCCTCTCGCGACGCCGCCGGGAGAAACCGAAGTTTGCCTTCATCTACAGCGAGGGAATTTGAAACCAAATGCGCTCGAACTCCGCATCGCCGCAGCCTCGCCGATATCGGCGCCCATCATCCCGGCCGGCTCGGCGGCTTCGTCAACATCGCCTGGGATAGCGGCATTCTTGCCTTCATCCTCGATACATCAGTTCACCCCGACATGCGCCGGCAGGGCATCGCGACGCGGCGGTCAGGGAAGCGACGCGGATCGCTCAAGAGCGCGGCGCCGCGTGGCTGCATGTCGATTTCGAGCCGGTCTCCTTTTATCGCGCTGCGGATTTAGACCCACTTAAGCAGGCCTTATCAAGCTGGCGCGAGGCCGCCGCCTCTTCCGGCCGATGCGCCTCATCCGTCATTGATCGGCAACAGCTTTGCCCTAGCTTCTGCTGGCGGCCGGCCGCTGCGGCCGCTTCGGGGAGCACATGCATGAACAAACGCCTGAAACGCGCCGCGTGAATCCGGTTCGCCGCAACGCGCTTCGGCCCGCGGCCGGGCGGTTGCCGCCGCTTTCGCCAGCGCAGGAGGCCAGGATGCGGATCGTCAATCTTTCAGCCGGCCTCGCCTTGATCCTGACGCCGGCGGCAGCTTATGCGGACACGACACATCAGGGAAACGCCGACATGTTCAAGACCCTTCTCTCGAAAATAGGCCTCCGCTCCGAAGCGAGGCCCATCTCTGCCGCGCCGCCCGAAACGCTGGCGCAGCTGCGCGACGCCGTTGCCGCGCGCCTGCGCAGCGAGCCCGAGGTCGAAGAGGTTGCGATCGATCCCGGCAATCCTGCTATTCTCCGCGTGCGGCTTGCCAATGGCGGACGCGAAGCCGTGACGGGAACGGTCGATGTCACCAACGTCTACGGCAGGCTTTATACGCTCCGCAACGATCTGGACCGCGAGGCCGCCATCGAAAATCTCGTACAGAGCGTTCTCGTCACGGTCCGCAGGCCGGAGCTCGACCTGCAGCATGTCTTCGCCAATATCCGCTTCCGGCAGCCGCCCGCGAATGAGCAGGATGCGGCAACGTCTTTGGCGGAGGAACTTGCCGGCGACGTGGCGATCGTCTTGCAGTTGGACACGCCGCAGAGCCTGGTCGGGCTCTCGCGCGCCGATCTCGGCGAGCGCTCCGTCGCCGAACTCCGCCAGGCCGCGCAGGGGAATATTCTGCGGGAAATGTCGAAGCTCCAGGAAGAGCGGGTCAACGATCACATGATCGCCTACCGGATCGGCGATAACCCGCCGCTGACGCCGGCTATCGTGCTGACGGATGAATTCTGGGCGATGGTGGACAAGAATTTCCCGGATGGCGCCTTGCTGATCCTGCGCCAGCGCGACGAGGTGGCCGTGATCGACCGAAAGGTGCCCTCCGCGCTGATCACGGCCCGGCAGCTGATCGACATGGCGAAGCAGCGGAGCGTCGATTTTCTCTCCGACAGAATTTTCGAAAGACGCGACGGCCGGCTCGTCGCTGTGACGGAATGAGCTACAACGTCGCCCTCACTTGATCCGGAAGACCTACATCCCCGCTGAAGGAAGGGAACCGCCAATGCTGGAACTGCGCATCGACCCCTTCCCCTCCGCCGCGGAACTGAACGCGCTCTTTTCCGCCGCCTGGGGCAGCCCGCACGACCGCGACTTCACCCCCATCCTGTCCCGCAGCCTCGCTCATATCGGCGCCTATCAGGACGACCGGCTCGTCGGCTTCGTCAACGTCGCCTGGGATGGCGGCATCCATGCCTTCATCCTCGATACCTCGGTCCATCCTGATATGCGGCGGCAAGGGATCGCGACGCGGCTGGTCCGGGAAGCGACGAGGGTTGCGCGGGAGCGCGGCGCCGAGTGGCTGCATGTCGATTTCGAACCGCACCTGACCGGCTTCTACCGCGCCTGCGGCTTCAGACCGACCAAGGCAGGGATCATCAAGCTCGTGTGAGGCGTCCCGCGCGGGAAGCCGGAACAAGTCGAAGCCAACACCAACCTGCGATAGTGGCGCGAATATTGCGCGGCGCAGCATTGTCGAAGAACTCGCTGAAAAACACAATTTTCGCGAGAGCACTCCATCCGAAAATGAAAGATAATACTATTTACGAAACCAAGTATGACTTTGAGTTCTCAAATTAAAATCCCTTTCCCCAGTATTTCATCCTTAGTTTTTCATTAAAAAAGCAATGAAAAGACACAATTTTGCATTGAAAACTTAATCGGGATTGGCATAGATCCCCGAGGGGTCGTCGTCCGCTGAGCAATAAAACAGTTTTTTCGGGGATGTCTCATATTGCCGATTACAACGCATCTTTTGGGGAAATATATATATGGCCTTGAATATTCTGGATACGAACGGCGCCACAGTTACCAAGACCGGCGCTGAGTTCGAAGCTTACGATGTTATCCGCGACTCTGAAACCAGCCCCCTCGCCGCCGTCACCCTCGCCATCTCAGATTCCGGCGTGGCAGATCTGGCCGACGAATTGGGCTCGGTTTCCGCGAATGTGACCGGCTCGAGCGATGACAACACGATCACGACGGGCGCCGGCGACGATCTGATCCAGGGCGGAGTTGGTAATGACACGCTGAATGGCGGGGACGGCAATGACATGCTTTGGGGCGACGTCGGAAATGACGTCATCAGGGGCGGCACGGGCAACGATACGATCTCCGATGATGACCGCTTCAGCTTTACCCCTGCGGTCTTTGACATCGATGCGGGCGACGGCAACGATGCCATAACCGTGGAGACATTCATTTCAGTGAATTCTGGAATGATCGATGGCGGTGCCGGGATCGATACGCTACAAGCCCCGTCGCTCCAAGGCCTGACGATCAAGAACATCGAAATCCTTGAAACGGCGGGCTCTTGGGTTGCAGGTTCGAGCGCACAGTTCGAAAGCTTTGACAAGATCGTCTGGTCGACCGATCCGTTCCCCGATTTTAACCCCTCATTGGCGGTGACGGACAGTGCCCACCTCGATCTTTCCGACGAGCTGGGAGATCGCGGATCTTTCATCGACGGCCATGCCTTCGGCATTGACGTCAAGACCGGCAGCGGCGACGACGAGTTCACAGGCACCGACGGCAACGACATTTTCGACGGCAGCGGCGGCAACGATATCCTCAATGGCAATGCCGGCAATGACAAATTGACCGGTGGCGCCGGCGACGACACCATCAATGGCGGCGACGGCATCGATACGGCAATCTTCTCCGGCAATTTCGCCAATTATTCCTTTGCATTGAATAATGGCGATCACATCCTGACGAGCGCTGGGGAAGGAACGGATACGCTGACAGACGTCGAATTGGCGCGCTTTGCCGACGGCGTCTACGACTTCGCCACGGACACTTTTACGCCGAAGGGCAATGCCGCGCCGACCAATATCCAGCTTTCGAAAACCGCCCTTTCCGAGGACACCCCGATCTGGACCACGGTCGGCCTGCTCAGCGCCAAGGACGCCGATGGCGACGCCCTCACCTATACGCTGCTCGATGGCGCCAACGATCACTTCCGGATCAACGGCAACCGCATCGTCACCTCCAAGGCGCTGGACTACGAGACGGCGAAGTCGCACACGATCAAGGTCGCTGTTTCGGATGGCAAGGTCACGGTCGAAAAGGACATCACGATCAACGTGCTCGACGTCAACGAGGCCCCCGTCAACAAGGCGCCGACCAATCTCGCCTTCTCGCGCAGCTCGATCTCCGAGAATGTCGCGATCGGCACCTCCGTCGGCCTGCTCACGGCAAAGGATCCGGAAGGCGACACGGTGAAATGGCGGCTGACGGACGATGCCGACGGCATCTTCAAGCTCGTCGGCAACAAGATCCAGACCAAGGCCGCGATCGATTACGAAAGCACCCACAGCCTGACCTTCACCGCCGAAGCCTACGACGCGGCCGGAAACGTCACCAGCCACGATTTCACGCTTGCCGTGAAGGACGTCTTCGAGCCGTTGTTTGCGCTGTCGCACGAGGCGTTGATCTAGCCGCGACAGGATTGCCTGGCACCGAGGTGGGACTTGCAGTCATGCAGCTCCACCGACGGGTGGCCGCGCGAAATCAGGCATCCGTCAGTCAAACCGCTCGTCGATATGCTCCACCTGCGCGGAAATCACATTGTCAATGACGACATGCGACAACAGCGTCGGGCCGACGGCCCATAACTCGCGCATGTGGTCCGTATCCTCGTGCCGGCGATGCGCTTCCTCGCTGGTGAAGGCCTCGGCCAACAGAATCTTGTCGGGATGCTCGGGCATCGGCACCAGCTCGATATAGAGACAATCCGGGTCGAGCCGGCTCTGTTCGAGATGGTTCTGCGCCGCGGCCAGATAGGCATGGCGCTTTCCAGGCTTGGTCATGAAGAATCCGACGATGCATTTCATCTCACCCTCCCCAGCTTGATTTGGAAGTCTCGCCCGGGCGCCTGTCACAAGCAAGCGCGGAACCGTGTCATTGAAACGGGGCCGATGGCCGCGCCAAACCCTGATAACCTCCCAAAAATGCCGCTCCACCTCAGCGCCCGATTCCGCTATGATTCACCGCTCATCGAGGAGAGCCCGCATGCGCCTGCCCACATTCATCCTCGCCCTCGCCGTGTCGGCGGTCGCAGCCTTGCCGGCATTGGCGCAGACCTACTAGACGCCGAAGGCGCTGCTCAAGGCGCTCTATAGCTACGACAGCGACGCCGAGGCGCCCTCGCCCTATTCGACCTTTTTCTCCGATCACCTGAATGAGCTCCTCCAGACCGATCTCGACAACACACCGGAAGGCGATGTCGGCGCGATCGACTTCGATCCCGTGATCGCGGGCCAGGACGGCGCGGCCAGCGACGTCAGGATCGGCCAACCGATCCTGCTGGATGACAAGGCCGAGGTGGAGGTGGAATTCGACAACGGCGAAGAGGTGACGCTCTTCTATACTCTGGTGCGCGAACACGGCGGCTGGAAGGTCGACGACATCGCTAATCAGAAGAGTGATAATCCGTGGAGCTTGAGCGGGTTGCTGGGGGATGCGCAGTAGGTGGGAAGCCTTTTGGGGGGGGCTCGCCTACGACGAGGATGGAGCGGACAATTGCACTAGCTGTAGAATAAAAGCCGCAGGCGCCAAAGAGAGCCCTCATGGTGAGGAGGCCCAAGGGGCCGTCTCGAACCACGAGGGCGGGCGCGGAAGCTCCTTACCTGCATTCCACAAAGCCCCCTATGCAGAATCGAAGGTTATGGCGCCGGTTGCCGCCCCCGTCCTTCGAGGCTCCGGCCTCTGGCCTGCGCACCTCAGGATGCGGGCGGAGCAAAGACGGCGCGAGGAACACTGGAGAGCAGACTCTGCGATCCTCTTCACCATGAGGGCTGATCGATTTGCCTGTCGCCCGACCGCCCCCGAACAAATCCCTGTCCGGCTATCGAATCCGCCGCTCATCCCGTTTCGGCACGGAATCCCGATATGGCACAGGCGTGCAAGAATCCGTTAACCCATCGTCAAGTATCTGAATCTTCGGCATTTCCCGGTATCGATGCGGGCATGCCACAATAATCCCGCTTGCTTTTTGCCCGAAATGCTGGCACGAATTGACTTACTCGGGCATTTGCATGCCGGTGACTGGACTGATGTGGTAATCCCTTCCGTTTGGAAGGCGGCGCGGGACTACCCGCCTACGTAGACGTTCTTTCCCCGTACGTGACTTCTCCGACTGACCCTTCGTCCCAATCGATCGGGGCGAAAGCTAAAGCCGTCCGCTTCCTCTCGGGGGCGCGGATACTACACAGACTAAGGGAAAAGGACGATCCCAATGGCCACCAAGGGCACCGTAAAATTCTTCAACCAGGACAAGGGTTTTGGTTTCATCACGCCGGACGGCGGCGCAAAGGACGTTTTCGTCCATATCTCTGCGCTGCAGGCTTCTGGCATCCAGTCGCTGCGCGAAGGCCAGCAGGTTACTTTCGACACCGAGCCGGATCGCATGGGCAAGGGCCCGAAGGCTGTCAACATCTCGGCTTCGTAAGTTAGACATCGCTTCGGCGGCATGAACGGCGCTCCGCAAGGGGCGCCGTTTCTGTTTGTGGTGACCGACGGTCATTTGTCGATCGCATTGGCAAGTGTTATATGCGCGCTTTATGGATGCCCCCCGCCCCTCGCGGCGGTGAGGCACCGCACTGCGGCACCTGGGAATAAGGAACAATGGAACGTCGATGACTGAGAAGAGGCCGATTTTTGCGGTCGCCCCGATGATCGACTGGACGGATCGGCATTGCCGCTATTTCCACCGCCAGATCAGCCGCGAGGCGCTGCTCTATAGCGAGATGGTGGTGGCGGATGCGATCATCCACGGCCCACGCGACCGGCTGCTCGGTCATGACGCCGCCGAGCATCCGCTGGCGCTGCAGCTCGGCGGATCGGACCCGGCAAAGCTTGCCGAGGCGGTGAAGATCGCCGAACCCTACCTCTATGACGAGATCAACCTCAATGTCGGCTGCCCCTCCGACCGTGTGCAGTCGGGCACCTTCGGCGCCTGCCTTATGTTGACGCCGGAAACGGTGGCCGAATGCATCGCGGCAATGAAGAGGGTTGCGACCGTGCCGGTGACGATGAAATGCCGGATCGGCGTCGACGAGCAGGAGCCGGAACAGGCGCTGCCCGAGCTGATCAGCCGCGTTCTCGATGCCGGCGCCGACGCGATCTGGATCCATGCCCGCAAGGCCTGGCTGAAGGGCCTGAGCCCCAAGGAGAACCGCGAGATCCCGCCGCTCGACTACGAGATCGTCTATCGGATGAAGCAGCGCTGGCCCGACGTCTTCATCGGCATCAATGGCGGCATCCGCACGCTCGACGAAGCCGCAGCCCACCTCGACCATGTCGATGGCGTCATGCTCGGCCGCGCCGCCTATCAGAATGCCGCGATCCTTTCCGATGTCGACCAGCGCTTCTTCGGCGCGCCTGCGGCCGAACCGGACTGGGAGGCACTGCGCGACCGGATGATGGCCTATGCCGAACGCCATATCGCCAGCGGCGGCCGGCTGCAGCACGTGGCGCGCCACATGGTCGGCCTCTTCGCCGGCCTGCCCGGCGCAAGGCGCTACCGCCAGATCCTGTCGACCGATGCGGCAAAAACCGGCGCCGGGCCGGAGGTGCTGGCAGCAGCCTTTGCGGCGGTGGATTTTTCGGGGACGGAGCAGGAGGCCGTCAGCGCCTGACGTAAGCTAATGTCTGCCACGGCGCAGAAGCGCGGCGTCAGGACCGCGCCATCGGCAGCAAGATCTTCTTCTCGATCCGGCCCGCCACCGAGAACACCAGGATTTCCGTATCCCTGCCGATCCTGCTGCCATCCATCAATCGGACGATGTCGTCAACGCCGCCGACCGGGCTGCCGTCGATGGCGAGGATATAATCGCCCTCCTGCAGCCCTCCCTTCGCCGCCGGCCCATCGGGTTCGACGCGGCGGATGCGCACGGAGGTCGTCTGCACCGTGCCCGCCGCAAGAGCCACCCGGCGCGGCAGCACGATCGTGTCGCCTGATATGCCGATGAAGGCGCGCCTGACCTGGCCATAGCGGAGGATCTCCGAAACGACGAAATTGGCCGTATTCGACGCCACGGCAAAGGCGATGCTCTGCGCGCCCTGGATGACGGCGGTGTTGACGCCGATGACCTCTCCGCCCGAAGACACCAGCGGCCCGCCCGAGTTGCCGGGATTGAGCGCCGCATCGGTCTGGATGACATCTTCCATCGGCCGGCCGCTGGCAGCCCGCATCGACCGGCCGAGCGCCGAGACGATGCCGGCGGTAACCGTCCATTCGAAGCCGAGCGGGTTTCCGATCGCGATCGCGATATGGCCCCTGCGCAGGCGCTGAGAGTCTCCGAGCTTCGCCCAAGCGCCGGTGCTTGTGTTGGCGCGAATGAGGGCGATATCGGTATCGACGTCGCGGCCGAGCACGCGGCCCTCAGTGACGAAACCGTCAGGCGTGGTGATGCGAACGACCTTGGCGTCATCGACGACATGCTTGTTGGTGATGATCAGGCCGTCAGGTGAGACGGCGAAACCCGACCCGTGCCCCTGCCGGCCGCCCACCCTCTCGATCCGGCTGACCGCCGGCCCGACGATGTCGATTGCTGCTGCGATCGATTGCGAATAGGCATCGATCAGCGCCCCATCATTCTGAGGCGCTATGTCCTTATCCATGTAACCCATTATTTGATCCTCAGGCGGCAATAACGGCCGTCCCGCCGCCGGCAAAGCCGTCGCGGTTGCGACGGTCCGCCATGGCGCTGTTGTAATGAGGATTAGATGGTTGGGCGATGAACCGTGTTCAAGTGAGCGCCGGCAGCGGCATGCACGCGGCGCAACGGAGAGAGCGCGAACATACCTACCCCGGACAGATATATTGAACTACCCGGGCGGATATATTGAACGAATATCAAAAAAATGGCTCATTACAGACGTTCGCCGTTAGATCAGTCACCCTGGATTAGCCTGAGGTGGCCGACAGCCAAGATACAGTGGATAAAGGAATGTTCGCAGCGCGAAGCAGCCAGGCGAGGATCACCCAGCCCCCTCGCGTCATGCGAAATGGGCGGGTGCTACACCCATCTCGCGGAGACATACAAACTTCTGTCATATCAACAGAATAGAAAGAGGCATTCAATAAGCACATCAACATATTCCGAGCCGGTTGATCAAGTGCGACCTTCTTGCCCCCAGCCTCAGGCGCAACGGCGCTCGCGGTCTCGCCAATTCTGCCGGCAACGGCGCAAACCTGTGACCGCATGAATCCAACCAATCCCAACCAACGGAGCCAAAAGATGAGCACGGTTACCACCAAGGACGGCGTCGAGATCTACTACAAGGATTGGGGGCCGAAGAGCGCCCAGCCGATCATGTTTCATCACGGCTGGCCGCTATGCTCCGACGACTGGGATGCCCAGATGCTGTTCTTCCTTGAGAAGGGCTACCGGGTCGTCGCCCATGACCGGCGTGGCCATGGCCGCTCGACCCAGGTGGGCGACGGTCACGACATGGATCACTACGCCGCCGATGCCGCAGCCGTCGTCGAGCATCTCGATCTCAGGAACACCGTCCATGTCGGCCACTCCACCGGCGGCGGCGAAGCGACCCATTATGTCGCCCGCCATGGCCAGCCGCAGGGCCGCGTCGCCAAGCTGGTGATCATCGGCGCCGTGCCGCCGATCATGGTGAAGACCGAAGCCAATCCCGGTGGCCTGCCGATCGAAGTCTTCGATGGCCTGCGCAAGCAGCTCGCCGCCAATCGCGCGCAGTTTTATTACGATCTGCCGGCCGGTCCGTTCTACAGCTTCAACCGGCCGGGCGCGAAAGTCCTGGAACCGGTCATCAACAATTGGTGGCGCCAAGGCATGATCGGCGGCGCCAAGGCGCATTACGACGGCATCAAGGCCTTTTCGGAAACCGACTTCACCGAAGATCTGAAGATCATCACCGTGCCGACTTTCGTGATGCACGGCGATGACGACCAGATCGTGCCGATCGCCGATTCCGCCCTGCTCTCGTCCAAGCTTCTGCAAAACGCCACGCTGAAGGTCTACGAGAAATTCCCGCACGGCATGTGCACCACCCACGCAGACATCATAAACCCCGACATCCTAGCCTTCCTCAAGGGCTGATCCGTGATGTTACCGGGCGCCGACGAGGCGCCCGGTTGCTGTTATGGCTGTGACTCCATACGTAGGGACACCGGCCATGTCGATCGATTGACGGCCAGTGACTCATTTTCCCATGAAACCGTTTTCGCCGATTTGCGTTTAGCGGCCATGAAAAGAGAACGTGAACCCTCATCAAAGGCTTACCGGCAGGACCGTTTCGAAAACACCGAGCGAGCCGCCAAGGAAACCATCGAGGCGGAGCAGCGGGCCCGCCGCGAAAAAACCAAGCGGCTGAAAGAGCTGCGCCTGGCGCAACAAAGCGGCCAGAATCCCGCAACCAAGTAGATCTCACGCTCACACCATCCGTCCGGCCGACGCCTTGATCGGTCTCATCTCGTGCCGCCGCCCTCGCCCGCATCTTCCCGCGCGGCCAAAATTGTTTTTGAATTTCGGACCTTCGCCCATCTTGCAGAGCAAAGATCGCGAAATTATCTTTTTTCCACGAAAGCGATTCACGGCATCCAAAAAGGGCAGATTGCGATGTCAGACAAGCTGTTCAGCACGCGTGACGAACCGCTCGCCTCTGAGGACCTCGATGTGTGCAGGCGTGTCCATGAAGCTCTCTGTAGCGGGCTAAAGATCGACAGATCAGGCAAGGAGGCCGACCGCTTAGGCGCCCTCATCATCGAGCTTTACCGCCAGGGTGTGCATGACGAGAACCAGCTTCGGCTGCTGGCCGGCGGAAGGCGAGCTTGATAGCGCGCCTTCAGGTTCAAAAGACCTTTCACCAATCCAGTTCGCTCGCCAATGCCTTAGCCATGGACCTGTTGACAGCCCGCGCCAGCGCCGTCCGGTGAGGGCCAGCAGGCTGTCGGCGTAGGCGGCGAGTTCGAGCGAGCCGACATACATACGCAACGGCCGGCAACGAAGCCGGGGTCTGAAGCCCGCAGGCAGTTGCACGGCGGCAGTGGTGACACAGTGCCATGTCGCCAACGACAAGCAGCATTGCCCCGTCGTCGGAGGGGCAATGAATTCGGCAAATCCCGAAGGTTCCTCAAGGAGGATTACGGGTTCGTTGTCGTCTCGGTGCTTGTAGCAGAGGTCTCGGTTTCGTCAACGCTTTGGGCGGCTTCAGTGGTCTCCGCTATGCCTTCCATTCCAGTCTCAGAGGTTTCCTCAGCCGCGACCGGGTCTGTCGTCGCGCTCCCGTCGGCCGTCTCGCCGGTCGCTGTCTCGGTCTCTGCTGCCGGGGTTTCCGGTGTCGGGGCGGCTGCCGCCAAGGCGTCTCTCATCTGGTCGATCGTCCCGATAGCTGTTCCGACACCGAGCGTCTCCTGTGCCCAGCCCAAAGCCTCCGGCGTGACCGTGCCTGTTTTGGTTGCGGCGGCCAGCGCCGCAGTCAGGGCGGCATCGCCCAATACCGGATCGTCGGCCGGTGGCGCCACTCCGTTGGTGAGTTCATATTGAGCGTACGCCGTGCTGAACGCGGCAATTGCGGCCATCCGAGGATCGGCCGTTTTCATGAGAGCATGGAAGTTGCGCTTCAGCGAATTGAGACCGGCAAGCTCTGCTGGCTTTTTTGCAGGTTTTGTCGCAGGCGCTTTGGCGATGGTCGTCTTTTTGGACGTGCCCTTCGTACTGACAGTCTGCTTGGCCGATTTCGTCTTGGCGGCCTTGCCCGTGCTTCCGGTCCGGCCACTTTCTGTCTTCCCCCTCGAGCTGGCGCTGCCCTTTCCGCCGCCGCTATTGCTGCTGCCGCCTCCGTGACCTCCGCCGCTGTTTCCGCCGCCGTGGCCACCGCCACCACCACCACCACCGCCGTTGCCACCACCATTGCCGCCGCCGTTGCCGCCCTTGGCGAAAGCAGGCGAGAAATCGGTGAAGGTGATGTTGAGAGGTGCAATCGCCAAGCTCGTCGAGAGACAGAGAACACCGAGAATTCTGGAGAGCCGCATGCTAATCCTTCCGACATCTCGGTCATTGATGCAGCCCGTCCCATAAAGATCTAATTGACTATCTGCTTTCAATTTGAACTTGTTGCTGAATTTCCCAAAATGAACCTTTCCCCTTCCCCTGCGTTATCCCCTCGATACATCCGTTTACCCAAGGTGAGTGAAATGAACAGATTCGCCATCATTGCCCTGTCGATAGCGACGGCCTTCTCCGGAATGCCGGCCTCGGCAGGCCCGGCTTTCGTGCCGAGCCCGGTGCAATCGGCGCAGCCGGTGCCTCAAAGCACCGATGCCCAGATTATGACCGTTGGTTGCAATAACTTCACGAACTGCCCGGGTCAGTTCAGCAACAATCGCAGGTGGTATCGCAACCGCCACTATCGCAACCGGGACTACTACCGCGACCGAGACTACTACCGAGACGACCGCTATGGCTGGGATCGTCGCTACGATCGCCGGTATCGCCGCAACGACAATACCGGCGCCATCATCGGCGGCCTGGCCGCCGGCGCCATCATCGGCGGCATCATCGCTTCGCAGCCGCGTGCACGTGCCTATGGTTCTTCGCATGCGGAGTATTGCTACAGCCGCTACCGGTCCTACCGCGCCTATGACAATACCTACCAGCCGAATTACGGCCCGCGCCGCCAGTGCCGCTAGTCCGGTCTATCCATCAGAGCAAGCCTCGCATGAAGATGCGGGGCTTTTTGATGCCTATGCCGAACCAACACGCCCGCTTCCCACCGGCCATCAACCGTGCTTGACTTTCGGCTTCAGCCACGCGGATCGAACCTGAATTTCCTGCGGCCTGATAGAGCGTGGGTGATCGATGACATTTGCAGATACTACAAAGCCCACCGGGCCTGTCACGCTGCTGCCGCCGGATCTGGAAAACCTATCGGGCTTCGAAGCGGCACTCGCCGCTGGCTGGTCTCCCGATCCGCGCCGCGCGGGCGACGAAACCTATATTCGCGGAGAGCTTCAGCGGCTGCGCCAGGACCGGGCGAAATTCCTCTACGATCTCATTCCTGATGGCAGACGGCACGCCGGGTCCGGATCACCGCCTCTCACCACCCGTCTGTTCTGGATCTGGGACGGCGAATTCTGCGGCAGCATCAGCCTGCGCTTTCAGGCCGGCACCGAGGAGTTGCCGCCCGAGGTATCGGGCCATGTGGGATATTCCGTCGTGCCGTGGAAACAGCGCAACGGCCACGCGACCAATGCGTTGAGGCTGCTGTTAGCACTGGCGGCGAAGGAAGGCCTCGACCGCCTCGCCATCCTCTGTAACGAGCATAACGAGGCCTCGCGGCGGGTGATCCAGCGCAATGGCGGCGAATTATTCATGCGCGGCCCGCATCCCTCCGACAGACCCGATCAGATCAAGCTGTATTTCTGGCTGCGGCCTGGCGTCGTCGTCTGACGTGAAGCGCGGCGGATTTGTAGACGGACGGAGCACAAGCCTTGCCCGCCTTTGCTCCGTCCGTCCCCTCAGCCTGGGGCGGGCTGAGTGCTGATCGCGGCGGCTTGTCGGGCGCCGGCGCCGGGTTCTCTCAATAGGTCGCGGCCGGTTTTGGCTTCTTCTCGGTCCATTGCGGCGGCGCGCCGTATTTGGCGGCCACGGCGCCCATCAGTCCGGGCGGCCGGCCGAAGGCGTCGCAGGCGGCGTATTTCGGTTTGCCGCCGAGCCAGGATTTCATCCGCTGCCCTGAGGGCGGCGAGATATCCAATCCCTTCGGCTCCTTACCTTTGATCAGCATGCGGGAAAACTCGCTGCTGAATTTCGAAGCCAAGCTATAGGCATCGCCGACTTCAGACACGCGGGGTTATTCTGCAACGAGTTTGCCCCGCGCGACCAGACGATCGCCGCCCGCTGCACGCCACCACTGTCGACGGCCTCCGCCTCGACCGACAATCCGCCGAGGCCGGCAGGCAGGCGGGGCACGCCGACCGGCAGCACGAAACCGGTGCCGACGGTCACAACGGTCGAAACACCAGCCATCGCCTTGTTGGTCGGCACAATGTCGGTGACGACGGAGCGGATTGTCAGGTCCGCCGGCTGGCCGGCAGAGACCAGTTGGTATTTGTCGCTGAGCGAAATGCAGAGTGCCCGGTCCAGAGCGTTCGCCACCATCACGCGGTCGGCGTCCGATTTGACGCGGGTCGCGGCGCTGAAGGCGAAGGTCGTCGGCACGATGCTCACCGTCTTCGCCGGACTAAGGCGCGTCCCATCGACATAGACGCGCGATTTCGACAGCTTGCCCTTCGGCGCGCCGAGATTGCCATAGGAAGAAAGCGTGCCGGCCTCCTTTAGCGGCACCGAGCTGCACCCCGCCGCGGCCATGGCGAGCGCCACCGGCAGAGCGAGGGACAAACCTCTCGACGCCACGGGGAAGGAAAATAGGAATGGATTGCTGCGCACGCTGTCTGGCCTCCGTCGCCGATGAACTCGGGCGAAAGTGGCGGTCGAGAATTGCCGCAACATTACATCGTTTCCGTGAACGGATGCCGCCGGAGCAGGCCGGCTTATCCGAGGTCGATCGTCACCCGCGTCCCGGTCGCAGCGCTTTCGATGCCGACCTCGCCGCCGTGGTTTGCGGCGATCTGCTTGACGAGGCTGAGGCCGAGACCGGCACCCTTGCTCTTCGGGGTGACGCGGTAGAACGGCTCGAACACCAGCTCCCGATGCTCGGCCGGAATGCCCGGCCCGTCGTCGGCGACACTGATACGGCCGCCGCCGAAAGGCGAACCCGACACAGAAACCGTGATCATGCCGCCGTTGCCGCCATGGTCGATGGCGTTGCGCACGAGGTTGCTCACCGCCCGCGGCAGGGCGGAAGGGCTGCCACGGCGTTTCAGGCCTTCCACGTCGCTCTGAAAGGAAATCTGGTAACCGGCGGCAATCGCCAGCGGCGCCAGATCGGCAACCGTCATTCGGGCGATCTCGACGAGATCGACCGTTTCGTCGAGATCGGCCGCCTGATCGTTGCGCTCGAAATCGAGCAGCTGCTCGGCCGCCTCGGCCAGCCGCGCCACGTCGTCAAGCAGCCGCTGCCGCTCGCGCCCATCGGGCATGCCGTCGATGCGCGTCTGCATGATGGCGATCGGCGTCCGCAGCTCATGCGCCGCATCGAGCAGGAAACGTTGGCGTTTCTTAAACTCGTTTTCAAGCCGCTCAAGCGTTCCGTTAAAAGCAATCACCAATGGTGCGATTTCCGTGGGAATACCATGCACCGGCAATCGGGCTCCTTGCCGGCGGGGTTCGATTTCCGATGCCTTGCTCGCTATATCCGTCACGCCGGCCAAAGCGCGCGCTACGACGCGGGGGATCGTTAGAAAAACCCCGGGCAAAGCGATGGCCAAAAGCGGTGTGTAAATGAGGTAGGTTTTGCCGAGTATTGCCAGAAATGCGGAGCTTCTGCTGGCGTTTCCGCCGTACATCACTCTGTACTCGCCTTCTGCCGTGTCGACACGGTCGATAGAGGCGACCTCGGTCGTACCAGACGCCCCTCGTATGTCGGCGTCTTTGATGAGGTAGACGTACCGGGCTAGGTCCGCATAGGGCGCCGGTATTACGCCGTAGGAGGCCGTTTCTCCACTGGGTGTTGCGACGAAAAACCAGAGCCTGTTGTTCTCAGCCTTGAACGACCTGAGCCGCGGGCTATCCGCTATGGCGATCCTGCCCTGCGAGTCACGCGTAAGAGCTTCCTCGAGGGCTGCAGTCAGCTGAACCTGCATTCCTTCATTGGGCGAGAGGATGCTGGTGGCATAAATGCAAAGCCCGATGATGACAGTCGCAACAACAGCCACGAAAACGATACTGAGCTGCCAGCTGAGCGTCCACCAGAGTGAAAGGTTCGACTTGGTCGCCTCGCGCATCACTCCTCCTTCATGAGATAACCGACGCCGCGGATATTATGGATCGCGACGCCGGCGCAGGCATCGATCAGCCGCTTGCGCAGCCGCGAAATATGCGCGTCGAGCGCATTCGACTGGATTTCCTCTTCGTAGTTATAAACCGCTGCCTCCAGTGTTGAGCGCAGCACGGTCTTCTCTTTGCGCCTTGCGAGTGCCGCCAGCACCAGAAGTTCGCGCCGGGGCAGATCGAGCGGCACGGCATCGACGGTGACGCTGAGATGCAGCGGGTCGATCACCATCCGCCCGGCCGTTATCTTGAGTTCGGCCAGTTCAGGCGATCGCCGCAGCACGGCCCTGAGCCGCGCCATCAGCTCCTCGACCAGGAACGGCTTTCCGAGATAGTCGTCGGCCCCGAGGTCGAGGCCCTCGATCCGCTCCTTCGGTTCGTTCAGCGCCGTCATCACGATGATCGGCGTATCTTTCCCCGTCCGCCTGAGCTCCGGAATGAAGCTCAGGCCCTCTCCGTCGGGCAGGCGCCGATCGAGTAGGATTGCATCATAGAGGTTCTGCCGCGTTAGTTCGACCGCATCGGCCAGATGCATCGTATGGTCCGCGACGATCCCATGTTTGCCGAGTGCGGCCGACAGCGCCTCAGCCAGCTCCCTCTCATCTTCTATCAGCAGTATTCGCATCGCCCGCCCATTGTCTCGCTCTCCCCTCTGTCCGCCACAAGGGTTGCGGCAGCATTGCGGAGCTTCAAAGGCAACCGGTCATGCTGCCGCAATTGTTGAGGTCCAGCACAGAGAATATCCGCGGCAGCTGGAGATCAAGATGATCCGACCTATCCTTCGTCTCCTGACGAGACACTTCCTCTCCGCCTTCATCCTGGTCGCGCTGCTCACAGCCCCGCTCGTCATTCTGCACACGCTTCACGAAAAGACGGCATTCGAGAACGGCCTGCTGATGGACGTCCGATGATGCAGCGAGCGAACCTCAGGCGGTCTTACTGTCTGCCGTGCAATAGGCCAAGAAGGCCTGAAGATAGGCCTGCACCTTGGAACGGTTCTCCGCTGGCTCAATGGTGTTGAACACCTCGGCCGGCTCCAGCTTCATCAAAGGAAGCCTGAGGAAAATATCGCCCGCGAACCGGTCGGTGATGGTCGCAAGAACGGTGCGAAGACCCGGCAGCATGTCGTCGCCGCGATGGGATGCGTGCAGCAGGGCGATCGGCTTATGGACGATCTCATCTCCCGATACGAGCCAGTCGATCGCATTCTTGAGGCCGCCGGGGATGGATCGGACATATTCCGGGCTGGCAATGATCACCCCGTCGCTCTTGGCGATCCATCGATGAAATTCCGCACCGCCTCCGGCAGATGCTCTCCCTCGAGATCGGGCGAGAATACCGGCAACCGCCCCACGTCGTCGAAGATCGAAATCTCGATCTCATTTGGCGCTACGGCGCGAACAGCCTGCAGCATGGCGGTATTGGTGGAATTGCGCCGGGCGCTGCCGGATATTGCGAGAATCTTCATGACCCTAACAGGAAATGATTGATCATGGCTGTCAACGCAAAAGGCTACGCTAGGCCGATTGAGTAACGCCCCAAGAAGCGACTTTTGCTTGAACTGGCCGAGCCTCGCGTTAGCCTGGATGCTGCTGCCGAATCGGCTGGAATTACCCCTTGAGGAAATACACATGTCGGCTTTGATCGAGGCGCGGGGCGTCAGCAAACGCTTCCGGCAGCACAAGCGATTTCCGGGCTTGCTGGGCGCGCTGAAGACGTTGGTGACCAACGAATATACGGAAGTTTTGGCCGTTTCCGACATCGGTTTCGACATCGCGGCGGGCGAAGCCGTTGGCTATCTCGGCCCGAATGGCGCCGGCAAATCGACAATGATCAAGATGATGACCGGCATCCTGGTGCCGAGCGACGGCACGCTCTCGGTCCTCGGCCGGACACCACATCTGCGGCGAATGGACAATGCCCGCGAGATCGGCGTCGTTTTCGGCCAGCGCAGCCAGCTATGGTGGGACCTGCCGCTGGTCGACAGTTTTACCCTGCATCAGCGCATCTACGACATTCCCACCGCCCGCTATGCGGATAATCTCCGACGCTTCAGCGAGTTGCTTGATTTGACGCCCTTTCTCGACCGCGCGGTCCGCCAGCTCAGCCTCGGTCAGCGCATGCGCGCCGAGATCGTGATGTCGCTGCTGCACGATCCCAAGATCCTCTTTCTGGACGAGCCGACCATCGGGCTTGATGTGGTCGCCAAGGATGCCGTGCGGCGTTTTCTCGCCGAGATCAACCGCGAGCGCGGCGTCACCATCATCCTCACCACCCATGACCTGCAGGAC
Organism: Rhizobium leguminosarum; assembly: GCF_001679785.1. NCBI lineage: Bacteria > Pseudomonadati > Pseudomonadota > Alphaproteobacteria > Hyphomicrobiales > Rhizobiaceae > Rhizobium > Rhizobium leguminosarum. The sequence continues at coordinate 2,144,678 of NZ_CP016286.1, forward strand.
ATCGAGACCATCTGCCCGCGGCTGATCATGGTCGATCATAGCAGGCTCATCTTCGACGGTGAGTTGAAGAGCCTGCGCGCGGCATTGGGTTCGGCCCGGCGGCTGACACTTGAATTTGCCAGCGACCCTGGACCGCTGCCGTTGCGCACCGCGGCACTCGTCAGCGATGAGGGCCTGCGCAAGAACTATCTCATCGAGCGTGAAGACATCTCGCTGGTCGCAATCCTGTCGGAGGTCGGCAGCGGGCGCGGCCTCAAGGATGTGGCGCTGCACGAGCCCGACATCGAAGAGGTTATCCGCACCTTCTACCAGCGGCGCAATGCAAAGGCTCTGGCGTCATGAGCGCCTATTTCGCCTTCGCGCGCAGCTCCTTCCATTCGCAGCTCGCCTACCGCAACGAAGTATGGGCCAATATCTTCGGCAAACTCGTGCAGGTCTTTGCGCGTGTCGCCATCTGGCAGGCGGCCTATGCCGGCATCGGCGGCATCGTGGTCGACGGCGTGTCCCTGCAGCAGATGGTGACCTATGCCCTGCTCGGCGGCGCGGTGATGGGAGCGACCCGCCCTGAAAGGATCATCGGCGAAATCGGCCGGTCGCTGAAGACAGGCGATATCGCAGTCTGGCTGCTCAAGCCCTTGTCCTATCCGCTCTATCTTTTCGCCAACGAATGCGGCAGCTTCGGCTATCGCCTGATGACCCAGGTCATTCCGACCATCGCCTTTACCGCGTTGTTTTACGGCATGCTGCCACCGGCGACCCTGTTCGATGGCTTGATGTTCATCGCCTTCTGGGCGCTGTCCTTTACGCTGCTGTTCCTGATGTCGGCGCTCTTCGGCCTCATCGCCTTCTGGCTGATGACGAGCTTCTCGCTGGACTGGATCCTGGGCGCCCTGCTGCAATTGTTCTCGGGCCTGCTGATACCGTTCTGGTTCTTCCCCGAACCGCTGGCCACGATTGCCCGCCACCTGCCCTTCGCCTGGGTGGTCTATTATCCCAATGCGGTCTATCTCGGCAGGCTGTCCGCGGCCGATGTCTGGCTGCATCTCGGCCTGGGCCTTGCCTGGGCCGCGCTGTTCCTCGCCGGCGTCCTCTGGCTGTGGCGCTGCGCCTCCACCCGCATCATCGTGCAGGGAGGCTGATCGTGCTTATTCATCACCTTCGCGTCCTGCCGCTGCTGGTGCGGATGCATGTCCGCTCCCAGATGGAATATCGCGGCGCTTTCTGGCTCGACCGTCTTGCGCAGATCCTTTCCTATGGCAGCGTCTTCGCCACCATCGGCATCCTGCTCGCCCGCTTCGATACGCTTGGCGGCTGGACCTGGCCGGAACTGGCGCTGCTGTTCAGCTTCCAGCTGCTGGCTTACTCGCTCGGCGCCGCGATGAGCTTCGTACAATTGCGCGACCTCGAAGAACTGGTGCGGCTCGGCACTTTCGACACGCTGTTGGTCAAGCCTTTCAGCCCCTGGGCCTATCTGGTTTTTTCCGGCCTCAATATCGGCTATGCCGGCCACGTCATCCTGGCGGTGCCGCTGATGGGCTGGGCCGTCCAGTCCGTCGACTTCGCCTGGTCGGTCTGGTCGGCATCGTTCCTTATTGCCGCGCTCCTCAGCGCGACACTGCTGACCGCGGCACTCATCACCATGATCGGGGCCACGGCGCTGATCTGGGTGCGCTCCAACCACCTGTTCTCGATCTTCTTCGGCTTTTGGGAATTGACGCGCTACCCGCTCAACATTTTCCCCGGCGGCATCCAGACCATCCTCATCACCGCGGTCCCGCTCGCCCTCACCAGCTCGGTCCCCGTCGGCGCCCTGCTCGGCAAACCCATCCCGATCCTCGGGGACTGGGCCGGGCCCGTGGCTCTTCTGGCCGGCCCGATCTGGGTGTTGATATCAATCGCCTACTGGCGGTACGCCACCGGCAAGTACCAGGGCGCCGGCGGCTGATCGAGCCGACCGGCCTCGATATCAGGATGCCTGCGACAACGATCTCGCGCGGACCTCGAGGAATGCCGCAGTCAGCTTCGCGAGCACCGGCGAAGTGCATGTACCGTTGGCGCCGCCGATCGGATCGACGATGTGGATCTGCCGGAGATCCTCCATGAACTCGTCCCACAGCGGCTGCCCGCCTTCTTCGAGAAGCTGCGCACGGATGCTCAGCTCCTCGCTCACAGGGAGATGCCGTAGTCCCCAGGCACCGATCATGGCAAAGACCGGCACAAGCTGGATCGCCGGCTCCGCCAGGCTGTAGATCGCTTTCTGGCTGTGGCTCGGATCGTCCCGCTTGCTGATGAATCCGAGCGAGAGCAGACGCTTCAGCCTGGCGGCCAGAATGTTGGAGGCAATGCCCTCCTCCGAATGAGTCAGAAGGTCGCGGAAATGACGGCGGTTGCCGAACATGATGTCCCTGATGATGATGAGGCTCCACCGATCGCCCAGCACTTCCATCGTCAGGTTGATCGGACAGCCCGACCGCAGTTCAATATCCACGAATTCTCTCCTTAAACCTGGTTGCAATATAGGATCGCTTATGCGACAACGCAACTAGTTTCGGTATGCAATCAGGTGGAGGAGAGCAGCACGTCGAAGGTGCGTATCGCAGCATTTTCGCTTTCCGTGGATGGTTTCGACGCCGGGCCGGAGCAAAGCATGAACGATCCGCGTGCTGGCGAAATAAACGAGCCCCGATCGGGATTCCTTCACGCCAGCGCATGCCCCAGCATACCTGCGGCGGCAATGGCAATGATGACATCAAGACGGAAATCCCGATGCAAAAGATCCCGGCAGGTGCCGCTCTGAAGGCCCCGAATACTCGCCCGCGTACGCTCGCCGGCGACCGGCTACCTCTCGACACCATTCGAAGAGGAAATCGAACTGTCGATGCGGACCTGATGACGCCAGGCCGTTGCCCGGCCGAGCGCGCGTGGCGGCCGGGTAACGGCGCGTTTTATTGTCGGAGCGTCACCGCTGTACAGCGCCGTAGCGCAGCCCGTCGACCAGCAGGGAAACCATACGCCGGGCATGTTCGGACCCTTGGGCGTAGGCGTGCATGCTGAGGCTTGCGGCCGCATTCAGAAGATCCTCGGCGGCGATATCGGTGCGGACCTCGCCGGCGGCAGCGGCGGCATCGAGAAGCGAGTGAAGGGCCGGCTGCAGCCGTTGCTGGAAGTAGGCGGGCAAGGCATCGAAGGCCGGATTGCCGGAGTGCAGGGCCGCCGCAAGCCCGCGCTTGGCCGCGATGAAATCGACGAAACGCTGCATCCATCTGGCCAGCGCTTCGCCCGGCGCATGTTCGGCGGCAAGGATCGGCGCAGCGTCGGCGCAGGCGTCGATTTCGCGGCGGAAGACGGCAACGACGAGGTCGGAACGCTCGGGAAAATGCCGGTAAACGGTGCCGATGCCGACGCCGGCCTTCTCCGCGATCTCACGCACCGGGGCGTCGACGCCGGAGGTCGCAAACACCGTCAATGCCGCCTGAAGCAGCCCGTCGAGATTGCGCTTGGCGTCGGCGCGCACACGCCTGTCCGCCCTCTCCCCGGGCTTCAGGCCGTCCTCCTGCTCTTTTCTGTCGTCGCTCATCATTCACTCACTTGCAAAACGGAACATTGTTCCGTATATAAGCGGAATACGGTTCCGTTTATGCAAGTTAACACAGCGCGACGATGTTGGCCACATCGATGCGCACGAAGTCCGCCTCCCCAATAAAGGAACAGACCATGCAATACCGCACGCTTGGAAGAACCGGCATCAAGGTCAGCCCCTATTGCCTCGGCGCGATGATGTTTGGCTCAGCCGGCAATCCTGACCACGAGGATTCGATCCGGATCATCCACAAGGCTCTCGATGCCGGCATCAACTTCATCGACACCGCCGATATCTACAGCCGCGGCGAATCCGAGGAGATCGTCGGCAAGGCGCTCAAGGGCCGGCGCGACGACGTCGTGCTCGCCACCAAGGCACATCTGCCGATGGGCGACGACCCGAACCGGCAGGGCAATTCGCGCCGCTGGCTGATCCGCGCAGTCGAGGATTCGCTGCGTCGCCTGCAGACCGACCATATCGATCTCTACCTGATCCACCGGCCGGCACCCGATACCGATATCGAGGAGACGCTGTCGGCCCTCACCGACCTGATACGGGCGGGCAAGGTGCGCGCCGTGGGATCGTCGACCTTCCCCGTCTCGGAAATCGTCGAGGCGCAATGGGTTTCCGAGCGCCGCGGACTGGCACGCTTCCGCGCCGAGCAGCCGCCCTATTCAATCCTCAATCGCAGCATTGAACGCGAAGTGCTACCCGCCTGCGAGCGTTACGGAATGGGCGCGATGGTGTGGAGCCCGCTGGCGATGGGCATGCTCACCGGCAAATACCGCAGGGGCGCGCCGCAACCCGACAGCGCCCGCGCCAAACGCTTCCCCAGGCAGATGAACGACGAGCGCCGGCTGGACGCAGTCGAACGGCTCATCCCGCTCGCCCAGCAGGCAGGGCTTTCGCTGGCGCACATGGCGATAGCCTTTACTATCGCCCATCCCGCCGTCACCTCAGCGATCATCGGCCCGCGCACGATGGAGCACTTCGACGATCTGCTTGCCGGCGCCGGGGTGAGCCTGACGGACGAAATCCTCGATCGGATCGACGCGATCGTCCCGCCCGGCACCGACACCGGCCCGTTGGAGGCGGCCTATAACCCGCCCGGGGTAACGCAGCCGAACCTGCGCCGCCGCCCGATAACGGAGCGCTTCGCCGCCTGACCGGCAGGGGTGAGGCCCGGTCCTGCAAAGCAGGAGCGATCGATCCAGTGGATCGATCGCAGGGCCGAACGCCCGGAGCCCTGCGAAGGGCCGGGCAGCAGCGGTGCCTCGCCCTCCCTCATTCCTGTGCCTGTCACAGGAATCCAGCCACGGGGCGTCCGCGCCGTGAAGGACTCTCATCCAAGCAACAAACTCTCTCGCGCCCAAGGACTTGGGCGCACTGGATTCCTGTGACGAGCACAGGAATGACGGAGGAGAAGTGGGACAGCACAAAGCGACCTTCACTTAAAGGCGCTTTTCAAAGAACGTGTCCGGGTATGGATCGTCATTGAAACGGTCGATCTCACTCCAGCCGGTTCCGCGATAAAGCTGTGTTGCCTCGGGCAGCGCGCTATTCGTATCCAGACGCAGGAGCTTGATGGATAGCTCGCGGGCGATGTTCTCGGCCTTTGTCATAAGGCGCGTTGCGAGTCCGAGGCCGCGCGCGGATGGGGCGACCCAGAGCCTTTTGATCTCCGCGACCTCGCCGCCATTACCCTTCAGCCCGACACAGCCGATCGGCAGGCCATCCGACATGGCCACCAGGAACGCACCGTGCGGACGGATCATATCCTCGGCGTCGGGATCGCGAGAAAGCAATACATCGAAACCCTTCTCGAAGCGGCGTGCAAGTTCGCCGTAGTATTCGCGGAGACAATAGCTGGCGTCCTCGTGTCGCGGGTCTTTCTCCTCGAGCACGATCTGCTCACGCCTCAGCGAAGCAGCGACGATATCCATGGCGCGCAGCAGTTCGTCCGGGCGGCGATGGCGCGCCAGAAACGATTTCGCCTGCGCATTGGAAAGCGCTTCATAAGCCTGAAACTCGCAATGGCCGGTTTCGGTCAGCCTGGCAACGCGGCGGCGCGCGTCCTGAGGGTTCGCCACCGTCTCAATGAGACCCTCCTCTTCCAGACTGCGCAGCAGGCGGCTCATCAAGCCGGAGTCGAGACCGAGATAATCGCGGATCACCGCAACATCCGATTGCCCCCGGCCGATCGAATTGAGGACGCGGGCAGCACCCAGCGGACGGCCGCGTCCGAGAAAAGACGTATCGAGAGCGCCGACTTCGGAGGTGACGGCACGGTTGAAGCGACGGACACGAGAGACAGGATCGTAGGTCATATTATCTGACTTTAGTCAGATAATTCATCCTGTCAATTCAAAGCACTCCAGGGGACACGCAAATGAGCCGCGCACTCCCCACCATCCGCCTTGCGCGCGCCCATCCCCTCGCCTATGGAAATAGCAACGTTCCCAAGGCCTTCCCGTGTTCCGTTTTGCCCTTCACGCCCTGATCGTTCTCATTCTGACGTTGTTGACGCAGATCGGCGGCATCGCCTATCTCGTGGCGCTGGCCGCCTCACGCGCCTGGGGCTTACGGCGGTTTCTGGCGAAGCTTACAATCTTCCTGCTTTGCTATGCTGGCGCCACCTTTGCCGCGAGCCTTACCGCGCCGATCTTCGGGCGGGTTCCCCTCTCCTGCGTCGCCGGCGCCGAAGACAGGCTCGTGGTCCGCTCCCCGATCTACTGCCTGCTAAACCGCAACTACGTCACCCCAGGCGTGCGCGATCTGGCAAAGGCACTTGCCGCCCACATGGATAAGGAATTTCCGGGAACCGTCACCGTCGCGCTGGATGCGAATTTCCCCTTCGTGAACGGCTTTCCGCTGCTGCCACATCTGTCGCATGCCGACGGGAAAAAGCTCGACTTCGCCTATTATTACAAGGACGTGGACGGTGCCTTCCTGAATGGCGCCACCCGCTCCCCGATCGGCTATTTCGCCTTCGAGAAACCCGCCCCCGGCGACGAACTGCCATGCGAAGGGCGCAACGACTGGCTCACCACCCGCTGGAACTTCGATGCGCTGCAGTCTCTGTTTCCAGCCTACCGGATCGAGGAGCAGCGCACATCGGCGGCGATCGGCTGGTTGACGAGCGAAGGCGTGGCGAAGTTCGGCCTGCAGAAGATCTTCATCGAGCCGCATCTGAAGAACGCGCTCGGCATCACCGACAGCCATATCCGTTTTCAAGGCTGCCGCGCCGCCCGCCACGACGACCATATTCATATCCAGGTCGAGTAACCCTCTCGCCGGCCCCTCTGGCCCAGACCCTCAGGCTCGGCAGTTCGTCCGCCAAACGTGGATGCTCAGCGGATCGCACCTTGGGATGAGGCTCACTTCAACGCTGGTGCGGCATTCACCAACGGTATCTATTGGAAGTGTGGCATCCTACAACGTCCCTCATCCTGAGGCGCGCGGCCCGAAGGGCGAAGCCTCGAAGGACACGCCGCAGCGCTGCATCCTGCATCCATCAAACGCCGGAACACCTGCCACGCCGGATGATAATGAGGGCAAGTGGCGCTGCATGCCGATATCGCTGGATGAGACGCCGGTGGCCGGCCCGCAAACCATGCTCGAGTGCATCACCCACGCCGTGATGATCCTGCTCCTGGTCACAGGCCTCGTCTGGCTGGCAACGAGCCGGAACACCTCTCCCCTAGGATAGGGATCGTGCCACGACGTCTATCTCAACGGCAGCTCGAAGCTTCGCTTCAGCGTTTCCATCGGCACGTCGGTCTTGACGCTGAGGATGCTCGGGATGCGCGTCAGGTGATCGGCCTGAAAACGCCAGTAGCTGTGCAGATCGGCGGTGACGATCCGAAGCACGGCGTCGCATTCTCCGGTCGTCAGGTAGCATTCCATCACCTCGGGAAAGCGCCTGACGGCTTCGGCGAAGCGGAGCGTGACCTCGGCATCCTGGGTCTTGAACCAGACGCGGGCAAAAGCCGTCAGCCCCGCCCCGACCTTTGCAGGGTCCAGCACGGCGACGTAGCGATCGATGATCCCGGCCTCTTCCAGCAACCGGACGCGACGCAGGCACGGTGACGGCGACAGGCCTACCTCCTTCGCCAGATCGACGTTCGAAATACGCCCGTCACGCTGAAGCACACGCAGAATATGGCGGTCGATCGGGTCCATGATGGCTGGCACTTTATAGCTCCAATTGATTCTGAAATGGCATGATATGCCAAACTTTCGCAATTTAACGGATTCTTCGCAAGCTCATTGCGCAGGACTTGGCCTATCGTTCCAGCATAGAGACGGAGATGGGTTAGTGACCAAGATAGATAAAATCGTGCTTTCATATTCGGGCGGGCTGGATACCTCGATCATCCTCAAATGGTTGCAGGAAACCTATGAATGCGAGGTGGTGACCTTCAGCGCCGATCTCGGCCAGGGCGAGGAGCTCGAGCCGGCGCGCGCCAAGGCGGAGATGTCAGGGGTCAAGGACATCCGCATCGTCGATCTGCGTGAGGAGTTCGTCCGCGATTTCGTCTTTCCAATGCTGCGGGCGAACGCGCTCTATGAGGGGCAATATCTGCTGGGCAGTTCCATCGCACGGCCGCTGATTGCCAAGCATCTGGTCGGCATAGCCCGGGAGGTTGGCGCAGATGCCGTTGCCCATGGTGCGACCGGCAAGGGCAATGATCAGATCCGGTTCGAGCTGGCCGTCAACGCGCTCGACCCGTCGATTAGGGTCATCGCGCCCTGGCGCCAATGGAACATCCGCTCCCGCATGCAGCTTCTGGAATATGCCGAGAAGCATCGGATCCCAGTGCCAAGCGACAAGCGCGGCGAGGCGCCGTTTTCGATCGACGCCAACCTGCTGCACACCTCGACCGAAGGCAAGGTTCTCGAAAATCCGGCGGAAGTTGCGCCCGATCATGTCTATCAGCGCACGGTCGATCCGATCGACGCGCCCGATGCCACCGAGATTATCACCATCGGTTTCGAGAGGGGCGATCCGGTTTCGGTCAATGGCAAGGCCATGACGCCGGCCGCATTGCTGACCGAGCTCAATGGATTGGGCGGCCGGCACGGCGTCGGGCGGCTCGATCTGGTTGAAAACCGCTTCATCGGGATGAAGTCGAGGGGAATATACGAAACGCCGGGAGGCACAATCCTGCTCGCGGCCCATCGCGGCATTGAATCGATCACACTCGATCGCGCCGCCGCCCATCTGAAGGACGAGATCATGCCCCGCTACGCCGAGCTGATCTACAACGGCTTCTGGTTCGCTCCCGAGAGAGAAATGCTGCAAGCCCTGATCGACCACAGCCAGGCTTTCGTCAGCGGCGAAGTGACGCTCAGGCTCTACAAGGGAAGCGCCTCGGTCATCTCCCGAGCCTCCCCCTGCTCCCTCTACTCCGCCGACCTCGTCACCTTCGAAGAAAGCGCCATCGCCTTCGATCATCACGACGCGGAAGGTTTCATCAGGCTCAACGGACTACGGCTCAGGAGCTGGGCCGCCCGCAACGGCAGATGACCGCCCGATCTCACGTCAGCCAGCGCACCTAACGCTCACGACGCTCCAAACGCCTCCCCTCCGCACTTCGACCTGCCGGAACCGGACGACACAGGCCGGTTCGGATCCCATAAGCTGCGAGGATCAATGGCCGGATGGGTCAATGCCCACATGGCATCATCCCTCGCAGCTGGCCGAAGCAGTCAACGCTTCCATGGAGGAGCCCCCGAATCCAATTTCAAACGATATTTAAAATGGCCACTCCGAAAGCTAATCGATTTTAATTTTATCGTTAAAATTTTCTTGTTGCAGCGCAAAAGAATTTAGACATTAATTTGTGCGGATGCTCAGTTTATTCGTTGGAGAACTCGCATGACTGTGACATTTCCGCTAACCGAAAAGCGCGACGCCGAGACATTGCTGAAACACTTGACGTCGCACAATCTCAGCGTTCCGGGAAACTGCGTCGTGTCGCTCAAGGCGCACGTCGCCCAGGTCTCATCCTCTCATACGACCGCGCTCGGCACCGCTCGTACCGCCTGGTAGTCCCCCGAGACGTCGAATTGCGGCAATCGAGCTGGCCTCAGCCGTCGTAGACGACAGCAATCTTGTTCCCAGCGGGGTCGCGCACGTAAGCGGAATACCAGTTCGGCCCGTAGTGCGGACGTAGACCAGGCGCGCCCTCGTCCGTTCCGCCGTTTGTCATGGCCGCATCGTAGCGTCCACCTCGGCATGGGACTTGGCCATGAAACCAACCATCGAGCCATTTCCGGCGCTCGCCGGTTCGCCGTTGATCGGCTTGCAAACCCATAGAACGAAACCGTCACCCTTCCCGCCTTCGGAATAGGCGCTCCATCCGGGAAATTCCCGATGTTTGCTCCATCCGATCGTTGCCAAGGTCGCATCATAGAACCCATTCGATTTGGCGGAATCGATTGCACCGACGGTTGCGTAGACACTCATGATCTTCCCTCACTTGCCCTGACCCGCCGCATGAAATTATTGTAATCTCACAGATAAATGCTTCATTGGCGATTTGAAAGAAAGTTCCGTACCGATGACCTATCTCAAACATCCCGCGCTCGCGGCGGCCATAACGCTGGCAGCAATGATGACATCCCTGCATCAGGCGCATGCCGAACAATGTGAGCAGGAAAGCTTCGAAGAGGCAAAATACGTCGTCTGCACGCTAGAGCCGGGCAAAGCCGACCTGCGATTGTTCTGGAAGAACGCCGATGACGCACCCTATCGCACTTTTTCAAGCCTTGCCGAAGCCGTTCGCGCCGAGGGGCGAACGCTGGCTTTCGCCGTCAACGCCGGGATGTATCGGACCGATTTTTCGCCGATGGGACTTTACGTCGAAAACGCCAGGGAATTGCAGCGCGCCAATACGACAAAGGCCGAAAGCTCCACCGGTCAGGTGCCGAATTTCTATAAGAAGCCGAACGGCGTCTTCTTTCTGGGTGAAGCAAGCGCCGGCATACTCCCGACCGATGAATTTCTAAAGCGTCGGCCCAAGGCACGGTTCGCCACCCAGTCCGGTCCGATGCTTGTCATCACCAAGAAGTTGAACCCGATCTTCATCGTCGGCTCGACAGACCGAACCCGCCGCAGCGGTGTCGGCGTCTGCGACGGTGGCGCGGTTCGTTTCGCGATCAGCGAAGACGGGGTGAATTTCCACGATTTTGCACGGCTCTTCCGCGACCATCTGAAATGCCCCGATGCCTTGTTTCTAGATGGCGGACGCGGTGTCGGACTGTACAATCCCGAAATGGGCCGCAACGACTGGTCTTGGCACGGCGGCTACGGCCCTATCTTCGGGCTCGTCGAATAGCGCACTCGCATCAGGTCGCAGGCGAGGTCGGCAAGAGTTCGTCGATCTCTTCGGGAATGAAGCCGCCGGTCTGGCGTTTCCATAGGCGCGCAAACAAGCCGTCGCGTTCGACCAGTTCGTCCGGCCTGCCCTCCTCCACGATGCGCCCGTGGTCGAGCACAACGATCCGGTCCATCCTGGCGATGGTCGACAGCCGGTGGGCGATGGCGATCACCGTCTTTCCCTCCATGACGAGGTTGAGCCTTTCCTGGATGGCGGCTTCGGATTCGCTGTCGAGGGCGGAGGTCGCCTCGTCGAGCACCAGGATCGGCGCGTCCTTCAGGAGAACGCGGGCGATGGCCACGCGCTGGCGCTGGCCGCCTGACAGTTTGATGCCGCGGTCGCCGACGAAGGCGTCGTAGCCCCTGCGGCCTTCGCCGTCGGAAAGATCGGCGATGAAGGCATCGGCGCTTGCCATCTTCGCCACCGCTTCGATCTCGTCCTTCGTCGCCTCCGGCCGGCCGTAACGGATATTGTCGCCGACCGAACGGTGCAGCAGCGCGACGTCCTGCGCGATGACCCCGATGGAGCGGCGAAGGCTTGCCTGGGTGACGGCGCGGATATCCTGCCCGTCGATGAAGATCGCGCCGTCCCTGATGTCGTAGAAGCGCAGGAGCAGGTTGGCGAGCGTGGTCTTGCCGGCGCCTGAGAGGCCGACGAGGCCGACCTTTTCACCGGGCAGGACCGTCAGCGACAGTCTGTCGATGACAGGCTTGCCTGACTTGTAGGCGAAGCCGACATTTTCGAAACGGATCTCACCACGCTCGACCACGAGGTTCTTCGCGTCCGTCCGGTCGGTGATAGTGGGCGGTGTCGTCATAACAGGCATGGCATCCTTGATCGTGCCGATCGCCTGGAAGATCTGTTGGCCCATCTGCAGGAAGACGAAGATCTGCGACGACAGCCGGTTGAGAATGTAGACCGCGCCAACGAATTCGCCGATCGTGAGAAAGCCTTTGACGAGGCCGGAAAATCCAATCGCCAGCATGGTCAGCCACAGGAGCGTGTTGAGAACCACGACCGTCAATTCCGACGAACGATAGATGCGCTGTTCGCTGTGCTGCGTCTGCACAGCCTTTCCTATGATGCGGCGGATCGCACCTGCCTCGCTATCTTCAGCCGCAAACTGCTTGATCATCTGCATGTTGGTATAGAGATCGGTGATGGCGCCGGCGACCAGGCTGCGCTGCTTCGCGGTGCGGCGCGAGCGCTCGACGAAGGTCGGCACGATCCTGGCGGTGAATACGACATTAAGCACGATCCAGATGACGACAGGCAGGGCAAGCTGCCACGCGAGCGCACTCAGCAGGATCACGGAGCCAACCAGTTGCATCAGGAAGCGTGGGATGGACTGGAAGGCGGCGAGGATCTGCTGCTGGACGGCGGAAGAGACCTGCTGCAGCCGTGAGGAAACCTGGCCGGCATAGAGATCATGGAAGAAGGCAAGGTCCTGCCGCTCGACAGCCTTATGGCCCTGCCACTGAATGGCAGCCGGCATGCCGATGCCGAGCGTGTGCGACTTCAGCGTATTGAGCATGAAGGACATGATCGGCATGACCGGAAAAATCAGGAAGCCGAGAATGGTCAGCAGCAGCCATTCATCGCGCAGGAAGGCGGGAGCGCCGTGTTGTGTCACACCATCGACGATGACCGAAAGCCCCCAGACGATCGTCAGGTTGATCGCCTCGAACACCATGGAGCAAAATGCCAGCGCAATCAGCACACCCCGAAACATCGAGATGAAATGCAGGAGTACCGCCACCGGCCCCTTGGACGGCAGTGGTCGGTAAGGGATATCGAGCGGCCGGATCAGGCTTTCGAAAGGACGATAGATCGCATCTGAAATCGACATGGGCCACTCGGATTAAAATCGGGAGGAGGCGTGGACTCAGCTACGCAAGGTCGCAGAAAACCATCTCCAGACTGCAATCTCAATTATAAATTTCAGAAAATCTATGAAAGAGGCGTTGCCGCGAGAGCCGGGGTCCACGGCAAGGCGATCGTTTTCAAATCCGGACGGACATCATTCGCCCCGGGCCAGGGCTGCGGCCTGTTCCAGCGAGATCTTCACAACCAGGGGGTCGGCATGACGGTGGGCGAGCCGCCAGTCCGGTCCATGCCGGCGATAGACCTGAGTGACGCGTAGCGACCAGTTCTGGTCCTGCAGGCCGCCTACCTCACCATGCTGGCGCTCGATCATCACCAGTACGATCAGGTCGCCGCTGACATAGGACTTTTCCACCTCCAGGGTTCCGCCGCCATTGCGGAAGAACCGGGCGAGCTCGGCCAGATGCTCGGGACTGTCGTCGAAGCCATGGCTGGCGGAACCACCGAAAGGCTGCATCAGGGTGAAATCGTCATCAAGCCGGATGAGGCTCGCCCACCGTGTCATGTCGCCGGCCATGAAAGCCGCCGCCTGTTGTTCTGTGCGGCCGATGATGCCGAGCAATGTCGCATCGGATGCCGGAGCGGCATGCGCGACGCACCCCGTTGCGGCGACCGCCCTTGCCAGGGCGGCTCGCCGGGAAAGGGTTGCGGCCTCGTGCACGGACTTGTCGCCGCGCGCCGTTTTGCCTTTGAAAGGGGACATGGGATCTTCCTATGAGTGACCGGCCATACCGGAATGGTCGTTATCTCCCACTTTCAGGATAATGAATCCAATGATATGATTTCAGCAATATGCTGAACCAAATTGATCTATCCAGAATCGACCTCAACCTGCTCGTGCTGTTCGAGACTGTCATGGAGGAGCGCCATGTCGGCCGTTCGGGGCAGCGGTTGAACCTCTCGCCTTCGGCCATTAGTCACGGCCTTGGCCGGCTGCGCATGTTGCTGGGTGACCCGCTATTTCTCAAAACACCGAAGGGCGTCGTTCCGACAGACCGGGCCGAGGAGCTTGCAGCACCCATCGCCGACATATTGGCGCGCGTTCGCAGCGTGGTGGCGACAGCGGAGCCATTCGATCCAGCGCGCTCTCAGCGGCGATTTACGATCGGCGCGCCCGATGGTGTTTCGTCTGTGTTTCTGCCGCCGTTGCTCGAGCTGTTGGCCAAGTCTGCTCCCGGCATCGCAATCAGCATCCGGCAATTGCTGCCGAGACAGGGCGAGCCATCGCCTGATCTGGCTTGGCGCGATGCGTTGGCCGCAGTGGAAGCCCGTGACATGGACATCGCCATCATTCCCCAGGCCGAGTTTCCAGTCCGCTTTGCGAGCCTGCTGCTCTACGAAGAGGATTTCGTCATCGCTGCGCGTCAGGGTCACCCTTTTCTGATCGATCAGACGCTGGCCAGCTACTGCGCCATGCAGCACCTGGTGGTCTCGCATCTGGGCGATACACATGGCTTTGTCGACAATGTGTTGGCCAGCCATGGATGCTCCAGGCGGGTGGCGCTGACGGTCCCGAACTTCATGTTCGCGCTCGCCGTGCTTGCGGAAACCGACTTTATCTCGGCCCTGCCACGTCGCTTCGTCGAGATACATGCCGCGCGGTTCGGCGTCGACAGCGTCAATCCTCCCCTGCCACTCGGGCGCTTCACCATGAACGCGACTGCGCCGAAGGCGGCAATGCGTGACGAAGGCGTGGCCTGGCTCGTAAGCCTCCTGCAGGCATCCACGGATACGCAGTAGATAAAACCGGGCTCGCAGTGGAGGTCGGCCGCCTCCGCGGAAAGCGGGTATTTGAGCCACCGATACCTGCTCGCATCCCGCCTGGAAGATGGATAGGCGTGCCTGGATCGCCCAATTGCGGTCATCGCGCGATTGAGGCAGGATGCCGTCCTTGAATGGAAAGCAGGATCGAACCGACGCTCATGCTGACGGGCTCATGTCATTGCGGTAAGGCAAGCTGGACACTCGAAGGTGATCCGGGCTCGATCACCGCCTGCAACTGCACGCTCTGCCGACGCTACGGCACGCTGTGGGCCTATGACTACGAAGGAGAGCGCATCGCCCTCATCGGTCAGACCGCCTCCTACGCCCGCGCAGACCGGGACGAGCCGTCTCTCGAAATATTGTTCTGCCCATCCTGCGCCTGTGTCTTGAGCTGGCGCGGCCTGCGGCTTCCAAAGGATGGCCGCAGGCGCATGGCCGTCAATATGCGGCTTGCGCCGCCGGATCTCGTTCAGCATCTGCCTATCGATCATTTCGACGGCCTGGACACATTTGAAGACCTTCCATCCAAGGGACGCTGCGTGCGCGATCTCTGGTTCTGAGCCGACTGCGAATATCGCCACTGGGACCGGATCGCACCAGATGCGAGCCCTGGTAAAAGATCGTTCTGCGCGAAGCTGTCTCAGCCGCGCCGCGCCGCCTCGATCGCCGCAATGTCGATCTTCCTCATGGTCATCATCGCGTCAAAAGCGCGCTTTGCCTGGCCACCGCCTGCCGAAAGGGCTTCGGAGAGGACGCGCGGCGTAATCTGCCAAGACACGCCCCACTTGTCCTTGCACCAGCCGCACTCGCTTTCCTGGCCGCCATTGCCGACGATCGCGTTCCAATAGCGATCGGTTTCTTCCTGAGTGTCCGTTGCGATCTGAAAGGAGAAGGCTTCGTTGTGTTTGAACGCAGGGCCGCCGTTCAGGCCGATGCAAGGAATACCCGCAACGGTGAATTCAACAACCAGAACGTCTCCCTGCTTGCCGTCAGGATAATCTCCCAGTGCCCGAATGACGGCCCCCACGGCGCTGTCGGGAAAAGTCGCGGCATAGAAGCGGGCAGCAGCCTCAGCGTCTTTGTCGTACCATACGCAGATCGTGTTCTTTGCCATTGCGCGGTCCTTTCGCTCTCGTTTCGCATTGCCCACTGAAATAAGAGGCAAACCGTTTTTCTCCAGCCCAGTCCGAGCGATTTCACACGGGACGATTGCGCGGCGCTGCTAAATGGCACTTCGGGACAAGCGGGTATGAAGAAATTGCGGAACCGTGGGTAGGGTTCCGCAAGTGCGTTCAGCATCGCTTGCAATCACTTTTGCCGGAATGCCGCCGACGCGACGCGGCTCTAAAACATATCTCGCCCGTCGCTGCGCGGATCGCCGGCCACGCGGTGCGGCTCGTAGAGGCCGCCCAGCGCTTTGCGCCGCCACGGCCGGGCAATATCGCCGTGATTGTCGTCGATATCGGCGAGCGATATCGCGGCCGTTCCATCCGCAGGGCATTGCGCCGCCCACCGACCACCGGGCGCGACGATCCCGGAAGACACGGGATCAGCTAAACCGGGATGTGCGAGTATGGAGAAACTCACCCAATACCTGTTGCTCGCCGCATACCCCTGCACCTCGGCGGCGAAGGAGGCATCATTGGCCGGCGTCCCCCCAGTGGACGAAAACAGCACGCAGTGGACATCGAGCCGCTCGTATTCGGTGAAAATTTCGGGAAAGTTGCACTCCATACCTAGCGCACAGCCGAAACGGATGCCGTCGACCTCGAAGGTCACGGGGATCGAACCCGGCGTATACATGAAGGAGATCTTGGTGTTCGACAGCAGACGCTCATCGTAACGCGTCACCAGCTCGCCGCGGTCGGAGACGACATAAAGGCTGTTGTGCGGCCGGTGCGGCGGCGTCAGCGGATGCACCGAGCCGATGACCGTCCAGAGCCCGAGTTCGCGCGCCAGTCTGCGCGTTGTATCCAGCTCCTCACGCAACACGGCCCATTCGAACCGCCGCCAATCGGACGGCCCGATCTCTCTCGGCCCGATTTCCGACATGATCCGCTTGTTCGGCGATGATGTCGTTCCTTCGGGAAAGTGGATGAGCCGCGCCCCTGCCTCTCGCGCCCGCCGCATCAGCAGGCGTATCTCCTGTCCACTCTGGCGAAGTTTGTCGGCATCGCGGGGATCGTCTGCATGGGTGGTCTGGGCCACGGCCAGACGCAAGCGTCTTGCCTCAGGCAGTGCATCGTTCGCCGACCTGGGAAGAAAATGCATGCGGGCGGCGGTGTAGGATTCACCCGTCTTGGCGGCACGTGCACGCACCCGCCGTTTGAAATTTCCATTCTCAGTCATATCAGGGCCTCTCACGTTCCGGACATAGTTCCCCAGCAACAGCCCGAAACATCAGGACCAAGGATCACGACCCGAGACGAAAGTCCCTTTGCCTCCGGTTGAAGACCCTGCTGGGGAAGGTCTGGGAGGTTCGGCGTTAGGCCACGCCGATACAAAGATGCCGAGGCGACCGCGATTCGTCAATTTCGGGAAGGCCGGGATCGGCAGGCGCCGAGGCGCCCTACTTCGGGCGGTCCACCTTATCCACTCGCCACGGCGGATCGGTGCGGTTCGATCCGGCGAAATAAAGGATGATGCGGTTGTCGCCGGGGTCGAAAAGCTCCGCCTCGCGCCAGAGCCAACTCTTGTCCTCCGGTCCGGTGACGAAACGAACACCAGCCTCGCTGAGACTGCCGACCGTCTCGTCCAGCTTCTCGCACTCGAAATACACCGTGGTGCCGCCACCGCCGCCTTCGCCCTGATGCAGGGAGAAGGTGCTGTCCCCGTCCGGGCAGACGAAACGCGCATAGCGAGGACGAGCGTCGACGACCGGAGTGAGACCGAGAGCGCAGTAGAAGTTCCAGCCCGCATCGAGGTCAGGCATCGTAACGGTTACTTGATTCAGGCGCATGATCTATCTCCTCGGCTGAGTTCGCCCAAAACGGTGCGGCGGCTTGGCACCACGACATTCATAAAAACAAAGACCTGAAGCCGTCGCATGAATCAAATTCTAAGCGAGCAGTTTTAGTGTCATCGACACAAAACTCGTGTCAGACTGCGCACGCCACGTACACGCCGGCGCACCGACCGAGAGGGCCGAAGCCATGCACAAGTTCACCGTATCAATCACTCGGGAGATCGAGGCCGACACCGCCGAGGAGGCCGCCTTGCTCCTGTATCAGGAACTGTCAAGGGGACCGATCCCCGACCGCTACTCGGTCGTCGACGAGACGAAGGCGGCCACGGAGGTGAAGCTGGATCGGCAAAAGGCCGACGAATTCGCCAGCATCGATCACACCGCCGACCCCGGCAACTGGTAGGCACCAGACGACCAGAGGAGATCGCTGCTTTGCCCCGGGAGCGCAAGTGCGGTAGTGGCAGATCCCGTTCGCCGGCGTAATGCCGATGCAAACAGCCGTCCGTTGGAAATATCGCGAGCCAAGGAAAATCTGTGACCTCACCAATCAAAATAGCCGTCGCCGGCGCGAATGGCCGCATGGGTCGCGCCATCATGCCGCTGCTGGCGGCCGATCCGGATTTTGCGTTCGTCGGCGGCATCGGCCGCGAGGGCTCCGCAGGCGCCGGGCTGATCGACCGTTCGACCGCGATCGGAGCGGCCGACGTGATCCTGGATTTCACGACGGGACGCGCTGCCGCCGAACTTGCCGGTTTGTGCGCTTCGGCCGGTGGACCGGCCCTGGTGATCGGGGCGACGGGTTTCGAGCCGGATGAGCTCGAACGGATCGCAGAAGCCGCCCGCGCGATTCCGATCCTGCGCTCCGGCAATTTCTCCATCGGTGTCAACATGCTGATCGGCCTCGTCGCCCAGGCCGCCCGCGCCCTTCCCGCGCATGGATGGGACATCGAAATCCTCGAAGCCCATCACAACCGGAAGATGGACGCGCCGTCCGGTACGGCGCTGATGCTCGGCGAAGCCGCCGCCGAAGGCCGCGGCGTTTCCCTCGCATCCGTCGAGCGGCGCGGGCGTGACGGCATCACCGGCGAGCGCCCGCCCGGCGAAATCGGCTTTGCCGTCCTGCGGGCCGGAGGGCTCGTCGGAGAACACAGCGTCCTGTTTGCCGCCGCCGAGGAAGTCGTGACGCTCTCGCATTCGGCTCTCGATCGCGGCATGTTCGCCCGCGGCGCGCTTGCCGCCGCCCGCTGGATCGCAGGGCGCACACCCGGCGCATACGCCATGGGGGATGTGCTGGGTCTGGCGTGAATAAGGAAACGGGCTCACAGCATATCGAGGATTGCCGAGGCGACGACGACTTCGGTTCCAGCCAGGCCGACGGAGCAAAACAAGGTCGTATCGCCAGGCGATCCTCGCGCCGCCGCTTTCCCGGCAATGAAATCGGCAAGGTCGGCCATGCGGTGCTCATTGCCGGAGCCGGCGAGGAAGAACGGCGAAGCGTAGGCGCGCGTCTGTTCGGGAGAGTCCGTTGCGATCACGGCTGCGGCATCGGCAATATCCAGGCCGAGTTCGTATCCCTCACGCGTTTTCGGGCCGACGGTGTTGACGTGCACGCCGGGCTTCAAATCCCTGGCATGAATGACGGGCGTTCGGCTCGTCGTCGCGCAGATGACGATGTCGGCATCATCGACGGCTTCATAGGCGCTGCCGGCAGGCTCCACTTCTATATCCAAGGCGTGCTGCATCTCAGCTGCAAAGGCGGCGCGATTTTTCTCGTCGCGGCTATAGACGCGGGCGCGGTCCAGTTTTCGAACGGCGGCGGCCGCGGCAAGCTGGGTTCGCGCTTGCGCTCCGCTGCCGAGGATCCCGACGATGCTGGCGTCAGGCGCGCTGAGATGCCGGATGGCGAGCCCTCCGATCGCACCGGTTCTGAGGTTGCCGAGACGCTCTCCGAGAATAATGCCCTTGAGCTTGGCGTCGTCGGCCGACCACACAGCGACGATCTGCGAATGCTCAGCCCCTTCGAATGTTTCATAGACCCGGAAGCCCGCGAGCGGTTTCTCGCCGAGGATGCCGCCGACGGTGAAGACGAGATCGCCGCGATCGGGAAACGAGACATGGTGCCGGGGCGGAGAGATCAACCGATTGTCGGCTCTCGCGAGAAAAGCGGTCTCGAGAGCATCGATCGCGATCATCATCAGCGCGCTGCCGACCAGATCCTCGTCTTTCAGAATTTTCGTCACCGCCAAACCTCCAGCCCATGCCGGCATGCTGCAACCCCAACCCCGCTTGAGGTCAATGGTCGCGCAAGCCGATATGCGTTGAGCCATCCGCGTGAGACCTAACCGACCAGACGGCGAGCCATCATGACGTCGTCGATCTCCCTGCCCTCCTCCAGAACCCCGCCGGGAATCCTGCCGATCTCGGAGAAGCCTTCCCGCTGATAGAAGCGTATTGCAGCCGGGTTCTCAGCGCTGACGAAGAGTTCCAGCTGCAGGATGCCGATATCGCGCGCGTGATCGGCCACCGCGCTGAGCAGCTTGCCGGCAAGGCCCGTTCCGCGCAGGCTCCTTCTCACGTAAACCATGATGATCGTCGCGCGATGGGCCATCTTGCTCGACCGCTGCCGAACTAGGCCGGTTATGCCGACGGGTTCGTCATCCTGAAAAGCGATGAAAACCGGCTCATTCAGGCGATTGCGCCACTCCTCGAGAGAAAGAGCCTCCCAGTCCTCGTAGCGGCTTGCAAAGAGGGACGGTTCGGTACGAAGCGCTTCCAGACGGATGCGCCGGAAAGCCTCCACTTCGTCTGCCCTGACATGCCTGATCGTCGTGCCACTTCCATCCATCGGGACCACCTGCGAGATGAGAGGTACTGTCAATACAGATGGCCTCAGCCGATGCAACCGGTGTCAGGAAGCTTCGCAGTTCAGCATATGCTCGAAGTTACGAGATCGAACGGAAATCCGTCGTCTCAGGCGCCGGTCACTGCGCCGGACTCCCCAGCCGGCCCCCCTTCCGGACGACCGGTTCGCCGGGCGGACCGACCACCGATTGATCGGTCGGTCTCGCTGCCGGTTCGCCAGTTGGCCCGACCACCGGTTCACGGGCTGGCCGGTCGACTGGCTGGCCGGTGGATCGGACGACCAGGGGATCGGCTGGCTGGACGGCGGATTGATCGGTCGTTTGCCTCGGCACCGGCTCACCGGTTGGTCGGGCCGCTGATTGCTCGGTTGGCCCGGCAACTGGCTCATCAGTTGAGTCGGCCACCGATTGATCGGTTGGCTTGTCGATCGCGAACGGTACAACTTCACGGATGATGAAGAGAAGAGCTATCCCGACCAACGTGCATGTCAGCGCGTAGAGAAGGAAATATTTCAGTGCATATCCCTCGCTGATTGGCAGCACCAACTTGACAATGGTGCAAATGATATTTCCGCATTATTGAACGATACTTGCAACGAAGGCAATCATTTTCAATAAGAGCCGCGAAGTTTCAAAAACGCACAGAACGGGATAAGGTAGTTATTGCAGATATTTAGGAAGCGCCTCCGCAATGCTCAATTTATCTTGAGGTCTCGGCAAGCCCAAGGAAGGCCCTGGAACCCAGATCCGAGATCTGCCAGGCGAAGACAGCCTCGGCGATATGGGCTAGATTGCGTGTGCCGGCAGCCTGCTTTCGAGGGTGAGGCCCTCCAGGATCGGTGGCGGCAGGGGGACCCGCATGACGGCAATTGCATCTCTGTTTCAGGAAGCCGCCCGCCTTGCGGCCGCGTTCCGGCAGGCAGCACCCGCTCGCCATATGCCCACCCACGACTACGCAGCCTCGCTTGCCTGTTTCGAAGAGCCGCTGCCGGCGGCCGGTTCCGATATGCTTGACGTCATCAGGCGTCTCTCGGACGGCGCCGAACCCGGGCTGCATGCAACCACTGGGCCGCGCTTTTTCGGCTGGGTCATCGGCGGCTCCCATCCGGTCGGCGTCGCGGCCGATTTCCTCACCAGCGCCTGGGGCCAGAATGCCGGAAACCATGCCGCCGCCCCGGCCGCGGCCGCCGTCGAGACCGTCGCGGCGAGATGGCTTCTCGATCTCCTGGAGCTGCCGGCCGAAAGCTCGGTCGGCTTCGTCACCGGCGCGACGGTGGCGAACTTCACCTGCCTTGCCGCCGCTCGCGGCGAGGTGCTGCGCCAAGTGGGCTGGCATGTTGATGCGAAGGGCCTCTTCGGGGCGCCTGAGATTACCGTGCTGATCGGCGACGACGCCCACACGACCGTCTTCTCCGCGCTGCAATTCCTCGGCCTCGGGCATGATCGCGTGCTGCGCCTGCCCACCGACGCGATGGGACGGATAGACCCGGCCACGCTGGCGGGCACGCTCGATACTGTCTCTGGACCCGTCATCGCCGTTCTACAGGCGGGGCAGATCAATACTGGCGCCTTCGACGATTTCGCCGCCATCATCCCGCTGTTGAAGGCGAAAGGCGCCTGGGTGCATGTCGATGGCGCCTTTGGCCTCTGGGCGCAGGCGTCAGCGAAGACCAGCCACCTCAGCCGCGGCATCGAAGCGGCCGACAGCTGGGCGACCGACGGCCACAAGTGGCTGCAGACGCCCTATGATTGCGGCTATGCGATCGTCCGCGACGAGCTCGCCCATCGCCGCGCCATGACGATCGCCGCGAGCTACCTGCCGCTCGCCGGCGAAGGTGAACGCGATCCCTCACATTACGTGCCCGAGCTTTCGAGAAGGGCACGCGGCTTTGCCACCTGGGCGATGCTGAAACATCTCGGCCGCGACGGCATCGCCGCCTTGATCGACCAGTGCTGTGCCTCGGCTCGGCTGGTGGCCGACCTGCTTGCGCACGAGCCCGGCATCGCCATCCTGAACGAGGTGGCGCTGAACCAGCTCGTCATCCGCTTCGGAGCCGACCTGCAGAACGAAGAAGGCGACGCACTGACCCGAAAGACGATCGAAAAGATTCAGGCGGACGGCATGATCTTCGCCGGCGGCGCCAAATGGCGCGGCCGCGACGTCCTGCGCCTCTCTGTCACCAATTTCCAGACGACGTCAGATGAGGCCCAACTCGCCGCCCAAAGCATCATCACCGCGTTCAAGAGTGTGAGCGGCGGCTGACGCATCCACTCCCTTGGTTCGCCCGGACACGGAATTGTGCTATCGCCGGTCCTGTTCGCTTGAAGAGAGATAAAAGCGTGAAAAACGTCCTGTTCGTCTGCAGTCAGAACAAACTTCGCAGCCCGACGGCCGAACAGGTCTTCGCAAACTGGCCGGAGATCGAGGTCTCCTCGGCCGGCACCAACAACGATGCCGAAAACCCACTATCGAACGAACTGATCGAATGGGCCGATATCGTCTTCGTCATGGAGAAGGCTCACCGTGCGAAAGTCCAGGGCAAATACCGGCCAGCTCTCAAAGGCAAGCGGCTGATATGCCTGGATATTCCAGACGAGTACGATTTCATGGACCCTACGCTCGTGCAACTGCTGAAGGCAACGGTGCCTCGGCATCTCTAAGCTCGGTCACGCGACCGTAAAATCGCCGCCCCGAACAAGAAGGCGCGCGCGCCAATGGTGGCAACTTGCGCCAAGCTGCGAGGCCGATGGTCAAACTTGTTGAGAGACATATTCCGGAAACTCGGCCGCACCGCGACTTAGGGCTTTCACCATCAACAGGCCGTCGTCGAAGTAGCCGTTTCTCGCGTAGAACTGGTGCGTACGCTCCCTGCCCAGCACCATGGCGATACGGACCACCGCGCATTCAGTCCGCTCCGCCTCCGCCTCTATCCACGCCATCATCTTGCCGCCGATGCCCCGACTGCGCAGGGCGCCGTCTACCACCACATTGTCCGCCTCGATATACTTGCCGCACCACAACTGAGTGCCCGTCCAGAAACCCGACGCACCCACCATCCGTTCATCGATGTAGGCTGCTACGCAGCGGTAGTTGCTCTGTGCGAACATGGCTGAAAGTCGTTGGCGAACCACGGCCTCGCTCAGGCCACTAACCTGGCTGTACAGCGGGAAAATTGTCATCGTCTGATCGAGACCGACCAGCTCGCGGATGATCACTTCGTCGGACACAGCAGCCCCCTATCCTCTCGATCGCATGATAGTGCACGCGAACTTGGTCATGATCCATGGGCGTGAACCACTTGCAGTAGACTGCCTGTCTTCCCATTGTAATCCGCTGCGCTTATAGCTCCCCGCCCGTTCCGATCGCACAAGGAGGAGAGCCATGAACGCCAATGATGTCGCCGCCCATTGGGAGAGCAATGCCGAGACCTGGACGATCTATAGCCGCGCAGGCTACGACAAATATCGCGACGCGCTGAACACACCGGCCTTTCTGAAGATGCTGCCGCCGGTGGCAGGCCTTGCCGGGCTCGATCTCGGCTGCGGCGAAGGTTCCAACACCCGCGCCGTCGCCCGCCTCGGCGCCCGCATGATCGGTCTCGACATCGCCCCGACCTTCATTCGTTATGCCCGCGAGACCGAGACGCAAGCGCCGCTCGGCATCGACTACGTGCTCGGCGACGGCCAGGGCATCGATTTCCCCGAAGCGAGTTTCGATTTCGTCACCGCCTTCATGTCGATGATGGACATGGCCGATCAGCGCCAGGTGCTGAAGGGCATCCACCGCGTCCTGAAGCCGGGCGGCTTCCTGCAGTTTTCGATCCTGCATCCCTGCTTTGTGCCGCCGACGCGCCGCAATATCCGTGACGAGGCCGGCAAGCCCGTCGCAGTGGAGATCGCCGATTATTTCGATGAGAGCGACGGCCGGATCGATCGCTGGATTTTTTCCTCCATCCCAGAGGAAGAACGGGTGACGCTGACGCCGTTTGCCGTCCCGCGCTTTCACCGGACGCTGTCGACCTGGGTGTCGATGATCGTCGAAGCGGGGCTGACGATCGAAGCTTTCGGCGAGCCCATGGCGTCAGTCGAGGTGGCGCTTGCCGAGCCAATAGTCGCCGATACCCGCATCGCGCCGATCTTCCTCCACATCAGGGCGCGCAAGGCGTAAGGCCTGTTTTCCCGCCGCCTGCCGAGGTTTGGAAGGTGGGTGAGTTCTCACCCCAACATCATCGTCGCACGGCGACCACCGAACTGGCGCGATAGCGCGACAGCTGGACCCGGTTGGATTGGTTGCCGCCGAACAGGTAGACGTACTGCCGGCGCTGATCGATGTGATCGAACAGGCTCACATGAAAGCGCCGGCCGGTGCGGATCACCACGACATCCCCTCGCCTGGCGGAGCGGACACCGACCGGCTTGCCGAACTTCCTCCAGGACGCCGCCATGTTGGGGTTGGGCGGCGGTTGCCGCGAAGACCGTTTGGCGACAAAGGCAAGGAACGCCCCGCACCACGACACCCTGCGCGGATTGATGCTCAGGAAGGAGATGGAGCGTTCGTGCATGCTCTTGTACTTGGACGCCGTGCGGAGCATGTCCGCCTCACAGGGCACGGCAAGCGCCGTAAGGACGATGACGAGAATAACCTTCATAGTTACCCACCATTGTTTGTATAATGTTGAAATTCCGAAATGTGGCGAAGAATAAACAGGCGCGGCAACGTAGATGCGAATTATGGCGCGATTTAGAAACAACTAATACTGGCATTTTGGCGGCGGAAATTTGTCCGAAGCGAGGCGCAAAACTCCGTAGTCGAGCCTCCATTTGCGGCCGGACACGGCCATCACAAACCCCGTAAAACATATGTTTTGCTAGGCCGAAAGGCTGGAGTTTCGCCATCCCAACCAGGTCCACTCAGACGAGATGGACTGTGGCCGCAATGCTTGAGCAGCAAAACCATTCGCCAAGAGTTGACGACAGTATGCGGAATTAGCTCCTCACCTATACGAGCTATATTTCCGATGGCCACCCATAATACTTCGGCGCAACGGGAAATACATTGCGCTCGTCCGATTCACCAGCGAAAGCCGGAGGTTCCCCTCCGGTTGAGGACGTGAACGAGCTTACGACAAAGGTCGCCGGCGTGGCGTGTCAACCGTGTGGTTGCGCCGGTTCGGGTTGGCCTGTGACCGGGGCAGGATCAGCGGCAAGTGCCCTGGTGACCAGCAGCGCTGCGGCGAGAACAGGGACGACCACCCAGTACGAAAAGCGGATACCGAAGTGTTCGGCGCCGAAACCGAGCAGTGGCGGCCCGGCGAAAAACACAAGGAACGTCGTCTGCCCGAGCGCTGCAACGTTGACGGGTGCGGGTCGATCCGTGCGTCGGGCCGCAGCCGAGATGGCAAGCGGATAGACTGAGGAGCAGCCGATACCTGTCAGGCCAAAGCCTGCGAGCGCGATAGCAGGGTGTGTCGCCGTCGCAACCATGACAACACCGATGGCAGCGATCCCAAGGAGAGTGATTGCGACCGGGCGCGGATTGAAGCGGTCGATGACAGGGTCCATGCCGAGCCGCCCGATGGCGATGAACGAGGAAAAAATGGTCACGCTGAGCCCGCCGATGAAGGGTTCGACCGCGAATACGTCGCGCATATAGATCGCCGACCAATCGACGCTTGCGCCTTCGGCAAGAAGCGGAGCTGCGGCGAGAAGGCAAAGGGGGAGCAGTCCGATCGTGGGAAAAGCGATGATCGGCGTATCTCCGGGGTGAGCGTCCTGCCGTCGGGGCGCATTCTCGATCCCAGAGAAAACGATCGACCCGGCAATCAAGACCGTCACCAGGACGATGAAGGTATGCAGTTCGATGGAGACGGCAGCCTGACGCATGCCGGCGGCAACAAGGGCGGTGATGCAGAAGCCGAGGCTCCACATGCCGTGAGCCCGGCTCATGATGCGGTACCCAAGCAGCGCCTCATGGCGATCGGTTTCGATATTAGCGTTGATCTCGAATGCTCCGGTGAAAACGCCGGCAATGAAGAACAACGGCACCGCCAAGAGAGCTGAGGGCATCCAAGGGATCAACGCGAAAAACAGCGACGCACCGAAGACGGTGACGAAGGCGGTGGTGCGCGCACCGAGCCTCTCGATCAACCCCACCGAGAACGTCAACCCGCAGAGAACCCCGGAGGACAGGACGGCGAGCAGAAGGCCAAGCTCGCCTTCCGTCAGGCTAAACTTGACCTGAAGATCGGGCAGCCGCGAAACAAACGCACCTAAGGAAAGGGCCACGGCAAACTGAATGAAGAAAATGCGGTGGTGCGGCTTCATCTCGACACTCTGCTCCGATTGGGGCGGGATCGCAGCAGAGCGATCCCGCAGATAGCCGGACTTTCCGACGAAATGGCGCTGGCTCAAAAGCCGCGCTCGCAGGATTTATCAAACACCCTTGCTGACAGTCCTTGTCAGCATCATGTAGCCGCCGCTGATCTCACGCATGGTTGGCGGCCGCTGATGTTTCTGTGACGCGCAGCTGCTCCGTCCACATCCACCTCCCTTTCTCACAAAATTCGCCCTCACCTCAATTTACTTGCCATTCTGCAATCGGCATATGTTTGTGCCATGGACAAGTCGCACGAGAGGGGAACTATGGCGTCGACGCATATAAACAATACGGGTGCACGTGCCGGCTGGAAGGGCTTTGTCGGACTGGTCGTCGCCGCAGCGATCGGCTTTGCCTTTATGACGGGCATTGCGCAGGCGGAATCTTTTTCGAAGCTTGAAAAGCAGGGCTATGCCGTCGGCAAACTCACCAAGGGCAAGGCTGGCGGCTACGGCTGGGTCATCTCAAACAGCAATAAGCAGTTCTTCTGCCGGCTGAATGCCAGCCTGGCATATGTCAGCAAAAAGGAGATGGTGGGCATCACGTCGTCAGGACGGCTCATCAAGGTGGACCGTGCGACGTTCGAGGCAAAGATCGGCGGCCCTGATCCGTCGATACCGCAATGGAGCGATCTTCAATCCGGCCGTGTCAAGCCTGATGACGTTGGGAGCTGCACGGCTGTTCGCTGATTTACGTGGAGTATCGCGGGGAGCGCGACAAGCTGTTTAGGATTTGCCCGCTCCCCGAACACAGCGCTAAACCGGCTGAAGGAGGACCTGTCGCTTCTTGCCGACCGAGAGCCGGATCACCCCGTCCTGGACGTCGGAGTCGCCAAGCCGCATTGTCTCGTCTTTTACGCTGCCACCGTTGACTCGCACACCGCCGCCGACGATCAATCGACGCGCTTCGCTTTTCGACTTGGCGAGCCTGGCAACGACCATGGCGTCGACCAACGGAAAATCACCGCGAAGGCTATCCGGGAGAATGACCGTCGGGAGACCCGCCGGCACTTCGCCTGCTTCGAAGGCGCGCCGGGAGGTTTCGGAAGCTTGCGCCGCGGTATCAGCCCCGTGGCACAGGCTGGTGACCTGGTCGGCAAGGATCTTTTTTGCTTCGTTGATTTCGGAATCCCGAAGCACTTCAAGGCGTGCAATTTCGTCTAAGGGTAACTCGGTGAACAGCCTGAGGAAACGCCCCACATCAGCATCCCCGGTGTTTCTCCAGAATTGCCAGAACTCATAGGGCGACAGCCGGTCGGCGTTTAGCCAAACCGCGCCCGAAACGCTCTTGCCCATCTTCGCGCCCGATGATGTCGTCAGCAGCGGGGCAGTCAATCCAAACAAGGAGCGTCCACCGATCCGCCGTCCAAATTCGACGCCGCTGACAATATTGCCCCACTGGTCGGAGCCACCCAGTTGAAGCAGGCAGCCGCGGCTTTCTGCGAGCACATGGAAGTCGTAGGCTTGCATGACCATGTAGTTGAATTCCAGCAATGACAGCGATTGCTCTCGTTCCAACCGTTGGCGCACGCTCTCCGATGTGAGCATTCGGTTGACTGAAAAATGCGGCCCGATATCGCGCAGGAAATCGAGATAGTTGAGCCCGCCCAACCAATCGGCATTGTTGACCATCACCGCATCGGTCAGGCCATCCCCGAAGACGAGGAATCGCTCGAAGACCTGCCGGATGCCGATCAGGTTCTTCAGGATCTGCTCTTGGCTGAGAAAAGGACGTGACGTGTCACGGAAGCTCGGATCGCCCAGGCGGCTTGTCGCACTGCCGAGCAACGCAATCGGTTTGTTACCCGTCTTCTGGAACCACCGCAGCATCATGATCGGAATGAGATGCCCGACATGCAGGCTGTCGGCGGTGAGATCGAATCCGTTATAGGCGGTGCCGGCTCCTGAACAAAGCCAACTGTCGAGTGCTCCTAAGTCGGTGCATTGATGCAGGAAGCCGCGCTCGCTCAAAGTGCGAAGAAAGTCAGATCTAGGTCCGATAGGCTGAGAGGATAGTATCAACGAGGGTCTCCTTTTGGGCCGATGAGGCCGGAGACCTTCTGTTGACACACGTGCCGCCGACCGTACGGCGTCTCGAGTGTCAGGAATATGACCTTGCGCCGCTCTCTATGGGAGCAGCGAATAATAGAAGCCGGAAAGGGTCAGGGCGCAGGTCATGCGTCCTTATTACCATGCGAAAGCGCAATCACAAGGGATGCGAACGAGGTTTGAACGGATCGCAACGCCACCTTCCTACGCCCACATCCGCCCCTCATAAAAAAATAGCACCCGCATCAATTTGCTTGCCGTTCTGCAATGCGGCATATGTTTGTGCTCAAAGCAAATGGCATGAGCGGGGAACCATGACGTCGACGCATATGGATAAGACGGGGGATGGCGCCGGCCGGAAGGGCTTTGCCGGATTGGTCATCGGCGCGGTCGGCGTCGTCTATGGCGATATCGGCACCAGCCCCCTTTATGCCCTTCGCGAGGCGCTGAGGCCCTTTGCGGCCGATGGCGTACACGAAGCCGAGGTCATCGGCCTCATTTCGCTGATGGTCTGGACGCTGACAATCATCGTAACCTTCAAATATGTGCTCTTCCTTCTCAGGGCGGACAATGACGGCGAAGGCGGCACGCTTTCGCTTCTCGCCCTTTTGATGAAGAAGATGGGGCGAAACGTGCCGGTGCTCTTCTTCGCCGGCCTGATCGGAGCGGCTCTCTTCATCGGCGATGCGATGATCACGCCTGCCTTGTCGGTCATGTCGGCACTAGAAGGCCTGAAACTGGTTACGCCGGCCTTTGCCGAATACGTCCCGCTCGCTTCAGCTGCGATCATGATCGTTCTCTTTGCTGTCCAGTCGAAGGGAACCGCCGCCGTCTCCATCTTTTTCGGGCCAATAACGGTGTTGTGGTTTCTGGCTATGGCGGCAGGCGGCCTGATCCATATCGGCGACGATTGGAGGATTTTGGAGGCACTCAATCCAATCAATGCATTCCTGTTCCTCAGCCATGCTGGCAGCGTCGGCCTCATCGTGCTCGGCGCCGTCTTTCTGACGGTCACGGGCGCCGAAGCGCTCTATGCCGATCTCGGGCATTTCGGGCGCCGCCCGATCCAGATGGCATGGTTCGTGCTCGTTTTTCCTGCCCTACTTCTGAACTATCTCGGCCAAGGCGCGCTCGTTCTCGCCCATCCGGAAGCCGCCACCAATCCGTTCTTTCTGATGTATCCCGACTGGGCCTTGCTGCCGGTGGTTATTCTGGCGACGATGGCAACGATCATCGCCAGCCAGGCGGTAATCACAGGCGCATTTTCGCTGGCCCGCTCGGCGGTTCACCTCGGCTTCCTGCCGAGGCTCAGGATCAAGTTCACGTCGGAGACCAACACCGGCCAGATCTACGTGCCAAGCGTCAATCTTCTCCTGCTGGTCGGCGTCTTGATGCTGATCTTTTCCTTCGGCGACTCCGAGTCGCTGGCGACGGCCTATGGCATCTCGGTGACCGGAACCATGGTGATCTCGACCATGCTGGTCTTCCAGTTCCTCCGGGCCGTCTGGGGCTACTCCCTCGTGCTCGCCGCCGTCCTGCTGCTGCCGCTCTTCATCATCGAAGTCCTGTTCCTGGCGGCGAACCTCTTGAAGATCCACGATGGCGGCTGGGTTCCGGTCGCCCTTGCGCTGGCGATCATGGTCATGATGTGGACATGGACCCGAGGCCAGGCCTATCTGAAGAGATTGCGGGCCAACAACGAGATCCCGCTCGATTCCTTCATCAGGTCGATCGAGCGAAAGTCGGAGCATTCCCCGGTCACCGTTCCGGGAACGGCCGTCTTCCTGACCAGCGTCCCGGATCGCACGCCCAACGTCCTGCTCCACAATCTCAAGCACAATCACGTGCTCCACGAACAGAACGTCATCCTGACCGTCTGGACCGAGGACGAACCTTATGTGCCCGACAGCCGCCGCATCAAGATCAGCCAGCTCTCGCCGCGTTTCGTACGCCTCGACATCACTTTCGGCTTCATGGACGATCCCGATGTCACCAGGGCATTGGCTCTCTGCCGGGAGAGCGGCTTCAAGTTCGAGATCATGAGGACCTCCTTCTATCTCGGCCGCCGGAACCTCGTCAGGACGCCGAACACCGGCTTGCCCGCCTGGCAGGAGCGCATATTCATGGGGCTGGAGGGCTTGGCGATCGATCCCTCCGATTACTTTAACCTGCCGTCCAACCGCGTCGTCGAACTCGGCGAACAGATTGCCATTTGAGAGCACGGCTTCCAAGCCGCTCGCGCTTGCATCAGCCTCGATATCGCAATGCGTTGACGATGATATCGAAGGGCGTAAGGCGCTGAACCTTACGCCTTGGCAGAGATCGCGCTCAACTCCTCGAGATCGAGATCGCGTTCAAGCTCGTCCAACGTTTCGTCGTCGATGTCGCCGGCGCGATGAAGGCGAATGAGTTCCCGTCGTCCCGTGGCAACCGCTTCGAGAACGACGTCGAAGTGAGCATGGAGCACCGGTTTGTAATGCTCCGTTCTCTCGGCATAGTCGACGATCACTGTCGCCCTGCGCTGGTATCGGTCCAGCAATTGCGGGTGGATGAGTTGTCCTTCCGCGTCGTATGCCAGGCTTTGGACGGTCCCGAGCTGCGCCTGCGCCATGGCGACTTCGGCCTGGCTCATGCTCAGGCGCGCTCTTTCCGTCTCCGTCTCCACCAGCCGCGCCCAGGCAATCACCCGTCCCAATGTCGTGCCCTGCACGAGCACGGTTCCCAGAATGACGGCGAAGGATGTGGCGAGGATGAAGTCACGGCCCGGGAACCCCTCGGGCAGGCTAAGCGCCAGAGCGAGCGTGATCACGCCGCGCACGCCTGCCCAGCTGAGAACCGTCGCGCCGCCGACGCCGAGCGGCCGAGTTCGCGTCACCCCCAGGGCTGCACAGAACCTGATGACGAGATCGGAGGCGAAGACCCAGGCAAAACGCGCCACCACGAGCGTGACGAGGATCGCCAGCATCGGCAGCCCCATCGTCGCGATCACCGTGGTCAAGCCGCCGCCGCGTTCGACGACATCCCGCAGCGAGAGGCCGATCAAGGTGAAAACCGAAGCTTCCATAAGGAAGATCATCACCGTCCAGAACGACGTGCCGCGCATGCGCGTTGCGGCTGAAAATACGGTGTGCTGGTGCCAGGACGCGATCAGGCCGGTGGTGACGGTGGCAATGACGCCGGAAACATGCAGCAGTTCTCCGAGCAGATAGGAGATCCAGCCGAGCAGCACCGTGGCTGCGATGATCAGATATTCGTCGCCGAGACGCCGGACGAGCTTGACCCATGCCGTTCCCACAACGACGCCGACGACGGCGCCGCCGAGCGCCAGCACGAGGAAGCTGCCGACAGCCTCCCCGGCGCTGAAGGCTCCCGTTGCGGCGGCGGCAACGGCAAAACGGAAAAGAACCAGGCCGCTCGCATCGTTGAGCAGGCTCTCGCCTTCCAGGAGAATCTGCAGCCGCCGCGGCAGTTCTACCCGCTCCAGCACGGCGCGCGCCGAAACTGCGTCCGGCGGGGCAACGATCGCGCCAAGAGCCGCGCAGGCTGCCCAGGGAAGCGATGGAAAGATAAGATGGGCCACGACGGCCACCACCGCGCAGGTGAACAACACAGCGCCGACGGCCAGCGAGGCGATGCCGATCATATGGCGCCGCAACCGCGCCAGCGCGATGGCCCAGGCGCCGTCCATCAGGAGCGGCGGCAGGAAGATGACCAGCACCAGTTCCGGATCGACCGATATCGCCGGCAACCCCGGCACAAATGCCAGCAAGGCGCCACCGGTCAGCAGCGCGACGGACGGCGGCAGTCCGAGCCTGTGGGCGGCATAGTGCAGCGCGATGATCGCAAGAAACATCGCGATGACGAGCTCGAATAAGTGGGTTGGTTCCATACGCCTCTGCCCTGGCTCGAAAGCGAATTTTGGATGCCTACTGCGTAGTTCAAAGCGGAATCGATTCAAGGATAAAATTATCCGGTAAATCAATGCTTTACAGCATCTTTTACGCGACCGGAGCCCAATGGGCGCTTCGGAGCAACCGTCCATTTGCTAACATCGGCAGAATACGCTTTCCCGTCAATCCGGCTGCAAACAGGAGTGGCCGCTTCGGGACCCACCTGGCGTCTCGGCGCCTTGCAGATAATCTCGTTGCAGTCGATCATTGCC
Organism: Rhizobium leguminosarum; assembly: GCF_001679785.1. Taxonomy (NCBI): domain Bacteria; kingdom Pseudomonadati; phylum Pseudomonadota; class Alphaproteobacteria; order Hyphomicrobiales; family Rhizobiaceae; genus Rhizobium; species Rhizobium leguminosarum. The sequence continues at coordinate 2,177,703 of NZ_CP016286.1, forward strand.
TGGATTTAATTGGAATTTCCTGCGCATCCTCCTTAAATCCTGCGTCTTGAGGCAAAGGAAGACAGATGAAGAGGCGGACACTTGTGCTTGGCGGTGCGGCCATTGTCGCATCATCCGTGGCTGCGATGGCGATCTGGCCGCGGCGGCATGTCACTGTTGCCGCCAGGACATTCGACTGGAAGGGAACGGATTTCGTAAGCGGCGGCACAAAGTCGGTTACCTTGGAAAAGCTGCCTGAGCCGCTCTTCCGTACCCGTCCGAATTGCGTCGTGACCGTCGCCCAGACCCTTGGCCCCTGCCATGTCAACAATGCCCCGGCTCGTCAGGACGTCTCGGAAGGAAAGGCCGGGCTGCCTTTGCGGTTGGCCGTTCGGATCATCCACGCAGCCGATTGCCGGCCGGTCGAAAATGCCGATATCGAAATCTGGCATACCGATCACCGCGGCATCTATTCCGGCCGCGAGGCTGCTGAGATGTGCACCTTCGGCGATGCCGAGGCGATCAGCGGGCTCGCCTTCCGCGGCCGCCAGCTGACGGATGCCAAGGGGCAGGCAAGTTTTTTGACGGCCTATCCCGGATGGTACAAGGGCCGCACGCCGCATGTTCACTGCCGTATCCTCGTCGACGGCAAGGAGCTTCTCGTCAGCCAGATCTATTTCGACGATGTGCTGAGCGATATCATCTATGGTGAGCATCCCGACTATCTCGGGCGCCCTTCCCGCGATACGCGCAACGACGAGGACGGCCTCATCCCGGAGGATGCGGCCGACCACATGTTCGATTTCGAAAAGCTCGATAGCGGCGTGCTGTCCGCCACCATCACCATCGGCCTCTCTGCCTGAGCGCGGCAGCGGCGGGGTTCCGCACCCCCGATCACGACGAGCTCTCCGGCCGTGGAACCCGACACGAGGAAAGCGTCAAGGTCGGCATGTCGGTCGGGGGCCTATATGCCCGCATACCATTCATAACCGCGATCCTCCCAGAAGCCGCCATTGCCGCCGTAGAGCTGACCGAGATCGGCGACGGCTTCGATGCCGGTCAGGTATTTTGCCTGCTTGTAGCCGAGCTGCCGCTCGACCCGGAGCCTGAGAGGCGCGCCATGGGCAACTTCGAGATCGCGGCCGTTCATGCTGTGGGCAAGGATCGTCTGGGGGTGGAACGCATCGACGAGATCGATGCTTTCGTAATACCAGCCGCTGCCGTCGAGCGTCTTTTCATATTCGTCGGCGCAGTGGAAGACGATGTAGCGGGCTTCGGGTTTCAGACCGGCCGTCTGAAGCAGCGCACCGAGCGGCACGCCTGTCCATTTGCCGATCGCGCTCCAGCCCTCGACGCAGTCATGCCTTGTGATCTGCGTGCGGGCCGGCAGGGCTTTCAGCTCGGCCAGCGACAATTGCATCGGCTTGTCGACCAGCCCGCCGACATCGAGCTTCCAGTCCGAAAACCGCTGGTTCATCCACTCGATATAGCGGGCATTATCAGGCATGCTCGTGCCGTTGGCGCGGAAGGTCGGCGAGATATCGGCTTCGGTGAACTCCCGGGCGAGCGCGTCGTCGCCGAGCAGGAACGCTACGTCTTCATGCTGAAACCTTCGGCGATCTTCAACACCGATTTCGTCCGATCGTTTTCGACGAGGGCATCGCAGCCGGCGAGCCCCAGCGCCGATGCCGTCATGGTCGCGCCGATCAGGAAGCGACGCCTGGTGATGATGCGGCTCATGGCTTTCCTCCCTGCCCGATGTCGTAATAGCCTGTGACCATCGAACGCAGATTGTTGAACACACCCGAGACCAGCACCATCGCCACATGCACGGCGACGAAGGCGACGAGCGAGAAGGCGGTCAGGAAATGCAGCGTGCGGGCCGATTGCGGGCCGCCGAACAGATCGAGCAGCCACGGCGCGACCGCATTGAAGCCCGGCGACATGGTAAGCCCCGTTCCGATCATCAGCGGCAGCAGCACGAAGATCACGGCGACATAGGCGAGTTTCTGCAGCGTATTGTAGTGGCGTGCCTCGGCCCCTTTGGGAAAGCGCAGCCGGGCGTGACTGACGATCTCGTGGCCGAGATGCGAAGGCTTCAGCTCTTCGGCCGCCGGCAGCAGATCGCGGCGGAAATGCCTGCTGACAAAACCATAGGCGAGATAGATGATGCCGTTGATGACGAACAGCCAGGCAAAGAAGAAATGCCAGCGCCGGCCCGATGCCAGATCCTGGTAGCTCGGCAAGGTCAGCCAGTTCGGAAAACCGCGCACAGCTGCCTCGCCATCGACATTCGAAACCCCGAGAACGCCCGTCGTGTCGAAGCTCAATCCGCCCAAGTGCGTCACGCCCTTCAGCACATCGCCTTCCTGTTCCACCTCCATGGAAATGAAGGACGGATCGTCGTCGGCGCCGTACTGGCCCCAATAGAGCGCCGGATGGGCGTTGAATATCTGCAGGCCGCTGTACAGCAGCACCGTCATGCACAGCACGTTTACCCAGTGCGACAGGCGCACCAGCAGGCCATGGCGGTAGAAGAGCGTGCGTCCGCTCGCCATGCCGGCATCGGTCGTGGCCATTGTAGTTCCTCCGGATCGGCGTGAAAGGTCTTCGCGAGAAAGGACGCGGCCGCCGGCGATAAAGTTTCAGCGGCCGCGCCAAAGCTTACTTCATCGCGTCGCAGGCCTTCATCATCGTGTCCTTCTTCATCGTGTCCTTCTCCATGCCGGCATTGTGCATGCAGTCGGCCTTGGTGCTGCCGGTCGCCATTGCGTCCTTCGACATTGCATCCTTGGACATGGCGTCCTTCGACATCGTGTCGGTCTTCATGCTGTCTTTCTTCATGGCATCGCTGCTTTGGGCGCTGGCGGCGCCGGCAAGCGACAGGCCGATAACGAAGGTGCAGGCGGCAAAGCTGGAAAGGATCTTGGTCATGAAGGTTTCCTCGGATCGATTGACATGTCCGCCGGCACCCGCCGACGGCTCACAGTCCTGAATTCGATCCCCTTGCGAAGGCGGTTACAGTCTCACGCTTATGTGATAGCGCTACAGCGCCGCGCGTCTTTGGAGACGCGCAAGGGACGCTGTACACTTTGAATTGCCGCCGGAAGTTTTTTTGAACCCGCCTGTAACCAAAGCGTCATCCACCCGAATGATATTGCAGACGACATGACGAGCGCCCATTCGGAACAAGCACTGAAGATGCTGATGCTTCTTTCCCTCGACGGGGACGAGGCAGCCTATCGGCGTCTGCTCGTGACGTTGCGAACCCTGCTCGTCGGTTATTACGGCGGGCGGATCGGCACGACCGCGAAATCCGACACGGAAGATCTCGTGCAGGAGACGTTGCTGGCGCTGCATTCGCGCCGGGCGACCTATGACAGGGAGCGGCCGTTTACCGCGTGGTTTTTCTCGATTGCCCGCTACAAGCTGATCGACCACCACCGAAAGCATGGCGGCCGGTACAAGGCGGAGATGGAGCTGGACGAGGAGATCGAAGGCGACTTCAGGGAGGATGCGATTGCAGCGCGCATGGATGTCGAACGGCTGTTGAACGGCCTGCCGCAGCACCAGCAGGAGCTGATCCGTCAAGTCAAGCTCGAGGGGCAGTCGGTGGCCGACACGGCAAGCCGCACCGGACAGTCGGAATCGGCGGTTAAGGTCGGCGTTCACAGGGGCATCAAGGCGCTGGCGGCAAGATTGCGAGGTGGAATGTGAGAGAGACTGAGGACGTGATCGACAGCCTTGTTCGGGATCTGAAGCCGGTGCCGAAACATGCGCTCGAACGCCGCTTCGCGCTCGCCATCCTGCCTGCTCTGGCAGTCTCGCTGCTGCTGATGCTTATCGTCCTCGGCCTTCGCACCGATATGGCGCAGGCTCTGATGCTGCCGGTCTTCTGGGTCAAGTCCGCCTACAATGCCTTGCTGGCGATCGCCGCCTTCGCAGCCGTATACCGCCTGTCCCGGCCGGAGGGTACGGAAGGCCGCTTTTTCGGGATTGCCGCGGCCATCATACTCGCCCTCGCCGTCATCGCGGTTTTCCAGCTCGCTTTGTCGCCGGCCGCAAGCTACCCCGAGCTGGTTCTCGGCTCCTCCGCTCTGCATTGTCCGCTGCTGATCTTTGCCTTTGCCATGCCGATCCTGATCGCAAATACCTGGGTTCTCCGTGGCGGTGCCCCGAGCAACCTCGGCATCACAGGCTTCATCGCAGGCATTGCGGCCGGCGCATCCGGCGCCTGGGTCTATTCCTGGTTCTGCACGGAAAACGGCCTGCCCTTCGTCACCCTCTGGTATTCGCTCGGCATCCTCTTGACCGGCGCAATCGGCGCGCTGCTCGGCCCCCGCCTCCTGCGCTGGTAGCACCGGCTGTTTGCGGCACTGCGCCACTAGAGCCTTTCCGGGTTAGATTGAAGCATTCTGTTGGCTCAAACGGAGTCGGATGGTCGACCGGCCGGCGCGTGTCGTAGCCTGGCTCTACGGCCAAGCCGGCCGGTCGATCAGCCGGCCCGTTTCAGCCAACCCGAAGGGCCGGGCATCTTTCCGCCAGGATCAGAGGCGATCGGCTCGGACGTACCAAGGGGTATGCCCTTCGCCAATCGCCTTTGCCCTGACGAAAACCTGCTCCGGCAGAATGCTTCAATCTAACCCGGAAAGGCTCTGATCCTTCATCCGGCATGAAACCAGATGCAGCATTCCTGCGTACTACTCAGGGGATGAGTCTTGCGTACCCCCTGGATCGGAAACACAGGCAGCGGGGAATGACGGCATGGTCAGGAAAGAAGGCGTAGCCCATATCACTCGGCAAGCCGCGGAACAGGGGCTGTCCAGACTGATGATGAGGCTGCCTGCGACGCGGGCAACGATCAGAACCGCCGCGGCGAGCCAGCCCCATCTTTACGAATTATGCGGCGCCTACGGCGAAGCCTGCGCCGTCCTCGATCGCATGCGCCGGGATAGATCGGCCGATCCCGCAATCATCACCGAATACGAGATGATCTGCACGGAAATCGAAGTCGACGTCATCAGGATCCTGCTCGGTGATCAATGAGACCACCGCAAGCACCGGACTGACCGCTGTCCATGATGAGTTCAACCTATCAGCTCAGCAAGTCATCCATATGGATGGAGATGCTCAGCGTATCCGTGTCGAAATGTAGCGAAGTCCCATCGGAGATCTTGTAATGGAAGGTGTCGCTGACATCTCCGCTAAGCCCGGCGAGCTTCGCCGCGTCGGCCGTATAGGTGTAATCGCCGTCACTGTCGACATGGATTGTGCCGTATTGGCCGCTCAGCGTCACGCCGTCCTTGTCGACGAATTCGCCCTCGAAACGGCGAAGCAGCAGGGTTCCATTGGCCGAGCTGTCGTTTTCGAGGAGATTGCCGTAGTGGGCGCCATCCAGATCGGAAGCGATTTTCAGGCTGTCATGGGTTGCGACAAGCGGAGGCGCCGTGTCCGTGTGCGCCGTATCGCCGACCGCGAGACTATCGCTGCTCGCAAGCATCGTCGCCTGGGCCTCGTCGAGCGTCGTGTTGTTGCTGACGGGAAAGGTGTTCGCGGCGATGATGGTGGGAGAGATGCTGTATGGCCTGACATCGCTGGCGATGACATTGTCGTGGAAGGAGCCGGATGCCGGCCTGTCGACCTTCAGCGCCGCCTGCGACAGATCGTCAAAGACGTTGTTGTGGATCTCGATACCCTCGCGAATGTAACTGGTCGTGCCGGAGGCGCTGACCACCACGCCCCATACACCATCGTGGATGTAATTGCCTGAAATGTCGTAGTCCCGCGTATTGCCCTGGTCGCCGAGACCGATGGCATAGGACCAGCTGTAGCCGCCATAACCTGAAATATCGTTGTCGTGAATAGCGATGTTGGTGCCGGCTTGGGCGCCGATCCCGAAGCCACCGCCGATGATCGCGTTGTCCTCGACCAAGGCATTTACGGTCCGAACGAGCGCGATGACACCCTTCGGCGTAGCTGCCCCCGTCTGGTCGAGATAATTGCCGCTGATCACGATATTGCTGCTGTCATTGATCTGGACGGCATCTGCCGCGGTGCCGTGGGCATTGGTGACGGTGTTGTTGAGAAAATTGACGCCGTTGACTTTTTCGATCCAGACGCCGTCGCCGTTCACGTCGTTGATCGTGCTGTTTTCGATGGTGATGTTCGAGCCGGTCCGGAAGGTGATCGAACCTGATTTGCCCGCCAGTCCGGTGTGATCGACCTCGACGTTGCGGACCGTCCAGTTCGAAACATATCCGCCATAGATGGCTGCCCCACCGGTGTCCGAGATCTTGATGTTCTCGATGACGATGTTCGATGCATAGAGGCTGTGGATGCCATCATTGGGGCTATGGATGACCGGCGCATCGCCGACACCATAACTGCCGATCGTAATCGGAGCTGCAATGCTGCCGGAGTATTTAAGGTCGAGCTGGTCGTTGAACACGCTTCCGGCGGCGAGAAGCACGCTGTCGCCCGGCTGCAGTTTCAAGTTTTCTACCGCCCAGAACGATGCAAACGGCGTGGCCTCGCTCGTCCCACTGTTGCTGTTGGAGCCTATCGCTGGATTCACATAATAAATTGCCATATCGCCTTGTTCTCGAATTGCCCGCGCAGCCGTCTGAATCGGCTGCGACGCGTGGATCGGATGCGGTCGGGGCTAAAGGCCATGTCAAAAGGCCTTCGATATTGCCCTCACGACGGTTGACAGACCTGTGGGCCTGCCTTGGTCCCGAGAACGCCTGGCGGAGGCGTATCCTGGAAATGACAACTTATACGAAAACAATCTACTAAATAACGAGCGAAAGGTGAATGAACGATGATCGTACACCTCGGCGACGTATGGTCGCAGAGGTGAGACGTCCCGTTTCAGGTCAGTCGCAAGCCGGAAAGGTTGAGGCCGTATTGCAGCCCCTTGCCCTCACCCGGCGGCAGCCGGATGAGGGAACACTGCGGAGCCATATGATGGCGAGAACAACGCTTCCCCGGGAGTCCACGCCTTCCCGGAAGGAACGCCTCCCGGCACCCTCACCTCAGCTCAGCAAGCCATCCAGATGGATGAAGACGGTCAGCGTATCCGCGTCGCTATGATGCGAGCTTCCATCGTTGACCCCGTAGCTGAACGACTCGCTCACATGTCCGCTATGGTCAGGGAGCTTCGTTTCATCGAGGGTGTAGGCATAGTTGCCTTCCCGGTCCACATGGATCTCGCCATATTCCCCGGTCAGCGTCAGGCCGTGCTTGCCGACGGTTTCCTCCCCGAAGCGCCGAAGCACCAGAGTGTCGTTATCCGAGCTGTCGTTTTCGAGGAGATTGCCGCGGTGGGCGTCGCCCGTATCGGTGAAGATTTTCAAATTGTCATGGACGGCGACAACCGCCGGGTCCGCGGAGGCCTCTGTGACTGCCGCGGTCTTCGCAACCGGGCTTGCCAGCGCCGTCTCGACATTGGCGACTGTATGATTGCCTTTGACCGTGAAAGTATGCGCATCGGCAATGGCCGGCGATATGCTGGTGGCCTTGGTGCCGGTCTCGATCGTATTGTTGTAGAAGGAGCCGGATGCTGGCCTGTCGACCTTCAGCGCCGCCTGCGAGAGGTCGTCGAAGACGTTGTCGTGGACCTTGATATTCGTGCGGGTATAGCTGGCGCCGCTGGGGCCACTGACGGCAACGCCCCATGCGCCGTCATGAATATGGTTGCCTGAAATATCATAGTCCCGCGCACTGCCCTGGTCGCCGAGACCAACGGCGAAGGACCAGCTGTAACCGTGATATCCGGATATGTCGTTGTCGCGGATGGCGATGTTCTTGCCAGCGGGCGCGCTGATACCGAAGCCGCCGCCGGTGAGCACATTATCCTCGACCACGGCATTCGTTGCCCGCACCAGTGCTATCACCCCCTTCGGAGTGCTGGCGTCGGTCTGGTCGAGATGATTGCCCTTGATCAGAATATTGCTGCTGTCATTCACTTGCACGGCATCAGCCGTCGAGCCGTTCGCGCTGGTGACGGTGTTGTTGAGAATCTTGATGCCGTTGACCTTCTCGATCCAGAAGCCGTCGCCTTTGACGTCCGATATCTTGCTGTCTTCGACCGTGACGTTCTTGCTGCTCCGGAAGGTGACGGCGCCTGCGTTTTCCGACAATCCCGTCTTGGCGATCTCGACGTCGCGGACCGTCCAGTTCGTGACACTGCCGCCATAGATGCCCGAACCACCGATATTCGATATCTTCAGGTTCTCGATGACGATGTTCGAGGCATAGAGACTGTGGATGCCGTCGCCGCTGCTATGGATGACGGGTGCCGCACCCGTCCCGTAACTGCCGATCTTGATCGGCGCACTCTCGCTGCCGGAATATTTGATATCGAACTGCTCGTTGAACACGCTTCCTTTGGCAAGAAGCACGCTGTCGCCGGGTTTCAGCTTCAAGGATTCCACTTTGGACAAAGTCGCAAAAGCCGAATTCTGGCCCGTTCCGCTGTTGCGGTCGGAGCCACTCGCTGAGTTCACATAGTAGACTGTCATATCGCCATGTTGCCCTATTCGTCGGATCGCTAATGTCGCCGCCGGGATCGTCCAGGATCGGCCGATTGGATGCGGCGGGGGCAAACCGGCCACGGCAAAAAGGCGATAAGATGTTGTCAATGGGGCAGCGGGCGGGTTCGCGCGCCTCATTCCACAGGCAATTGCCTGGTGTGACAAAAGTTACAACTTGGGCCGAGAAATCGGCGACTTCGAGGTGAATAAATCGCGGCGTGTTTGCGCGAGGCATACGTCGCCTTCCGTCTGTGCGCCATGTGATTCTTGCCTTCGCTCGCGCTCAGGGGGTGAGGAGCGCCAGCGACGAACGCCTTGAGCGTAAGCGAAAGGCGCACTCCAAGGTGAAACCCTACCCCTCGCCCTCAAAGCCGAGGTCAGCGTCAACCATGTCGCAGCGATGGGGAGACCTCAGGCCCTACAGCGCCGCGCGTCTTTTCAGACGCGCAAAGGACGCTGTAGCACTTTGAATGGCTGCATAATTTTATCCTTAAGTCGATCCCGATTTATGGAGTTATGCAGTAGCCGCTTCGGCCTTGATCTTCGGCTTCAGCAGGATGATGAGAAGCAAGCCGGCGATGATGAGTGCCGCGCCTTCGAGGTGATAGCGTTGCAACTGCTCGCCGAGGATCAGATAGGCGAGCACGGCTATGAAGATGGTCTGAATGTAGAGGAGGACGCCCGCCCGAGCCGCGCCCAGTGCCTCGATGCTGCGATTGAAGAGGTAGTACATGACCGCCCCGCCGGGGATCGCGACATAGGCGAGCGCGATGAGCCCGCTGCCGTTGAGCGTCGAGCGCTCGTCTGAGAATAGCTCGAACAGGTAGAAGGGCAGCGCCGTCAGCACCGCCGCACCGAGCAGCAGCACCAGGAGCGCAAGGCGATTCATGTCGAATTTCGCGCGGCGGAGCAGGACGGTATAAAGACTGAAACAGAACGCGCCGGCGACGATCCACAGTTCACCCGGGTTGAAGTCGAGCCGCATCAGCGCGGCCGGACTGCCCTTGATGATGATGACCACGATCCCGAGAAAGGCCAGGATCGATCCGATCACCTGCCAGCGTCCCATCGGCTCGGCCAGCATCAAACGGGCAAGGATCATGGTGATGATCGGGATCAGGGCGATGATGATGCCGGCAGTAGTGGCATCGGCATGTTCGAGGCCGACAAAAATCATGCCCTGGCAGATCGCCAGTCCCACACCGCCAATGAGAAGCAGTTCGAGCGGGCGAGCCCACATCAGCGCGACCATGTCGCCAAAATGCCGGCGCACGATCGGCATCAGGATCGCGAAGGCGATCAGCACGCGCCAGAAGCAGAGCGCCCAGGGCGGCATCTCGGTAGAAACCCATTTCGCCGCGATATAGACGCCGGCCGACAGCAGCCAGCAGAGAACGCCCACGGAATAGGCGGCGGCAAGCGAATTGCCTGCCGCCTGTTCCGTCCCGACCGTGTCGCGATGGACCGCCAAGACATTCATTGCCATGGCTGAGTTATGCCACAGTTTCCATGGGCTGCACAGATGAGGCGGCGGCGCTCCGCCTGTTGTGAGAACAACAACCCGTGGATGCGGTTCACCTTGATCCGGAGTCCTCGCCACCGCCGTGCAAGGGCAAACGAAGGATTTCCATTTGCCGCCAGAGCGTGCCCCCGCCCCTTTGCGGCATTTGCGGATTAATAAGCTGATGTCTCCTTCGGGCCGATCAGGGACGGGTCGCCGTGATGACGTCGCCCGGAAACACAGGCCTTTCTATGGTCGAGAGCATAAATAAACGCCACACGGCTGCATTGAAGTCTCGATTGCCGGTCATGCGGGGAGCCCCAGGCCGGCGATCAGCGCGACACCCCAACATCAAACCTCTGCAACTGACTACATCGCCTTAATCACCCGCTTATATATCGGCGTCAGGGGTGGCAACGAGAGGCGTAATGCCATCACTGCCGTAAATTCGGCTGCCATCTCCTTTGGGCAAACCGACAATAGCAGGCGTAAGAGCCTGGCGAAGCGCGTTTAATCTATTGATGATGTATAGCGCCTGCTCTTTGTTATTCAGCGTCTCGCCATGAACGACTGCGTCTAGAAGCTGAAACCCAATGTGATTTTCCCTGTTCAGATAGCTCTGAAGGGGATAGGACGCTTCAACTCTCCTAATAAGATTATCGGAGAAGTGTGGGATGATAGGGTTCTCGCCTTGGTGATTGTTCGTGGCGAAAGAAACCACGGCGTGAACCTCACCGGTAAGCCTAAAGATTGAGTAGGCAGCAAGGAGTTTCTGGCGCCTATCAGCTTCGATCGCTGCAGATTTGATTTCCGCAAGCTCCTGACGTTGAACCTCAATCTGATTACGCAGCAATGCTGCATTCTCGCTTGCTGCTTCTTTAGTGGCTTTGATAGTCCGATTTGCCGCCACGAGAGCCATATACCCTGCCGCGGCTGTCGCTATCGCTGCGGCTGCACTCGCGATTGCACCCCATTCCGCTGCACCCCAGCCCATCAAACTATCCTCATTGTTTTCGGGATGAAGATATAGGTGGGTAGGTATTCACAATGCAACAGCCTCTCAAAAGCAGCATTGGGATAACGCCAAACTAGGCTTAGCCATCTCTTCCTATCCCTGGCGCACGATGATCCTTTCGATACATCGCGTAAAGACCGACACAGGCAGCCGCGAAACCGGAGACCGTACCGACATGGCGCCCGCGAAGCTCCCTAATGGTCGGCAAGGGATTGCGTCGATGAGGGCATGTGTGGCTACTATTCGACGGTCTGAATAATCGCAATGGGTCGATGGCGGACGGATGGGTCGCAGTGATCATTTCACCTACCCGGAGAGTTCTCATGCAGCCAGCCTCTACCCCCTCGCCCTCAAAGCCGAGGTCAACGGCAGCCTTGTCGCAGCAAGCGCCGGCAACGCTCCACCGATGATGCCGATGGCAAGCCCCAGCAGCCCGGCGGTGAGCGCGACGTCGGCGGTGACGTCGAGCTGGAAGGCCATCTTGGTATTGTTGGCGCCCAGCGTGCTTGCCTGCCAACCGTCGAAGGCAAGACGTGAGGCGAGGATACCGAACGCCGCACCCGCGACGGAAAGCAGCACGGCCTCGATCCAGGTCGCGGCAAAGGCCGGCAGGCGGCCGAAGCCGAGCAGCCGCAGCGTGGCGATCTCGACGGTCCGGTCGGAGACTGAGCTCATCATCGTGTTCAGCGCCCCGGCCGTAGCGCCGACCGCCATCAAGAGCGCGATCGGCCAGCCGAACAGGCGGATCAGGCTCTCGGTGCGCTCGGCCTGAGCGGCATAGAGATCGGCCTCGGATACGGCGGTGAGCGGCGGACCCGAGAGACCGGACAGGCGCGCGCGCAGCGTCACCAATGCGCTCGCGGCATGGCTCCCGCCATCGAGCCGCACCCGCAGGCTCTGCACCTGCCCCTGCCGGTCGAAAGTCGATTGCACCGCCTCCAGATCCGCCCAGATCTCGGATTCGAAGGCGCTGCCGCCTGAGGTGAAATGGCCGGCGACCCTCCAGTCGACCGCGCCGAGGCGCACCGTCTCGCCGACGGCAAAGCCGGGGAAAGTCTGGGCGATGCGGGCGCCGACGACGATCTCGCGGGCGCCGGACGAAAACAGCCGCCCTTCGGAAAGCAGGGCGCGCTCGCGCAAGCCCGGGCCTGCCACGTCCATGCCCCTCAGCGACAACGTCTGGTCGGCACCGTCGCTTGCCCTGATATCGACGGGAACGACGGTCTCGCGCGATAGCGTCGGCCCGCCCGCACCGTCGCGGGCAATCCCCGTGTCACCGCTCATGGCGGCAAGGCTGCGGATCGCCTCGGCCGGCACATCCGAGCCGGCCTCCTGGTTGGTGCCGCCGCCGAGGATGACGGCGACATCGGGCGAGCCGGCCCCGGCAAGCGCGGCATCGAAGCCGCGCGCCATCGCCAGGAAGCCTGCGAGCACCGCCACCACGAGGGCGACCGAGAGCACCATCGACAACGAGATCGCTAGCCGCCGCGGCAGGCTGCCGAGATTGACTCTGATCATGAGAAAGATCTGCTTGAGCGTTGATGACATTGGATTATCTCGTTCTGAGGGCGTTGACGATGTGCAGGCGCATGGCGCTGAAGGCGGGCAACAGCCCGGTCATGAGACCGAGGGCGGCGATGATGGCGACGGATTTCAGCAGCACCGACGAGGTGAAGGCGAGGCCGAATTCCGGCCCGGCAAACAGCGTCGCGAGCTTGGCAAGCGCAAGCCCACCCGCGCCGCCGGCGGCGAAGACGAACAGCGTCTCACCGAGGATCAGCGCCATGATCCGCCCGCTGGAAAAACCGAGCACCTTCATGACGCCGATTTCGAAGCTGCGCTCCCTCACGGCAAAGAGCATGGTGTTGACCACGATCATCAGGATCGTCACGAAGGCCGCGCCGACGACGAGGCTGACGATCAGGCCGACATCGGCGAATTGCCGGAGAAAGGCCTCGAGAAACTGCTTTTCCGATTGCGTCCTGGTCTGAGCCGCCGAATTGGCGAACAGCGCGTCGATTCGCGCCGCAAGCAGGCCTGGTGAAACGCCCTCGCGCGGGCGCACCACGAAGGCGTCGACCGTATCCTTGTCGCGGGCGCGGGTCGCATTGATCGTGTCGTAGCGAGCGAGCATGAAATAGGTGTCGGTGCTGGCATCGGCACCCTCGAAGATACCCGCGATCACGAAGCTCCAATCACGGCTGCCGTCCTCCTTCATGACCTGGCTGCTGACGCCGATACGCTGGCCGACCGACCAGCTCTGCGCCTCCGCCAACGCGCTGCCGACCAGCACCCGGTCGCCGCCCTCTTCGAGCGCTGCGATCAGCTCCGGCGTCAGCCCGAACTCTTTGCCGTTGGCGGAGGCAATCGCGCTCGGATCGACGGCGCTGACGACAACCACATTCTTCGCGACCTCGACGAAACCGCGCATGCGCGCGGTATAGGCGACCGCGGCGACATCGCCGTCGGCCGCAATCCTGTTCAGATAGGCGAAGGGCAGCGGCAGCCCCCGGCCCGATTTGTTCAAAACGCCAAGCAAATTGTCGCTGGCGCCTGCCGCCCCCTGGCTGCCGCTGACGAAGCTCGCCGTCAGCCCATAGATCAGGAAGGCGATGCCGACAGAAAACATCAGCAGCACGGCCCGCAGCCGTTTGCGCCAGGCATTGCGCCGCATGAGTTCGAAGAAGGTCATCGGCCCGCCCCCTCGGCGAATTCGCCCTTGTTGAGATGCAGCGTACGCCGGGCGAAGGAGGCGGCCTCGGGATCATGCGTGACCATGATGATGGTCTTCCGAAGCTCGCGATTGAGAAAGCCCAGCATCTCGAGGATATCATTGGCGGATTTCCGGTCGAGATAGCCGGTCGGTTCGTCGCAGAGCAAGAGGTCGGGGTCGCCGACGATGGCGCGGGCGATGCCGACGCGCTGCTGCTGCCCGCCGGACATGCTGGATGGAAACTGCCGCTGCCGCCCGGAGAGCCCGACCAGATCGATCACGGTCTCGACGCGCGCCCGCCGCTCCTTGCGCTTGAGCGGCTTCAACAGCAGCGGCAGCTCGATATTCTCCCCCGCATTCAGCATCGGCAGCAAATTGTAGAACTGGAAGACGATACCCATGCTGTGTGCCCGCCAGGCGGCTCTGGCGCCTTCGCCCATCTGCTCGAGATGGCTGCGGCCGATCCTGATCTCCCCTCCGTCGGGGCTGTCGATGCCGCCGAGCATGTTGAGCAGCGTCGATTTCCCCGAACCCGAAGGCCCCATGACGGCGACGAAATCGCCGCGTGCGATGGAAAGGTTGAGCCCTGAAAAGATCGGGATCGTCTCCACGCCGATCCTGAATGCCTTCCTGACGCCGCGAAGCGCGATATAGGGTTCTTGAGTGTCGGTCATCGCTCTGCTCCTTGCTGATGGTCTGTGCTATCCCCGGCCTCACCCACCAGAAGGCGGATGCGCGCGGCCATGGCGGGGCGCATGTCTGACGGCGGTGAGGAAAGTGACAGGCGAAGCGTCACCGTCCCCTTCTCCCGCGAAATCACCGGCGCGATCTTCGATACTTCGACCGCAAAAGGCCGGTCGGGAAAGCCGTCGAGCACCGATTCGCCACGCAAGCCCGGCCGGATCAAGGAGATATTCGCCTCGGCCACATCGGCATCGATGACCATGGTTGCCATGTCGGCAATCGCAAGCAGGCTTTCATTCTCCCGCACGCTGTCCTCGCGCGACAGCACTGTGTCGCCGACATGTGCGGTAAGCCGCGTGACGGTGCCTGATATCGGCGCCCGGACGGTCAGCGATTCCACTTGCTCGCGCGCCCTGTCGATATCGAGATCGGCCTTGGCCACGTCCTGCCGTGCCTGCAGGGCGGCATTCTCGGCAGTGTCGAACGCCGTCTTCGCCTCCTCCAGCCTCTGCGCCGACATCGCATCGCGCCCGGCCAGCCGCTCGGTGCGCGTGAGGGAAGACCGCGCCTGCGCCAATTCGATAGTCTTCGCCGTCAGCGCCAACTCCGCCGATTGCCGAGCGATCTTGGCCCCCTGAAGCGCAAAGCGGGCGCCGGCATCATCGAGCCGCACCAGCACCTGCCCCGATACGACCCTGTCGCCCGCCTCAAACTCGACGGCAGCGATCCGACCTTCATATTTGGAGAAGATGGTGGCTATATCGGGGGCCACGACGTAGCCGGAGCCGGTGACCTCCCGGGACGGCAATGCCCTCTCCGCTGGGTTATTGGAGGGCGGAGCCCGGATAGGACCGGCGGCGGGCACGTCGGCTCCATTGACGGATATTGCGCCCTCGTCCTTGCCTATGAGACCCGCATGCACAGTCTCGATGCGCTCCGGCGTTTCGGGCCGATAGAGAAGCACCACCACCAGCGATGCCGTCGCGGCCAGGGCCAGTATTGCTTCGGGGATCACCCGCCGCCGGACACGGGGCTCCGGCGGTTCCGTCTTGAAGGCCGCGGGCTCGATCGAAAGCGATCTCAGCTTGGCGGCAAGGTCTCGGTCATGTTCTGATGTCGTGTTCATGCCGCCAGAATGACCAACGGCGACGAAACCGCGACCTCGAACGCGTTTCTGACAGTCCTCGATCGCGATTGTGTACTTGGCGCGGCAAGGCACCCAGGGTCAGCCCTCATGGTAAGGAGGCGCGAACGGCCGTCTCGAACCACGAGGCGGGTGATTGCGTGGGTACGGACTGGCTGGATGAAGCGCCGGTTGCCAGCCCCGACCTTCGAGGTCTCTACGGGGCGCTCAGGATGAGGCTGGAGAGAGGACAGGCGTCACTTCAGGACGAAGCCGAAGAGACGCCGGATCCGCCCTTCCTCTCACGCCAGGCAAGCGGCGTGATATCCGTGACACGGCGGAATTCGCGGTTGAAGTTGGACTTGGTCTGGAAGCCGACCTCGAACATCACCTCGGTCACCGATTTCTGGCTCGCGGCAAGCAGCCGGCAGGCCTCGCCGATCCTGTAGTCATTGACATATTGCGAGACGTTCTTGTCCATCGCCCGGTTGATCGCCGCCGAGATCTGGCGGGCGGGAATGCCGGCCTTGCGGGCCAGCCGGTCGAGATTGAGATTGGCATCGCGATAGAGTTTTTTTGCCTCCATCAGCGCATCGACCGTGGCGATCGTCTCCTTGTCTTCGGTCGTTTCGGACTTCAGCACCGCCTCCACCGTCTCGGCCGGCGCCCGGCTTCGGCTGGCGGCGGCTGCCGCAATGCCGAGGATGACGAGAACCGCGAGATTGCTGACGCTGATCAGCGTCAGCGCATGCTCGCCATGCGCCCATGTGAAATCGAGAAAGACGAAGATATCGACTGAGGCCGACAGGCACAGCGCCACCGCCGCGAAGATGATGGCCCGATAGGCCGGCACCGCTCCCTCGAAGGGCGCAAGCCGAAGCGCATCCGCGCCCGGCCGCATCAGAAGCAGGATCGCCAGGGCATAACCGACGAAAACAAGCACCAGCGCGAGATCGATCGCATCCCGCCGGAACGCCATCAAAAGCAGGATGACCGCGGCGGGCACCGCATGCAGTGCAATGCGCGTCGGCAGCGGCCGCCGGCTCGTCCTCACCAGCCTGGAAACCCCGGCATAGGCAAGTGGCGGCACCATCGCCGCGGTGACAGGCGCGATCACGCCCACCGCCTGCACCCCGTAGCCCCAGCGCAGGCCGGAGAGGACGGATTGCAGCGCGGCGAGCAGGATCAGTGCCAGAAACGGCAGGTTGGGCTGCGCCTCCTCGTCGCGCCTGAGGACGGTGACGAAGAGGATGAGCAGCAGCAGGGCAACGACGAAGGGAAGCGGAATGAACAGCATGGCCTGATAGGATCGGAGTGGCGAATGGATGGCCATCATTGCCGAGATCCTCAGCCGGCGCGACCTCCATCATGTTTTAGGACGCGTTTTAGGTTGGAATTTTTTGTGAGCGGCATGCCGTGATACCTCGTCCGACCCTTCGGGTCGCGGCCACAAGTCTCAATCCGCCGTTAAGGTCGGTATGGTTGTTTTCCAGCCAATCCGACAGGCTGTCGAGATCGGCGACATCGCAAGTCCGGGTGATCAGCGCGGGCACGACCGCCTGAGCCTTGTCTTTCGGAAAGTTGCTCTACCAGAACCTGCCTAGCCGAGAGCGCTTTGTGCTGCGCAAATCCGATCGACCAAAGCATCGAGATCGCCCCTTGGCGGACGGTTCTTGGCCAGGCGCTGCTTGAGATGCATGATCGGCTCCACCAGAATTTCATCAAGGCTCTCGGCGCAGGTGAAGTCGCCCGCCACGCTTTTGACCTTTGAATTGTCAAAGATCGCCGACCATGCCTTGTCGCCCCGCAGCGGGCCAACCCACTCCGGATTGTACCGGACCAGGGTGTCCGTCGGCACGTGTACGATCTTGGCCTCGACATCAAGCAATCTGGCGATCGTCTTTTGAATATCGTTCCAGATGTGAGCGCGGTCGCAGGTGATGTGGAAGATCTCGTTCAACGCCGCCGGCTTGCCGAAAAGCCCGACAAAGGGCACCGCGAAATCAACCGAGCGGGTCAGTGTCCAGGGCGTGTGGCCATCGCCGGCTACGATGGTGGGCTCGCCGTCCAGCATGCGTCTCGCCATGACGTCGCTGTCGCCCATCATGATCGGCAGGCCGGTGCGAACAGTGTGACTGGGACGGACGATGGTCCAGGCGAGATTCTCGGAATTCTTGAGCAGCGTCTCGCAGGCAATCTTGTCCTGGCTATAGCGCCAGTAGGGGTTGATCGCCGGTGTCTGCTCGGTAATCACATAATGGCGCGGCGGCTTTTCATAGACCGAAGCCGAAGAGATGAAGATGTACTGGCCGCAGTGCCCGGCAAACACATCGATGTCACGCGCGACTTGATCGGGCGTAAAGGCAATGAACTGGCACACGACGTCATAATTGGCCTTGGCCAAGTCCGCATAGGCAGGCGCCGCAAGATCGCCGACGATCGAGGTAACCCCCGCAGGCAATGGGTCGCCTCTCAAACTGCGGTTATAGACGCTGACATCGTGGCCCTGAAGCACGGCGCGCTCGACGCATGGATATGAAATCTGGCCGGTACCGCCAACGAAAAGGATTTTCAAAGCCATGTGAAGGACCTCGGTGTCGGATGTAGCGGGGATATGCGGTCAGTCTTCATAGCGCGAAAGAAATCGGTCGTCTCCTGCAAAACACGTGCACCGGCTCACGTCGTTTGGGTCGACCTGTCGCGTAAACCAACGTGGTGGCATCCCCATAAAGCGATCGGACGACGTGAGGTTCGGCCGCAACCAGCCATTGCCGATACCGCAAAGATCTCTATCTCAAGCCAATAATGCCCCTTCTGTTTGAGATCAGCACAAGACGGAGGCTTTCTTGAAGGATTATCTTCCCTATGCAGCCGGGGTGCTGGCAGGATTATTGGTCGCCTTCCTCATGTCTGGCCTGTTGGCGCTGACGGAGACACCGCAGCTCATGCTTTTCGCATTGCTGCCGGCCGTCGGTGGCGCGCTCGTCGAACGCGTTTGCCGTCGCCGGCCCAACAATTCTTGAAGGATTCCATGGCAAGGCTGAAAGAAATCGTCATCGATTGCGACATTCCCTCGCGTGTCGCCCGGTTCTGGGCGGAGGCGCTCGATGGCTACGACGTGATGCCATATGACGACGAAGAACTGGCCCGCCTTGCCGCTCTCGGATTGACACCCGAGACTGACCCGACCGTGATGGTCGAAGGTCCCGGAACCCGCCTTTGCTTCCAACTTCGCCAGGGAGAACGTCCCGCCCGCAACCGACTACATCTCGATATTGCCACCCCCGATCGGGCCAGGGAGGTAGAACGGCTTTTATCCCTCGGAGCGAGCTTCGTCCGGGAAGCGGATGGCTACACGGTCTTGAATGATCCCGAAGGCAACAATTTCTGCGTGGCGTCGGAATAGTCCGCTCCGCGCCGAAGCCGCGCTGCAGGATGAACGGCATCTATCTCAGGACGGCTATACCGGAGCCAAAACGGATCTCCCGCGGAATGTCTGGATCAGACGCGATTCAGGAATTCGAGCACGCGGAGGGTGAGCAGCGCGGTCGCATCCGCATCATAGGACGGCAGCGAGCTGTCGGCGAAGTAGTGCTGATCGCCTGGGTACAGGAAAAGCTCCGCGTCCTCGACCTTTTCCACGATCTCGCGGGCGGCGTCGATGTCGCCCTCGCCGACGAAAATCGGATCGTTGTCCATGCCGTGGATCTGCACCGCGACGCCGGCCGGCCAGGGTCCGAAGGCCCACTCGCCGCTGATCGGCAGGCAGGAGTAGAAGAGCAGAGCCCCACGGGCGCCGGGCCGTGTCTGCGCCAGCTTCTGCGCCGGCAGCACACCGAAGGAGAACCCGGCATAGACGAGCCCGGCAGGCAAGTCGTCGGCGAGGCGCACGCCGCGCTCCCGCATGGCGTCGAATCCGATCTCGCCGATATAGGCGATCCCCGCTTCGATGCTTGGGAATGTGCGCCCGTCAAACAGATCAGGCGTATGCACGATGTGACCGGCTGCCCTGATATCGTCGGCAAACGAACGCACACCCGGGGTCAGCCCTTGTGCGTGGTGAAACAACAGGACCTCAGCCATACGGAGCCTCCGGGTGGGATAGTCGGGCAAACATTCTGCAACTCTACAGCGTCATTCCCTCGCCGGAAAGACGTCAGGTGCGGGCCAGGCCGTCGATCGCCCTCGCCAGCTTCACGAGATCTGCGGCGTAGAACCCGGCGGCGTTGAGACAGTTCGTCTCGAGCAGCTTCAGTCCCTCTTCGGTCCGACAGATATCGATGACATAAGCTTGGGAGTAGTCAGGATTGATGTCGACCATGCGTTGCCCAAAGTCCAGCGCATCGTCATCGATGTCGTGGCGGTGGACCACACGCGATCCGGCCTTGTAGAGCGAATAGGTGACGATCCGGCCGTCGACGACCCAGAGACGCCATTCGCTAAGGATGCGAACAGGCTCGGTCAGCATCAGCAGCGTGTCGTGACGAAGCGATCCGTTCGGGATTTCATCTTCGTCGAGCGCCAGTACCCTCTCTGCCATGCGGATGATCTCGCCGGTCGATTTGACGTTGCCGGGCTCCTCCTTGCTGTCGTCGACCGGGCGCAGGAACCAGTCCCTGCCGTCATCCGCCAGACGCTGAGGGACATCCCGGAGTGTCAGGAACAGCGCATCGGCACCGTTGAGGAGGTAAGGATGCCACACCTGTTCGTGAACGAAAGGACGCAGCTTGAAGACACCCGGCCGGTAACCGTTCGCCTCGGCGTTCTTCCACAGCGTGTAGGAGCCGAACATGACCACTGAACCCGGATCCGCAACGACCGGCTCGGGAATGAGCTCGCCGGCGAACGGTACGACCTTGTGCCATGTGTAGGAGATTCCAAGCTGGTCGAGCGCCTCGGCCAGCTTGCTGGTATCTTCGATCTGCTGGAGAAGCCACTGCATTCTGTTTCCTACCTTTCTTACAATCCGTCGGACTACCAAAAAGCTATTTAAAAAGGAACAGCCGTAGCATTACAGCTATGTGTGGCAGCAGGAACCGTTTCCGGTGTCATCGGGCGAAGGTTGCAGGCGATTGTCGACGCTCTGGCTGTTTTCTTCCGGCGGCAGGTCCATGGCGATGTTGGATGCGAGGAAGCCGTTCGGTTTCAGCGTGAAACCGGCATATTCCACCGGCATGATCGGAAAATCCTCGGGCTTGCAGACATGGGTATGGCCGAAGGAATGCCACAACACGACATCGGCATTCTCGATTTCGCGGTTCTGCTTGACGTAACCCGGCAGGCCGTCGCAGCCGGCATGCACGTTCGGATAATCGCCGCTCGCATATTTTTCCCTGGCATCGAAGGCCGTGACCCAGATGTGTTTCTTGGCGAAGCCGCCGCGCTGGGCAACGGTCGAATCCGGCTGGGCAAGCATAACCGGCGACGGCATGACGACAATCTTGTAGCCCGGCGCCTTGCCGACGCTGTTCTGGATGTTGGGGTTGGAGACTTTCCAGTAACGGCCGGTCTCGCCATTAGCGACTGCCGGGGAATCGAGTTCG
The DNA here is from genome assembly GCF_001679785.1 of Rhizobium leguminosarum. NCBI lineage: Bacteria > Pseudomonadati > Pseudomonadota > Alphaproteobacteria > Hyphomicrobiales > Rhizobiaceae > Rhizobium > Rhizobium leguminosarum. The sequence continues at coordinate 2,198,795 of NZ_CP016286.1, forward strand.
CGCTTCAGCACACGGCTCCTGGTATCGAAGACATTGCCATAGGGATTGTCCTCACCCCAGGGACGCGGCACGAACTCATGCTCGGTCACAGTATTGTTGCCACCGTCGACATCCATGTGCAGGCGCGCATTGAAGAAATGCTGGTGGGTCGGACCGCCGAGATTGTCATCGACCATGCCGCCCCATGGATAGGTTTCGCCGGTCGCGACCGCCGCCGTCTGGATGATGCCGGTGAGTTTGGCTTCGAGCTGGATCGTGCCGTCCTGGTAGAGATACCAGTAGAAGCCGTAATCGTAGTTGCCGACGGTTGCGAAGAAGGAGATGACGAGGCGGCGCGAACGGCGTACTTCGAAAATACCGTTGCGGAATTCGTAATGCTTCCAGAGGATGCCGTAATCCTCCTCATGCATGCAGATGGCGTTCTTCATGATGAAAGGCTGGCCGAGATCATCCGCCGCCGGCACGTCGAAATAGTGAATATGGCCGAGGCAGTCGCAGCCGAGTTCGAGGCAATTGGCCAGGCGTCCGAGGCCATATTCGCCGGCATCGAAGGCGCTCTTCCAATAGTGGTTCGCGGTCGGATCGGCATAGGGCACGACCATTTCGGTGACACTGGCGCGAAAGACGACGGGCCGCAGCCTGCCCTGATCCTTGATGCCGAGTTCATGCAGAACAAGCCCCTCGCGCGGAGTGAAACCGACACGGAAACTCCAGTTCTGCCATTCGACTTTCCAGCCGTCGACCGTAAAGCTCGGCCCTTGCGGCTGAACGATATTCAGCGGCGTGAGATCGGGCCGCGGTTCCGGGAAGGTTTCACGGCCATAATTGCGCTTCTTCCTCGGGACCGGAATGATCTTTTCATCGTCGACGAGATCGACCACTCGGTTGGTGATCAGATCGACCACCGCCACCACGCCCTCGATCGGATGCGCGTAGCCGTTGTCACGGACATCCTCGCGCCAATAGGAGACGGCGCGGACGATGCGCTTTCCCTTCTCGAATTCGCGGCCAAAATAGCCCGAGGAAAAAGGATCGATCTGGATGAGCGGAATATCCTCATCGGTAATGCCGCGCTTCTTGACGGCAGCGATCCAGCGCGGATCGGATTTGACGGTGCCTTCAACGGTTTCGAATTCGCACAGCATGATTGGCGGCTGACCATAGGGCAGTTCATCGAGAGGCAGCCGGATATAGGAGGATACCGTGCCGGCAGTCAGGTCTACGATGCCCTCGAAGGTTTCGCCATTGCTGATGTCGATTGCCAGGATGAAGGCGAGGCGCGCCAGCCCGTCGCCCAGGCGATAGGCGGCAAGATCCGCTTTGGTCGGTTCCTCCAGCCGGGTGATCGGAAAGCGGAAGGTGGCTGCGAGTGTCTGCGTATCCTTGAGTATGGCAACGGCAGAAGCGATCTCGTCGAGGCTTAGAGGATCGAGCGGATGGGTGACTGCGACAACGGCGTCCATTGGTATACCTCTTGTTTTTGGAAGAGACGACGCAACATGGCGCGTCGCAAGCTGTGGTGATCAGGATCGACCGGAGCAGATCTGCGTCTCGATCATCATCTGGTCTGCATGAATGCAGAACAGAGAGCAGAAGGCGTGTGCCTCGACGGCAACCAGCAATGTTGCGCCCGCAAGGATCCCAACCGCGAGAACCAGAAGGCGATCGACGGGTGCAAATTCAGCAACCGCACTCATTCGAAGACCTTCCCAAGGGAGGCGTAGAGAACGGGCTTGGATCTCTTGACCCGCATCGCAAACAGCGCGCCCAAAAACCCCACCAGCACCATGGCATAGGGGAAAGCCTTGACGATCGGGCTTTCGCTGCCGGAAAGGAGTGAAAGATTGGAACTGACCAGCACCAGCGACCCCATGAGACCGAGGAGCGCGAGCACTGGCGCGGTCATCGTGGTCCAGGCGCTGTAGCTGTTAGGCGTCTTGCGAAAGAACATGATGATCGCGACGGAGACAAGCACCTGCACCAGCAGGATACCGATACCTGCCAGCGCTGCCATCCACGAGAACACGACAGTGTAGGGATCGGCACCGAAGATGACGAACAGGGCAAGGACGACGGCCGCGACCAGACTTTGCAGAAGACCTGCAGCATATGGGGAGCCATGTTTGCTGTGAACCTTGCCAAGCACCTTGGCGGCCAGACCTTCACGGCCGAGAGCGAAGAAATAGCGGTTGAGCGTATTGTGGAAGGACAGGATGCAGGCAAACAGGCTGGTGATCAGCAGCACGTTCATCACCTGGCTCGACCATGGGCCAAGCACGGAATTGGCGGCGGTGAAGTAGAAGCTGTCGAGGCCGGCAGCAGCAGCGGCCTGCACCTTGCCCGGACCGTAGAATTGCACGATTGCCCAGGTGGAGAGGGCATAGAAGAGGGTAATCAGCAGCACCGCGACATAGGTGGCGCGGGGAATGGTCTTTTCCGGATCTTCGGCTTCCTCGCCGAAAATGGCCGTAGCTTCGAAGCCGATGAAGGAACCGATGACGAAGACCAGCGCCACGCCGAGACCGGGCGCAAAGACCGACGATGGCATGAAGGAGGAGAAGCTGATGCCTTCCGGTCCGCCGCCTGAAAAGACGATGGCAAGATCCAGCACCAGCAATATGGCGATTTCGGCAATCATGCAGACGCCGAGGATCGCGCCTGAGAAGGCGATGTTGCGCTGACCGCAGACCAGCACGACGACCAGTGCTCCAAAGGCGAAGGCCCACCAGGGCAGGACCAGCCCAAGCGGTGCTATGGCATTGGCCATGAAGAAACCGAACAGGCCATAGATGGCGATCTGAACCGCGCTATAGGTGACCAGCGCCATGAAGGCGCCACCCACGCCAGCCGGCTTGCCGATGCCATGGGTGATATAGGTGTAGAAGGCTCCTGCCCCGCCCACATGCCGGCTCATGGCGGTGAAGCCGACCGAGAAGAGCAGGTAGAGCAGGCCGGCAAGCACGAAAGCGCCGGGAACGCCGGCGCCATTGCCGAAAGCAAAAGCGGCCGGCGAAGCGCCGACGACGGCCGTCAGCGGCGCGGCCGCGGCAACGACGAAGAACACGATATGGGCGAGGCCCACCGAGTCCTTGGCCAGACGACGCTCCGGCGATGATGGTGCGGGCATGCTTGATTCCAGTGTCATGGAGAACCCCTCTTTGCTTGTTTGTTGCCAAGAAGGTAAGCGCGGCGATCTGGCCCCGAAATTGCAGTTTATGCCAATGAATCGACAATTCGCGCCACGAAGGTCACCGGAGACGCTGAAAATGGCAGTTGCATCGCATTTGATCAGCCGCATGCCCGCAGTTGCTTCAATTCGAGCCTCCGTCTTGATCCCGCTGGTGCAACAAATCGATAAAAGATCCGGGAAAACCGACCTTCTTCTCGCTTCGCACGGCATTCTTCGCTCACAACTGGAAGATCCCTACGCTGTCCTGCCCATGGCGCGTTATGTCGCGCTGTTCGAGGAGGCCGCGACGATAACAGGTGAACCGGCACTGGGAGCCCGTATGGGCACCGGGTTCAAGCCCGCCGACATCGGCCCCATCGGCATGCTCTTTGCGCTCTCGCCGACCATTCGCAGCGCTTTCGAGCGGCTGTCGAAATATGTCAACGCGGTACAAGGCGCGACCAGTTCCGGCGTGTTCGAGGAGAATGGCGATTTTGTCTGGAGCTACCGGATCGTCGATCCCAGCATGTGGCCGCGCCGGCAGGACAGCGAATTCACGATCGCCGCCTCCTGTCAGCTCGTCCGTTCGTGCTTCCGCCGTGGCTGGCGGCCGATCGAAATTCAGCTCGAGCATCACGCCCCGCGCGACGCCGGCGTGCTGGAACGCATCTGTGGCGCGACGATCCTGTTCGGCCAATCCGGCAACCGGATCGTCATGAACAAGGCGGAGGCTGACCGTGTGCACCGTGCGGAAGACAAAAGCCTGATCGAAATCCTGGAGCGGCATATCGGCGATCTCATCAACGAGCCAGCGGCCGGGGATATACTCAAGGAAAAGGTCCAGGCCCTGATCAGCATCTATCTCGGCCGCAAACCGGTCACGGTCGCAACGCTTGCCGCTGAACTGAAGATGTCGCCGCGAAGCCTCCAGCGACGGCTGTCGGAGGAAGGCGTGTCGCTTCGTGATCTCGTTCGCCAGCACCGCCAGACGCTCGCCGCCCACTATCTCGGCGACCAAAAAGTTGCACCGATGTCCGAGATTGCGCGTGTGCTGGGTTATGCCGACAACACGGTGCTCTGGCGTGCGCTGCGGTCCTGGGAGAAGAAGGGAGACCACCTATCTTCGAGACGTTGATCGAAGATGCACGGCAACGGAGATCGCCCGATTGCTGCCCTACGGACGGAAGCAAAAGCCCGGCATCCTCCAGCGCCCGAGCGCGGCATTCTCCAACGCCCCTATGGTGACGGTGCCTACTTCTCCTCCCCCATTCCTGTGCTCGTCACAGGAATCCAGCCACGGCGCGTCCGCGCCGTGAATGACTCTCATACGACGAGGTCGTTCTCCCGCGCCCAAGGACTTGGGCACACTGGATTCCTGTGACGAGCACAGGAATGAAGGAGGTTGGGTTGGCGTTCTCGTCGTCAGCCAAGCACGCTTTCAGCAACGCTCGACGCCCTTTGCCGCCAGGATGTCATCAACGGCTGTCGACGTCAGAAATTCCGACAGCTGCCTTGCAGCTTCTGCGTCCGTTGACGCGGCGCTGATGCCAATGGCGAAGTCGATGTAACTTTGCAGTTCTGCCGGAAACTGACCGACAAGCATGACCTCGGGAGCGGCGGCGAGAATCGAGGTCACGGGAACGACACCCAACTCGGCCTCCCCGCGGCCTACGGCCGGCGCCGTCTGCCCTCCTGATATGGCCACCAGCTTTGGCTTCACCTCATCGGCTATTCCCAAGCGTTCCAGCAAACCGGAGAAGTAGCCGCCGCTGCTTCCTTCACTGGCGTAGGCGATCGATTTGGCGCTCTTCAACGCATGTTTGAATGCTTCCACCGACCCGATGTCGAGCGGCCGACCGCCTGCCTTGGCCGCCACCCCCATTGCTATCCGGCCAAACGCGACCTCGCTCCCCGCCTTGACCTTTCCCAAGGCGGCCAGATCCTCAACCAGGTTCGGATTGGTGATGACGAGGTCAAAAGGCTCCCCAGCTTCAATCTGCTTCTTGACGACAGGATTGAGCTCCCACTTGACCGCAACTGCGAATCCTGTGTCCGTTTCGAACTGGGATATGAGAGCAAGGACGGCGGGTCGGACCGCAATAGCGCCAAAAAGGCGGATTTCCTGGGTCATGGCCGAAGTCCGCTCCGATCTGTCCATCCTATCTAACAGCCCCTACGGCGCAGCACCAAAGAACGCCAGCCGGGTGAAGATCGTGTAGTCCGCTTCCGATACCATCAGCGCCACGAAAACCAGCACCAGCAGCGGCGGCAGCAGGATGGCGTAGACGAGCGCCAGCCGTTCCCAGGCCATGTGCATGAAGACGGCGACGATCAGCCCAGCCTTCAGCATCATGAACACGAGGATCAGCGTCCACCTGAGATAACCCTGGACGCCGAGATAATCGACCATGTAGGAAAAGGCACTGAGCACGAAGAGTAGGCCCCAGACGAAGAGATAGAGCCGGATCGGGTGCTGTTGTCCGGTGTCTATTTGTGCATGCACCGTTTGGTTTTGCGCATGCGCCGTTGTCTCGCTCATGACGACCTCACCACAGATAAAAAAACGCGAAGATGAAGACCCAGACCAGGTCGACGAAGTGCCAGTAGAGGCCCATGATCTCGACGGCCTCGTAGCGGCCTTTCCGGCTGGTGAAGAAGCCGCGCCGTTCCACGTCGAAATCGCCGCGCCAGACCTTGTGGGCGACGATCAGCAGGAAGATGACGCCGATCGTGACGTGGGTGCCGTGAAAGCCGGTGATCATGAAGAAGGTCGACCCGAACTGTGCCGCCCCCCACGGGTTCTCCCAGGGTCGCACGCCTTCGGTGATCAGCTTCGTCCATTCAAAGGCTTGCATGCCGACGAAGCCTGCGCCGAGAAGGGCCGTGAGCAGCATCAGCATCGCCGTCATGCGGCGGTCGCGGCGATAGCCGAAATTGACCGCCATCGCCATGGTGCCGCTGCTCGAGATCAGCACGAAAGTCATGATCGCGATCAGGATTAGCGGCACGTTCTGGCCGCCGATGTGGAGCGCGAAGACCTCACTCGGATTGGGCCAGGCGACCGGCGTCGACATGCGGGCGGTCATATAGGCGATCAGGAAACAGCCGAACACGAAGGTGTCGCTGAGCAGAAAGATCCACATCATCGCCTTGCCCCAGGAGGCGGTCTTGAAAGCGCGCTGATCCGAGCTGAAATCGGCCGCGACACCGCGCAGGCCGACCGGGCTGAGGCCTGGCTCGCCGTGTGTCTGGACAGGATGTGCCATCTGCAAATCTCCTAACTGAGCAGTGTGCGGCAGAGATCGACGAAATCATTCGCCCATCCGGCAAAGAGCGCGAAGAGGGCGAGCCAGACGGCGAGCATGAAATGCGAGTAGATGGCGGAAAGATCGACGCTGAGGCGCAGCCTGTCCGTCGCCACAGCCGTTGAAAATGCCCGGGCCGTCGTGTGCGCGAGCACGGCAAGCCCGCCGAGGATATGCAGGCCGTGCAGCCCGGTCAGCATGTAGAAGAAACTGTTGGAAGGGTTATCGGCCAGCACGTAGCCGGCCGCCGTCAGCTCCCGCCATGCCTGGATCTGTCCGACGAGGAAGAAGATGGCAAGCGCAAGTCCTGCAGCAAGCGCCGGTCGCAGCACCTCGATGCGGCCATGTACTGCTTCTCTTTTCGCCCATTGCAGAGCAGCGCTGCTTAAGGCCAGCGCGGCGGTGTTCACCCAGAGCAGCCGGGGAACAGGCGTCGCCCACCAGTCGGTCGACGCCATGCGCATGAAATAGGCGCTGACGGCAAGACTGAAGACGGCGCCGACGACGCCGAGAAACACGAAGAGGCCGATTTTCACCGCCGGTACGGGCGACTGTTGCCGGTCGATGCCGACATGAACCGGCAGCTGTACTGACCCGGTTTCCAGCCAGGGCTTCGAGGTCAGCCGCTGCCCGGAAAGCCACCAGATAATGATGGCGGCGATAGCCGCGAGGAAGATCAGCGTGACGTTCATGCCGGAACCTCCCGTGTGACGGCGCCGCTTGCCGGCACATTCTGCGGAATGAAATCCTCGGCCGCCCCGGGCACGCTGTAGTCATACGCCCAGCGGTAGACGACCGGCAGATCCTTTCCCCAGTTTCCATGGGCGGGCGGCGTCTGCGGCGTCTGCCATTCGAGCGTCGTTGCCCGCCACGGATTGCCGCCGGACTCCCTGCCCCGGAAAAGGCTCCAGACCAGATTGAACAGGAAGACCATCTGTCCGGCCCCGACGATCAGCGCCATGACGGTGATGAAGATATTCAGCGTATCGGCCGAAGGCGGAACGAAGGCCGTCTCTCCCATCTCGAAGTAGCGGCGCGGCACGCCGAGCAGGCCGAGATAGTGCATCGGAAAGAAGATCGCATAGGTGCCGAGGAAGGTGATCCAGAAGTGGATATGGCCGAGCACGTCGTTCAGCATGCGTCCCGTCACCTTCGGATACCAGTGATAGATCGCCCCGAAGATGACGAGGATCGGCGCGACCCCCATGACCATGTGGAAATGCGCGACGACGAACATCGTATCCGACAGCGGCACGTCGACGACGACATTGCCGAGGAAGAGGCCGGTCAGGCCGCCATTGACGAAGGTGACGATGAAGGCGAGCGCAAAGAGCATAGGCAGCGTCAGGTGGATGTCGCCACGCCAGAGCGTCAGCACCCAGTTGTAGACCTTGATCGCCGTCGGAACGGCGATGATCAGCGTCGTGGTGGCGAAGAAGAAGCCGAAGGCCGGGTTCATGCCGCTGACATACATGTGGTGCGCCCAGACGATGAAGCTGAGTGCGCCGATGACGACGATCGCCCAGACCATCATGCGGTAGCCGAAGATGTTCTTGCGTGCATGCGTGCTGATCAGGTCCGAGACGATGCCGAAGGCCGGCAATGCGACGATATAGACCTCCGGATGCCCGAAGAACCAGAAGAGGTGCTGGAAGAGGATCGGGCTGCCGCCGCCATGCTGCAGCTGCGTGCCCATCTCGACGATGGCGGGCATGAAGAAGCTCGTGCCGAGCAGCCGGTCGAACATCATCATGACGCAGGCGACGAAGAGGGCGGGAAAGGCGAGCAGCGCCATCACGGTCGCGGTGAAGATGCCCCAGACCGTAAGCGGCATGCGCATCAATGTCATGCCGCGAGCGCGCCCCTGCAGTACGGTCACCACATAGTTCAGCCCGCCCATGGTGAAGCCGATGATGAAGACGATCAGCGAGGAGAGCATCAGCAGGATACCCCAGTCCTTGCCGCCGGGTGTGCCGGAGAGAACGGCCTGTGGCGGATAGAGCGTCCAACCGGCCCCCGTCGGGCCTCCGGGGACGAAGAAGCCCGCGGCGAGGATCAGCACTGCGAGCAGATAGATCCAATAGCTCAGCATGTTGGCGTAGGGAAATACCATGTCGCGCGCGCCGACCATCAGCGGAATGAGGTAATTGCCGAAGCCGCCGAGGAAGAGCGCGGTCAAGAGATAGATCACCATGATCATGCCGTGCATGGTGATGAACTGGTAATAGTGATCGGCATCGATGAAGGCGAAATAACCGGGAAAGGCGAGCTGAATCCGCATCAGCCAGGAAAGCACCAGCGCCACCAGGCCGATTGCGATCGCCGTCAGCGAATATTGCACAGCGATGATCTTTGCATCCTGGCTGAACACATATTTTGTCCACCAGCTTTTCGGATGATAGAGCTCGACATCCTCGACTTCGGCAGAGGGGATGACGCCTGCGCTGTCGGATGGAATCTCGACCATGATCTCTCTCCCCTTCGTCTCCCAGCGGTCTGCGACCGCTACGGGGTTCAGTTTGCCGGCGGCATCTCTCCTGATGACGCCGTAAGCTGGGTGAATGTCTGCTGCTGTCCGAGCCAGGTCTGGTAATCCGCATCCTCTTCGACGACGACGGTGCCGCGCATTTGCCCATGGCCGACGCCACAGAGTTCGGCGCAGAGAATGTCGAAGGTCCCTGTCCGCGTCGGCGTGAACCAGAAATAGGTGATCATGCCGGGTATCATGTCCATCTTGGCGCGGAATTCCGGCACGTAGAAATCATGGAGCACATCGACCGAGCGCAGCAATATGTGCACCGGCTTGCCGATCGGCAGATGTAGCTCGCCGCCCTCGATGATGACGTCGTCAAGGCCGCTCGCGTCGTTTTTATCAAGGCCGAGCGGGTTTTCGGGGGTGACGTCGCCGGTTTCGGCGCGTCCGAGCTTTCCGTCGGCTCCGGGCAGGCGGAAACTCCACAGCCACTGCTGGCTGACGACCTCGACCGATGCGGCATCTGCAGGCACCGTGATGAACTGGTTCCACACGATGAGGCCAGGCGCCAGCATCGCCGCAACGCCGACCGCCGTTCCCCCTCCCAGCAGCAATTCCAGCCTGCGGTTCTCGGGCTCGTAATGTGCCCGGTTGCCCGGCTTGTGCCGGAAGCGGAAGACGCAATAGGCCATGAACGAAACCACCGCCACGAAGACGACGCCGGTGATCCAGAAGGTGATGACGAGGGTGGTGTCGATA